>NZ_RBRE01000035.1:0-50532 GCF_003700275.1 Pseudomonas cichorii | reverse complement strand
ACCATCACGCCCTTGGATTGTCCGGTGGAGCCTGAGGTGTAGATCACGTAGGCCAGGTTCTCGGGGCTGAGACCCAGCGCCGTAGCGTCCGGGTTCTGGTCGAACTGTGGATCGTTATCGACCCCTGCAAGGTCGTGCCCGTCGAGCAGAATCAGCGTCGGACGCTCTTGCTCGGCAGGCAGATGAGGTGTCAGGGCCTGCTGGCAGAGCAGTGCCCTGGCGTCGCTGTCCTTGAGAATGAAGGCGATCCGCTCCGTCGGGTGATCGGGATCGACAGGCACGTAAGCGCCGCCAGCCTTGAGCACGGCGAGCAGGGCGACGATCATCTCGACGCCGCGCTCGGCACAGATGGCCACTCGTTGTTGAGGTTGTATGCCGTGTTCCAGCAAACGCCGGGCAAGCTGGTTGGCCCGGCGGTTGAGCTGCGCGTAGCTGAGCTGTTGCTGCTCGTGCACCAGAGCGATGGCCTCTGGCCGGGCCAGAACCTGCTCCTCGAACAGGCTCTGCAACAGCCGTGGCGTGCCGAAATCGCTGGCGGTCTGGTTGAACCCGTTGAGCACCAGTTGCCGCTCGGCCTCAGGCAGGATGTCGAGACTGTCGGCCGGACGCTGTGGTGTGTGCTCCAGTGCCTCCACCAGTACTGTGACGGCCTGGGCCAGGTAATCGGCAATCCGTTGCGGATCGATGCCGACCACGGTCTGTGAAGTCAGCGAAATCGCACCGTTTTCGGTCGCCACGGCAATTTCGATCGGGTAGTTGGTGTGGGTTTCCGAAGCCTCGAACTCGATACCGTCCCACTTGTCGATTTCCGCGATATTGCTGCCATCGGCGGTGATCATCTCGCCATGACGGCAGTTGAGGATGACCGTGAACAGCGGCATCGAAGCATCGACTGCACTGCACCGCTGGGCCAGGGCCAGTGACGCCTGTTCATGGGTCAGCAGTTCGCTCAATTGCTGATAGGCGTCCTGGACGATATCGCTGACGCTGCGGTCGTCCAGGCGAATACGCATCGGCAGCGTGTTGATGAACATCCCCAGTGCCTGATCGGCACCGCTCGCACCCTGGGAGCGGCCTGACAGCACAGTGCCGAACACCGCATCGTCGCGTCCGCTGGTAGCTGCGACCACCAGCCCCCAGGCCGCATGGAACAGTACGGAGTTGGGAACGCCGCTGATTTTGGCGACGCGATGAACGGCTGCACTGACCTCATCGCTCAAGTAGCGGATTGCCTTGGTATTACCTGCGCCGCTGCTCTGAACATCCAGCACCCCATAAGGTGCAGTGGTTTCATCGACGTCGCCCAGCAGTTTCCGGAAATAGGCTTCATGCTCTTCCCGGGAAACCATGGCCGCTTTGGCAATGAAGTTACGGTAAGGATGCGACGGCGGCAGGCTGTGACCTTCGCCATGCAGGATGGCGTAGATTTCCGACATGATTAGGCGCAGGGTCACGTTATCGCTGATCAGGTGGTGATCGAGCAGTGCCAGCAGCCATTGCTCCCGGGTTCTGTCCCAGGTCATGTACGCCGCAATCAGCGGAGCCTGTTGCAGGTCCAGACTCAGGGTCTGGGTGTCGGTGCGTTCATGCAGCATCTGCAGCGGGTCGTCAGCCTGACTGCTGTCGAACAGCGTCACCGGCAACGTTGCCTGGCGCTGCACGATCTGCACCGGTTTCGGCAAGCCTGACCAGCGCAGGGCAGTACGGAGAATGTCATGGCGGTCGATCACGCCTTGCAGCGCCGCGAGAAACTCGTCAAGACGCTCGCGCTGATCGAATTTCACCACGGTGCGCATCAGGTACGCATCGCC
Organism: Pseudomonas cichorii; assembly: GCF_003700275.1. GTDB lineage: Bacteria > Pseudomonadota > Gammaproteobacteria > Pseudomonadales > Pseudomonadaceae > Aquipseudomonas > Aquipseudomonas cichorii_B. The sequence goes on along the minus strand of NZ_RBRE01000035.1, from coordinate 48,721 downwards.
CTGGCCCTGCAACAGGTGGTGGAAGAGAATCCCTTCCTGCAGCGACGACAGCGGGTAGATATCCTGGACATTGCCCGCGCCACCCGGCACATCGGCAACCACCTGCTCGATTTCCGCAGCCGTCAGCGTGACCAGCGGCAGCATCTCGGGCGTGATTTCGGTACAACCATCAGGAATCAGGTTGGGAGGAATCGCCGCACTGGCGAGCCCGGTATCGGTCGACAGTACAGCGGCCATGGCCTTGAGGGTCGGCGCGGCAAACACGCTGCGCACATCCAGCACGATGCCGCCCTGACGCAGGCGCTCGATCAGGCTGATCACCAGGAACGAATGTCCGCCCAGCTCGAAGAAGTGGTCCTCGCGACCGACGCGCTCGATGCCCAGCAGTTCCTGCCAGGCCGTGGCCAAGGCGATTTCCAGTGTGCCTTGCGGCGCTTGGTACTCGCGGGTCGCGGTTGCCGTGCGATCCGGTGTGGGCAATGCGCTGCGATCCAGCTTGCCGTTGGTGGTCAGCGGCCAGGCGGACAGCGGCACGAAAGCGCCTGGAATCATGTGCTCGGCCAGGCTGCTGGCCAGTTGTGAACGCAGGGCTGCCGACTCCAGTGCGGCCTGTGGCTGGGCGATCAGGTAAGCCACCAGGCGTTTGTCGCCGGGCACGTCCTCGCGCACGATCACCAGCGCTTCACGCACGCCGTCACAGGCCTGCAGGCGGGCTTCGATCTCACCCAGTTCGATACGGAAACCACGGATCTTGATCTGTGAGTCATTACGGCCCACGTAGACAATACCGCCATCGGCCCGGTAACGCGCGACATCGCCGGTACGATAGAGACGTGCCGTGGGGGTGCTGGCCAACGGATCGGCGATGAAACGCTCGGCATTGAGTTCGGGACGGTTCAGGTAGTGGCGAGCGACACCCGCACCACCGATGTAGATTTCGCCTTCCACGCCAACCGGTACCGGCTGCTGCCAGGCATCCAGAATCCGCAGGCACAAGTCCTGTAGCGGCTCGCCGATCAACCCGTTATCACCGGTATCGATTTCAGCCTGGGTAACGGCATGGAAAGTGGCGTGCACGGTGATTTCGGTAATCCCGTACATGTTCACCAGTCGGGTCGTGGACAACGGCGTGTGCTGTGTCCATGGCCGCAGGGTGCGAACGTCCAGGGCTTCGCCACCAAAGATGACTTCCTTGAGGCTGTGGACCTCATCACTGCGACCAGCCGCTTCGATGAACTGGCGGAAGGCGCTGGGCGTCTGGTTCAGCACAGTGACCTGCTCGCGGCAGACCAATGCATGGAAGTCGTCCGGCGAGCGGGCCAGTTCGCCGGGCACGATCACCAGTTTGCCGCCGTAGCTCAGGGCGCCCCAGATTTCCCATACCGAGAAGTCGAATGCGAAGGAGTGGAACAGCGTCCAGACATCCTTGCTGGTGAAGTTGAAGCTTTCCGCTGTGGCATCGAACAGGCGGGCGACGTTGCCGTGCTCTACCAGCACGCCCTTGGGCAGGCCGGTGGAGCCGGAGGTGTAGATCACGTAGGCCAGATGCTGCGGACCAAGGTCTGGCGCCGGGTTGCGGTCCAGCGTGGTATCAGTGGCGGTTTGCTCATCGGTTTGCGGACTCAGTGCGACAACGGGAATGCCATGGCCCGCGCCCAGCGTCTCCAGGCATGTCGGCTGGGCCAGCAGGGCAACCGGCTGGCTGTCTTGCAGCAGATAGTTGAGGCGCGCCTGCGGGTAGGCCGGGTCCAGCGGAACATAGGCGGCACCGGCTTTCAGCACGCCCAGGATGGCACAGAGCATGTCCACGCCACGTTCGGCGAGAATGCCGACCCGCTCGTCGGGCCGGACCTTCAGGTCGAGCAACTGGCTGGCGATGCGATTGGCCCGGCGGTTGAGTTCCTGATAACTGACCTGACGCTCGCCGAATACCAGTGCAATGGCATGAGGTTGTTGCTCGGCCATGTGCTCGAAGCGCTGATGAATCAGCGTGTCGCTGGTGAAGCTTGCCACTGGCGGTCGCAGGGACGGGTGCGCCTGTCGCTGTGCCGCAGTCAGCAGTGGCAAGGCCAGAACCGCTTGCTCGCTGTCCTGGACAAATGCCTCCAGCAGTACCTGGAAGGACTGGGCGAAACGCTCCACGGTGGCGCGGTCGAACAGGTCGGTGGCGTACTGAATCACCCCGTTCAGGGTTCCGGCGTTTTCCGCCAGGGACAGCATCAGATCGAACTGCGAGGTTTCCTGGGCCTGATTCAGGGCAGTCAGGCTCAGGCCCGGCAGTTCCAGCGCGCCATCGTCCGGGGTGTTGTTCAGCGACAATGCCACCTGGCACAGCGGGTTGTGGCTCAGCGAGCGAGGCGGTTGCAAGGCATCGATCACGTGCTCGAAAGGTACTTCCTGGCGCTCATGGATTGCCAGCAGCGTGTCTCTGACCTGGCCCAGCAGTTGCGTCACACTCGGGCTGTCCTGCAATTGCACGCGCACCGGCAGTGTGTTGACGAAAAAGCCGATCAGCGGCTCCAGCTGTGCATTGCCGCGGTTGGCGGAGGGTACGCCGATGACCACATCGCGCTCGTTGCCGAGGCGCGCCATCAGCACCGACCAGGCACTGAGCAGGACCATGAACAGGGTGACGTCGTGCTGCTTGCAGCAGTCTTCCAGCCGAGCCAGCAGTTGCGGGCTCAGTTGCACCGGTACATCGGTGCCGCGGTAGCTTTGCAGTGCAGGTCTTGGCCGATCGGCAGGCAGGCTCAAGAGTGTCGGTGCGCCGCTCAGGTGTTCGCGCCATTGCTCAAGCTGCTCGGCCAGTTGCGGCCCGGCCAGGTTTTGCCGCTGCCAGGCGGCATAGTCGGCGTACTGGATCGCCAGTGGCGGCAACGAGGGCGTGAGCCCCTGGCTGAAGGTCGCATAGAGCTGCGCAAACTCCTTGACCAGCACACCCACGGACCAGCCATCGGAGATGATGTGGTGCTGGGTGATATGCAAACGATATTCATCGTCGGCCAGGCGCACCAGGCTGCCACGAATCAGCGGGCCTTGCTGCAGGTCGAAAGGTGCCGAAGCCTCGCGCTGGGCAATCCGTGCGGCGCTGGCCTGGGATTCGGCAAAGGGCAGGGCGCGCAGGTCGTGTTCGCTCAAGGTGAAGCCGCTGTCAGGCGCGGCAATTCGTTGCAGCGGCTGCTCGCCATTGCGCTGGAAGGTGGTGCGCAGGCCTTCGTGACGTGCCACCAGATGATCGAGCGCCGCTTTCAGCGCCTGAGTGTCCAGTTCGCCGCGCAATTGCAGCGAGGCGGGCATGTGGTAAGCGATGCTGGCATTGGGGTCCAGTTGATCGAGGAACCACAGGCGCTGCTGGGAAAAGGACAGAACCAGCGGTGCATTGCGGTCGGCGGGCGCAATCTCCAGCGTGGTGGCTTGCTCCAGCGTACCAACGACCCTGGCCAGTTCCTCGACGGTCGGATGACTGAACAGCTCCCGGAGCATCAGCTCACCGCCCAGTACCTGGCGCACGCGGGACACCAGTTGTGCGGCGAGCAACGAATGACCGCCCAGCTCGAAGAAGCCGTCACGGCGACCGACGCGCTCGATGCCCAGCAGTTCCTGGAATATCTGCGCCAGAGCCTGTTCGGTAGCGCCCTGAGGCGCTTCATAGCCGCGCTCGGACATCGAGTCGACACCCGCAGCGGGCAGCGCGTCCTGATCCAGCTTGCCATTGGCAGTCAGCGGATAGGCGTTCAGGCTGACAAAGGCGCTGGGCACCATGTAGTCCGGCAAGGTCGCGCCCAGTTGCTTGCGCAGGGCCGCCACTTCGATCACTGTACCCGGCTCTGGAATCAGATAGGCAATCAGGCGTTTGCCCTGACGGTTGTCGTCGCGGGCCAGTACGCGCACTTCATGCACGCCGTCGCAGGCCAGCAGTTTGGCCTCGATCTCGCCCAGTTCGATACGGAAACCGCGAATCTTGACCTGAGCGTCCATGCGCCCCAGGTGCACGATCTCGCCAGTGCTCAGCAGCTTGCCCAGGTCGCCCGAGCGGTACAGGCGCTCGCCGGCGCGCAGAGGGTCGGCGATAAAACGCTCGGCAGTGAGTTGCGGGCGGTTCAGGTAGCCGCGTCCGACGCCCAGGCCACCGACACAGATTTCCCCAGGTACGCCGACCGGCAGCAGGCGCTGCCTGGCATCCATGACGTAGGTCACGGTGGTCGGAATCGGCCGTCCCACGTTGGAAATGCCGAGTTTGATGTCATCGGCCTGGATGTGTTTCCAGGTCACATGCACACAGGTTTCGGTGATGCCGTACATGTTGATCAGCGCCACCTCGGGGAACGCCTCGTGGAACGTCGCGAGACGGTTCACTTCCAGGCTTTCGCCACCGAAGATCACATATTTCAAGGCGCGCAGAGCATTTCCCTGGCGTCCAAGCGCCGCTTCGCTGAGCGGCAGGAAGGCCGATGGAGTCTGATTGAGGACGCTGACCTGCTCGCGCTCCAGGAAGTCGAGAAACTGTTGCGGGTCACGGCGTTCCGGTTCCGGGACCAGCACCAGACGTCCGCCATGCAGCAAGGCACCGAACATTTCCCAGACCGAGAAATCGAAGGCGTTGGAGTGGAACAGCGTCCACACATCGTCGCTGCCGAAGTCGAAAGGGCTGCGGCTGTTATGCAGCAGGCGCACCACGTTGCGGTGTTCCAGCAGCGTGCCCTTGGGCTGGCCGGTGGAGCCCGAGGTGTAAATCACGTAGCACAAGTGCTCGGGTGCAGTGAGGTTTTCCAGATTCGTGGAATGGCTGGATTCGGCGCTCGATGCAGCAGGATCGAAGACCTCAAGCGCTGTATCGACCAGCGCTCCGGCCGTTTCTGCGCTGGCGATGATCTTGCGCACGCCACTGTCCTTGAGGATGTAGGCCACACGCTCGGCCGGCGATGCCGGATCGATGGGTACATAGGCCGCTCCGGCCTTGAGTACCGCCAGGGTGCTGACAATCATGTCCAGAGAGCGGTCCAGCAGAATCGCGATCAGTTCCTGGGCCTCGACGCCACGGGCACGCAAGCGGTGAGCCAACTGGTTGGCGCGTTGGTTGAGGGCCTTGTAGCTGAGCTGGCCTGCATCGCTGTTGACAGCAATGTGTTCCGGCGTGACCAGGACCTGCGCCTCGAACAGTTGATGCAGGGTCGCGTCCGCAGGGTAGGCGGCCTCGGTATCGTTCCAGTGCAGAGCCTGGACCAGCTTTTCCTGTTGATCCAGCAGGGTGACATCATCCACCGGCTGTTCGCTGTCGTCGGCAAAGGCGTCCAGCAGGCGCACGAAATGCTGTAGCAGTTGCGCGATGAAATCGGCATCGAAGAAGTCGGCGTTGTAGGTCATATGGCCTTGCCATTGTTCTTCGCCAGCCACGATCAACAGATGCAGGTCGTTCTTGCCAAAGCCCAGGCTGCTTTCCAGGGTGCGCACCTCAAGGCCTGCCACCCGGTCTGCCGTCTGCGCGGATTGCTCGAAGTTGAACAGCACGTCGAACAGTGCGGTGCGGCTCATGTCCTTGTCGGGGTTCAGGGCCAGCACCAGTTGGTCAAACTGCATGAAGCGGTGTTTGTAGGCCTGATCCAGCCTGGTCGCGGTCTGGGCCAGCAAGCCCTGCAGCGAAGTGTTTGCATCACAGGCACCGCGCAGTACCAACAGGTTGCCGAGCGGGCCGACCAGATTCTGCAGCGCCTGGTCTTCCCGGCAGGCAGCAGTGGTGCCGACCACCAGTTCATCGTGTCCGGCATAACGACGCAACAGGGCCATGAATGCGCTGAGCGCCAGGCTCTGTGTGGAAACGCCAGCTCGACTGGCAGCGGCCTCGATGGCCTTGACCTGCCTTGGGGTGAGTACAAAGCAATCCGTGGCTGGAGTGAACACATGAACCGCTGCACGTGGACGATTGAGCGGCAGTTCCATGGGTTGCAGCTTGCCGCGCAACTGATAGGTCCAGAATGAGCGCAAGGACTCAAGCGTGGCGGCCGGCAACTGACGCTGCCACTGGGCGAAATCAGCATAGGTCAGCGCCAGTTCGGGAAGCTGTGCTGCGCGTTCCGAGCAAGCCGCGTCATACAGCTCCAGCAGGTCGCGCCTGATGATCTGCATCGAGGCACGGTCGGCCAGCAGGTGGTGAACCGTGATCGCCAGTACCGCTTGCTGGCTGCCGTCCTGCACCAGGGTCGCCCTGATCAGGGCTCCGCCGTCCATATGCAGCGGCTGCAGCGCATCTTCCAGGGCAATGGAAGTACATTGTCCGGCGTCAGCCCGCAGGCAGTTCAGCGGCAGCGAGGCATGCTTCTCGAAGCGCTGCCAGGCTCGGGCACCATCGCTGAGTACCCGGCAACCAAGGATTTCATGGCGGCTCATCAGCTCATTGAGAGCGGTCTGCAGAGCGGTGTTATTGATTTCACCGCTCAGTTCCAGCAGCAGCGGAATATTGTGGTAGATCGGGTTGGCGTCATACAGGTAGCCGGTTTCAAAGGTGTCGACGAACCAGATACGTTCCTGGTGATACGACAGCGGCATTTCTGGAGCATCCTGGCTGACAGGCAGCACTTGCGGCAGTTCTAGAGCCGGATCCAGGTCCAGCGCACCGACTCGGGTCTGTGGCGCCTCGGTGAAATGGCGCAGGACCCGCTCGAAGCGTGCGGCCAGCCGCTCGATGCTGGAAACGTCGAACAGCGCCGTGGAATAGGACAGGCTGCACACCAGTTGCTCGCCACCTTCATCGATGTGCAGGGACAGATCGTGCTGGGTGTCTTCCTGGCGCGAAGACAGGAACTCCAGGGTCAGGCCCGGCAGGCGCAGTTGTTCGGCGTCATTCCCGGCGTTGGTGTAGAGCATGGTCTGGAACACCGGGCTGTGGCTGGCACTGCGCGGCGGCTTGAGCGCTTCGACCACCAGGTCGAAAGGTGTGTCCTGATAAGTCGAGGACTCCAGCAGCAGGTTGCGCACCTGGGCCATGACTTCATCGAGGCTCGGGTCCGCCTGCAAACGGACGCGCAAGGCCAGGGTATTGGCAAAGAAACCGATCAGACCCTGCACATCCTGCCGGTCGCGATTGGCGGCCACGGTGCCGATCACCACGTCCTGCTGGCCGCTGACGCGGGTCAAGAGCACGGCCCAGGCCGCCATCAGGGTCATGAACGGGGTTGCGGCACGCAATTGGGCAAAGGCGCCGATGGCCCGGGACAGATCCTTGGGCAGCGTAAACTTCAGGGTGCTGCCTTCATGGCTTTGCACGGGCGGGCGAGGCCGGTCGGTAGGCAGCGTCAGCAGCGCCGGGGCACCGCTCAGGTGGTTGCGCCAGAACTCGATATGCTGTGCTTGCAACTCGCCATTCATGCGCTGGCGTTGCCAGGCAGCATAGTCGGCATACTGGATCGACAATGCGGGCAGCGGATTTGGCTGCCGCTCGACAAAGGCCTGATACAGGGCCGAGAACTCACTGACCAGCACTTCGATCGACCAGCCATCGGAGATGATGTGATGCTGGGTGATCAGCAGCAGGTATTCATCGTCGGTCAATTGCACCAGGCGCCCGCGAATCAGCGGCCCCTGATGCAGGTCGAAGGGCGCCGCAGCCTCGTTTTCGCTGATCCGGGTGGCGCTCAGGCGGGCCTGTTCAGGTGACTGATCGCGCAAGTCCTGTTCCACCAGCGCAAAGCCACAAGCGGCGCTGGCGATGACCTGCACCGCTTGCTCGCCTTGTTGCTCGAAGGTCGTGCGCAGGCTTTCGTGCCGCGCTACCAGATGATCGAGGGCGGACTTGAGCGCAACCCTGTCCAGGCTGCCGGTCAGGCGCAAGGCCGCCGGCATGTGATAGGCGGCGCTGGCGCTGTGATCGAGCTGGTCGAGGAACCACAGACGCTGCTGGGCGAACGACAGCGGCAATGCTGCGCTGCGGTCTGCCGGTTCGATCACATCCTGCGGTGCCCGTTCGTTACGGCTGGCACCACGTTGCTGGAGCAGGCGCAGCAGGGCAGCGCGTTTCAACTGGTCGAGACTTTCGTTACGGTCGTTCAATTCAGGCATCCTTGGAGACAATAGCGAGCAGGTCGCTTTCAGAGAGCAAAGCCAGTTCCTGTTCGAGCGCGAGCAGGTCGTCGGCGTCGTACAGCGCCAGTTGCAAGGTGTTGATGTGATCGGCCAGGGCCATCAGTGAGTTCTGTTCAAACAGCGAGCGAAGAGGAACGTCGACGCCGGTTTCTTCGCGAATCCTCAGGCTCAGTTGCACGGCGGTCAGCGAGTGTCCGCCCAGCTCGAAGAACGAGTCGTTGCGGCCTATACGCTCGAAACCGAGCAGGTCGGCCCAGATGTTCGCCAGCAATTGCTCGGTTTCGCCGTTGGGCGCTTCGTGGGCGCGCTGGGCGGAGGCTTGCAACTGTCGGCGCCCGGGCTTGCCGTTGGCGCTCGCCGACGCTCTGGCCTGAGCGTCGTTGCGGCCCATGAATTCCAGGCTGCCGTCGGGCCTGTAGCGCAGCAGGTCGCCGGTCTTGTACATCTGCGCATCGGCTGCGGCGCTGAACGGGTCGGTGAGGAATCGTTCGGCATGGCTGGCGTCCAGACTCGGATCGACTCCATGGCCAGCGATGTACATTTCGCCCGTGACACCGAACGGTACTGGCCGCAGGTGCGGATCCAGCAGATAGATGTTGCTGTTCGAGACCGGCTGGCCGGGTGACTGTGCTTCAGCAAGCTGGTGAAGACTGCAGCCCGGCGGATAATCGGCATGCATCCGGTTGAATTCGGCCAGTACCCGCTGGCGCTCTTCGTTCGCCAGCGGATCGAGTTCGGCAAGCGTGGTGTCGGGATTGTCCGCCAGAGCCTCGACCAACAGGGTCAAGGCCTTCAGGGTCATCCCGGCGATACGCTGCGCACCTATGGCCGGCACGCTTTGCAGGGTCAGCGTCAGGTGCTGCGGATACTCGTCCACCGACAACGACATTGGATAGTCGCCGTTATCGACGTCGGTCAGCACCCGGATGCCGGGCCAGTCCGCCAGCCCTCTGGCAGCTTGGGTATGCAGGCGATAGTTGAGCAGGCTGGTAAACAGCGGCAGGCCACTGTCGACGCTGCTGCAACGCTGGGCGGTGGTGAGTGCAGTCTGTTCATGGCCCAACAGCTCGCTCAAGTCCTGATGCGTGGCATCGATCAGCTCATGGACGTTGTAGCCAGCCAGTTGCACGCGAACCGGCAGGGTATTGATAAACATGCCCACTGCGCTCTGTGCTCCGGCACCGCCTTGCAGGCGGCCTGAGACCACGGTGCCGAACACCACATCGTCGCGGCCAGTGCCACGCGCCAGCACCATTGCCCAGGCTGCATGCAGGATCGCAGCCGGCAGCACGCCGCGGCTGCGGGCCTGGGTGCGTAGCCGTTGGCTGAAGTCCTCGTCCAGCGTCAGGCTGTGGCTCTGGATATCGTTACCGTCGCCTTGCATATCGAGGATGTCGAATGGCGCGCTCGGGCTTTCCACGTCCGCCAGCCGCCTGCGGAAGTACTCTTCATGCAGTTCGACGGGACTGGCCAGGGTCTGTGCGACAAACTCGCGATAAGGCTGTGGCTCGGCCAGTTGAGCGCCGTCGCCGTTCATGATCGTGCGGATTTCGTCGAGGACAATGCCCAGGCTGACATGGTCGTTGATGATGTGATGGTCCAGCAGGGTCAGCAGCCAGCATTGCGCGTGCGGATCATGGGTAACGTGGGCGTGGATCAGCGGTGCCTGGCCCAGATCGATACGTTGACGTCTCGGCTCGGTGGCGCGGTCCAGTTGCCCGCGGATGTCGTCGCCACTTAATTCCAGGTTGTTGACGGTCAGTCGTGCAGTGCGCTGTACCACCTGCAGCGGTTGCGGCAGGCCGTTCCAGTGCACCGAGGTGCGCAGGCTGTCATGGCGGTCGATCACCTGTTGCAGCGCCCCAAGGAACGCATCGAGGGTTGCTCGCTCGCTGAATTCGAGGACCGAACGCACCAGATAGGTATCGCCTTCCTCGCTCAGCAGGTGATGGAACAGGATGCCTTGTTGCAGCGGCACCAGCGGATAGACGTCCTGGATATTGGCCGCGCCGCCCGGCACCTGCGTGACGATATGGTCGATATGCGACTGGCTGATTTCAACCAGCGGCAGCAGATCGGGAGTCAGCTCCGTGCAACCGGCCTTTATCGGGTTGGCCGGTGTCTCGAACTGCAAGACGTTGCCGTGCTGCAAGGTGGCGGCCAGTTCATGCAGGCTTGGCGCGCTGAATACGTTGCGCACATCAGCACTGAGGCCCAGCTGGCGCAGGCGCTCGATCAGCGTGACCGCCATCAGCGAGTGACCGCCCAGCTCGAAGAAGCGGTCATGGCGACCGACTTTTTCCAGCCCCAGCAGTTCTTCCCAGAGCCTGGCCAGCACGATTTCGGTTTCGCCCTGGGGCGCTTCGTCACGACGGCTGGTGAAAGCCTGCTGATCGGGTGCCGGCAAGGCCCGGCGGTCGAGCTTGCCGTTGGGCGTGAGTGGCAAGGCGTCGAGCTGGACGAAGGCACTGGGCACCATGAACTCAGGGAGCCGTTCCAGCAGATGTGCGCGCAATTGCTCCACAGCCAGTGGTTCGCCGCAAAGGTAGGCGACCAGTCGCAGATCCCTGTTCTGTCCGGGGCTGTCGTCCCTGGCCAGTACCACCGCCTGACGCACACCCGGACAGGCAGCGAGAGCGTTTTCGATTTCACCCAGTTCGATGCGCAGGCCGCGAATCTTGACCTGATCATCGTTACGGCCAAGGAACTGCAAGGTGCCGTCCGGCATCCAGCGACCCAGGTCGCCGGTGCGGTACATGCGCTGCCGATCGGTACTGAACGGGCAGACCGGGAAACGTTCGGCGCTCAGTTGCGGCTGGTTGAGGTAGCCACGGGCGACCCCGGCACCGCCGATATACAGCTCACCGACTACCCCGATGGGCAACGGCTCGCCATGCCGGTCAAGGACGTAAACCCGGGTATTGTCCAGCGGCCGTCCAATGCTGCGATCCGGCATCTCCCGGGGCTGGACCTCGGCCGCAGTCGTGACGATGGTCGCTTCGGTCGGCCCGTAGGTATTGAGCAGCCTCGGTGTATGGCCCGGACGTGCAAACCACTGTTGTACAGCCTCGGTACTGACTTCCTCGCCGCCGATCACTACGACCCGTACGTGCTCGGGAATCAGCGTTTCCTGGTCCTGAGCCAGTTGCTGCCAGAAACGTGTGGGCAGGCTCACCACATTCAGGCTGTTTTGCGCACACAGCGCCCAGAAATTGCGGGCATAGGTCAGCCAGGCATCGCTGCGCAAGACCAGCGTGGCACCACTGACCAGCGCACCGAAAATCTCTTCGGTGGAGGCATCGAAGTTGACCGAGGCGAATTGCAGCGAGCGTTCGCCGGCACTCAGCCCGGTCAGCTTGCAGATCGCCGCGACTTCGTTATGCAGGCCGGCATGTTCAAGCATCACGCCTTTTGGCGTACCGGTGGAGCCGGAGGTGTAGATCACATAGGCCAGGTTCGAGGCCGTCAGCCCCAGTACCGCCGCATCCGGGTTGCTGTCATCGAGGCCGGTCCATGGCTGGAGCTCGTCATCGAGGGTAATCAATTGCAGGCCAGCAGGCAGTTCGCCCAGACGCTGCAAGGCTTCGTGCTCACAGAGCAAGGCGCGTGGCGCGCTGTCACGCAGCATGAATGCCAGGCGCTCGGCAGGATAGGCCGGGTCCAGCGGCACATAGGCTGCACCCGCCTTGAGGATCGCCAGCAGCGCAACGATCAGACGCGGACCGCGGGCGATGGCCAGCGCTACGCGGTCATCGGGTTGGATGCCTGTGGCCAGCAGATAGTGGGCCAGGCGGTTGGCCTCGGCGTTCAGCTCGGCATAGCTGAGTTGCTGGCCCTCGAAGATCAGCGCCAGTTGCCCGGGCCGGTTGTTTACCTGCTGCTCGAACAGTTCATGGATGCACGGCTTGCCGGGCAGTGGCCGTTCGGTTGCATTGAAACCATGCAGCAACTCTTCACGCTCATCCTCGGTCAGCACCGGCAAGCGGCTGACCGATTGCAGATCGTTGCCCAGCAGACCGCCGAGCAAGGTCTGGAAATGCGCCATGAAGCGCTCGATGGTGCTGTGGTCGAACAGATCGCTGGCGTATTCCACGCTGCCAGTCAGGTCGCGACCATCGTCGGTCAGAGACAGCGACAGATCGAACTGGGTGCTCTGGTGCTGATAGTCCTCGGCGCTCAGGATCAGACCTGGCAGTTGCACTGCGGATTCGGCGTCAGCGTTTTTCAGCGCCAGCATGCTCTGGAACAAAGGGCTGTGGCCCAGGCTGCGCGCCGGATTGAGGGTTTCCACCACCAGCTCGAAAGGCAGCTCCTGATTGCTGAAAGCCCCCAGGGTGCTGGCTTTGACCTGCTCAAACAGTTGCGTGACGCTTGGTTCGTCGTCCAGTTGCACGCGAATCGCCAGGGTATTGACGAAGAAACCGATCAGACCTTCGGTTTCTTCGCGCTGGCGGTTGGCGACCGGAGTACCGATCACGATATCGGTCTGTCCGCTCAGGCGTGACAGCAAGGCAGCCCAGCCGGCCATCAGCGTCATGAACAGGGTATTGCCATGGCGGCGGCTCAGGGCGCGCAGTCCGGCAGTCAGCTCGCTGGGCAGCACAAGGTTGTACTGTCCGCCGGCATGGCTCTGGACCAATGGGCGAGGGCGGTCGGTGGGCAGCTCCAGCAGGGTCGGTGCGCCTTGCAGATGTTGCTGCCAGTAATCCTTCTGCGCCTGCAGGCGTGAACCCGACAGCCACTGCCGCTGCCAGACGGCATGGTCGGCATACTGGATAGCCAGGGCCGGCAATGGATCGGCCTCGCCTCTGACGAAGGCACTGTAAAGCGCGCTGAATTCGTCGATCAGCACACCCAGCGAAGCACCGTCGGAAATGATGTGGTGCAGAGTCACCCAGAGCAGATGCTGATCATCGCTCACGCGCACCAGATGCGCCCGGACCAGTGGCCCTTTGGCCAGGTCGAAGGGCCTGGCCACTTCTTCCTCGGCCATGCGTTGCAGGGCAAGGCTGTCCAGCGGCTGGCCGAGCGTGGTTTCGCTGATGGTGATGCCGGTGTCGGCGGCCGCGATATGCTGCCGGACTTGCGTGCCATGTCGCTCGAAGGTGGTACGCAGGCTTTCGTGGCGTTCAACGATTCTGGCCAGTGCGCGGTGCAGAGCGTTGCGGTCCAGCTCGCCGCTCAGGCGCAACAACGCCGGGATGTGGTAGGCAGCACTGGCGTTGCGGTCCAGCTGGTCGAGGAACCACAGCCGTTGCTGGGCCAGTGAAACCGGCAGCGGCTGCTGACGGTCCGCCAGCGCAATGGCTTGCGAGGACGACTGATCGGCCTGGGCGACATAGGCCGCCAGGTCCTGCAGAGAGGCTTGGGCAAACAGTGTGCGCAGATCGATTTCAACGCCCAGTTCGGTGTGCAGACGGGCCTGCAACTGAACGCTGAGCAGCGAATGACCACCCAGCTCCAGGAACCCGTCATTGCGGCCGACCCGCTCGACATGCAGCAGGTCCTGCCAGATCTGGGCAATCGCCTGTTCCACTTCGCCTTGCGGCGCTTCATACGTGCGGCTGGCCAGTGCCTCCTGACCGGGAGCGGGCAGGGCGCGACGGTCCAGCTTGCCGTTGGCGGTCAGCGGCATGGCTGCCAGCTGCACGAAGGCGCTGGGGATCATGTATTCCGGCAGCCGATTGAGCAGCAGGGCGCGCAGTTCTTCGGCAGATGTAGATTCACCACAGACGTAGGCCACCAGGCGGCTTTCGCCCGGATTGTCCTCACGGGCAATCACCACCGCTTCACGGACTGCCGGGCAGGCCAGCAGCGCGCTTTCGATTTCGCCCAGTTCGATACGGAAACCACGGATCTTGACCTGGAAGTCATTGCGTCCGGCGTATTCCAGGCTGCCGTCGGCTTTCCAGCGTCCCAGATCGCCGGTCTTGTACAGGCGGGCCTGGGGATCATCGGAGAACGGGTTGGCAAAGAACCGCTCGGCGGTCATTTGCGGATTGTTGAGGTAACCACGAGCGACCCCGGCACCGCCGATATGCAGCTCGCCGGTCACGCCCACCGGCACTGGCTGGCCGCGACGGTCGAGGACCAGCACCTGCATATTGGCCAAAGGCTTGCCGATACTTGGACGTTCGCCCAGTTCGCTGATCAGCCCCAAAGAAGCATCGACCGTACATTCGGTCGGACCGTACATATTGTAGAAATGGATGTTCCGGCTCTGGCGCAGTTTGTCCCAAGTGGCGGCATTCAAGGCTTCGCCGCCGAGCAGTACGCTGACGGGCTGATAGCTGCTGCGTTCCAGCAGACCGGCTGCCAGCAGGGTGTCCAGTTGCGAAGGTGTCGAGTCGAAGGCATGGACCTGATGCTGTTCCAGGAAATCCAGCAATTCGTGGCCACTGGCGCGGATCAGCGGTGGAATGATGATCAGCCGATGGCCAAACAGCAGTTGGGCGATGCCCTTGATCGACATGTCGAAGTAGAAACCGGCATTGAGCGCCACATTGGCCTGTGCCGGGCAGTGGGAATGGGTGGTTCTGGCCATGACCTGACTGAAGTTGAATACCGAACGGTGCTCGACCATCACGCCCTTGGATTGCCCGGTGGAACCTGAGGTGTAGATCACATAGGCCAGGTTCTCGGGGCTAAGGCCAAGGGATTCCGGATCGAAGTTCTCGTCATACTGCGGGTCATTGTCGATGGTCAGCGGATCGTGCTCGTCGAGCAGGATCAGTGCCGGGCAATAGCGGGCTGCCGGCATATGTGCGGTCAGGGCCTGCTGACAGAGCAGTACCTTGGCGGCACTGTCCTTGAGAATAAAGGCGATCCGCTCCGTCGGGTGGTTGGGGTCGACAGGTACATAAGCGCCGCCAGCCTTGAGCACGGCGAGCAGGGCGACGATCATCTCGACGCCGCGTTCGGCGCAGATGGCCACTCGCTGTTCGGGCTGTATGCCGTGCACCAGCAGGCGCTGGGCGAGCTGGTTGGCCCGGCGGTTGAGCTGCGCGTAGCTGAGTTGTTGCTGCTCGTGCACCAGAGCGATGGCGTCCGGCCGGGCCAGAACCTGCTCCTCGAACAGGCTCTGCAACAGCCGTGGCGTGCCGAAATCGCTGGCCGTCTGGTTGAACCCGTTGAGCACCAGTTGCCGCTCGGCCTCGGGCAGGATGTCGAGCGTTTCTGCCAGTTGCTGTTGTGCCTGTTGCAGTGCCTCGACCAGCGCGTTGACCGCCTGGATGAAGTAGCTGGCGACACGCTGCGGATCGACGCCCGCAGCCGCCTGGGTGGTCAGGGAGAAACCTTCTCCTTCATCGGCCACGGCGACTTCGATCGGGTAGTTGGTGCGCGCTTCGTTGCTGATAAAATTCACGCCGTCCCACTGCAGAACGGTTTCATCGTTGGCCAGCGAGCCACCATCGGTCTGATGGCGATAGTTGAGCAGGGTGGTGAACAGCGGCATGGAAGCCGGTACACCGCTGCAACGCTGGGCCAGCGCCAGCGAAGCCTGTTCGTGGCCGAGCAACTGGCCTAGATCGCGGGCGACGTCCCTGAGCAGTTCGCCTGCAGTTTGCCCGCCGACACTGATGCGCACCGGCAAGGTATTGATAAACACCCCCAGCGCTCGCTCCGAGCCGGACGAACCTTGCAGACGGCCCGACACCACGGTGCCGAATACCACGTCGCTCTGGTCTGTGCAGCGCGCCAGCACCTGTGCCCAGGCAGCGTGGAACAGCACGGCCGGGGTCACGGCCTGGCGCCGGGCCTGTTCACGGATGGCCTGACCCAGGGCGGCTGGCAGGTATTGACTGATCTCGCTGACATCGGCGCCGTCGCCCTGCACGTCGAGCAGATCGAAAGGTGCGGTCGGTGTATCGATCTGCGCCAGACGTTCGCTGAAATAGCCTTCATGAAGCTCTGCCGGACTGGCCAGGGTCTGGGCGACGAAATCGCGGTACGGCAGCGGCGCGGGCAGGAACTCGCCGCGCTCCTGCATGATCGTCTGGATCTCTTCGAGAATGATCGCCAGGCTGACGTGATCACTGATCAGGTGATGGTCGAGCAGGGCCAGCAGCCAGCGTTGCGATTGCGGGTCATGGACGATCCGCGCACTGAGCAGCGGCGCACGGGTCAGGTCCATGCGCAAGTGACGCGGGTCGCTGGCCTTCTGCAGTTGTTGCAGCGCCGATTCGTCACCCTTGAGGGACAGCGTTTCTACCGGCAGCGTGGCCTGGCGCTGAACGATTTGCACTGCCTGCGGCAGAGCGCTCCACTGTACGGAGCTGCGCAGGATGTCGTGACGGTCGATGACCTGCTGCAAGGCGTCGAGGAAGGCATCCAGACGGGCGCGGTCGTCGAATTCGATCAGTGAACGCACCAGATAGGCATCGCCTTCATGGCCCAGCATATGGTGATAGAGAATGCCCTGTTGCAACGGCACCAGAGGATAGATGTCCTGGATATTTGCCGCGCCGCCCTGGACCCGATCCACCAGGGTATCCAGATGCTGCTGGCTCAGTTGCACCAGCGGTAGCATGTCCGGCGTCAGCGCCGTACAGTCTTGAGGAATCAGATTCTGTGGCGCTACGAACAGCGACTGGCTGCTGCTCTCGATGGCCGCAGCCATGTCACGCAGCAATGGCGCACTGAATACCGCCCGCACATCCGCCGACAGACCCTGTTCGCGCAAGCGCTCGATCAGGCTGACAGCTTTGAGCGAGTGCCCGCCCAAGGCAAAGAAGTGATCGTTTCTGCCGACCTGTTCAAGGCCCAGCACTTGCTGCCAGACCTGTGCCAGCAGGATTTCGGTGGCCCCTTGTGGTGCTTCGTGGGCGCGCTTGGCATAGGCTTCGGCGCTCGGCTCAGGCAGCGCCTGTCGGTCGAGCTTGCGGTTGGCGGTCAGCGGAAATGCCGCCAGGCTCACGAATGCGGCGGGCATCATGTATTCGGCGAGCAGCGGGGTCAGCTGCGCATGCAGTTGTGAGGCATCCACGCTATGGCCCTGGCGCGGAACCACGTAGGCCAGCAGACGCTTTTCTCCTCTGGCGTCAGCGCGAGCAACGACTGCGGCTTCCTTGATACCCGGCAGGCTGCCCAGGCGAGCCTCGATTTCTCCCAGCTCGATGCGGAAACCGCGCACCTTGACCTGGAAGTCATTGCGTCCCAGATACTCGATGCGCCCGTCCGGCAGGTAGCGAGCCAGATCACCGGTCTTGTACATCCGCGCATCGGTCTGCTCGCTGAACGGATCGGCGAGAAAGCGCTCTTCGGTGATGGCCGGCAGGTTCAGGTAACCCCTGGCCACGCCGTCGCCACCAATGAACATTTCCCCCGCGGCGCCGAATGGCACCGGCTGATGTTGCTCGTCGAGCAGGTAGATGCGGGTGTTGGCCATGGGCGTGCCGATGGTGGCGTTGCCGCTGGCTTCGCTGCCTTCGGCCGAGCCTTCGACATAAGCAGCGGTGCAGGAAACCGTGGCTTCGGTCGGGCCATAGGTATTGACCAGTCGCACATGCGCCGGGCGGATGGTTTCCCACTGCTGCAACTTCTGGGCGGACAATGCATCGCCGGTCACGTTGATCAGGCGCACGTATTGCAACTGGCGCTCGGCCAGCGCTGGATTCAGATGCCACTCGGCAACCATGGTGTGCCAGTGTGCGGCAGTCATGTGCAGCATGCTGGCGACGGGTTCGTCTTCCTCTTGCCGGGTACCGAACAGGCTGCGGGTCGGCTTGAGAGTGGCGCCGGCCAGCAGTGCCGGGAAGATTTCCTCGATGGACAGGTCGAAGTTCAGGGTGTTCTGCTGCAGCACGGTGTCGCGGCTGTTCAGCTCGAACAGCCGCGCCGCGTCAAGGCTGTAGTTGACCAGCGAGCGGTGTTCGACCATGACCCCTTTCGGGTTGCCGGTCGAGCCGGAGGTGTAGATCACATAGGCCAGATGGCTGGATCGCAGCTCGGCAATCGACGGATTGTCATCGCGGCCTGCAAGGGGCTCATCCAGCAGTACTAGCGGGATCGACAACTGCGGCACGCGCTCCAGCACACTCTGCTCGCTCAACAGCACCGAAGGTGTGCTGTCTTCCAGCATGTAGGCAATGCGCTGGGCAGGATAATCGGGGTCCAGCGGTACATAGGCGGCGCCAGCCTTGAGAATCCCCAGCAGGCCCACCACCATCCGGGCGCTACGCTCGACGCAGATTGCCACCCGATCATCGGGGCGCACCCCAAGACCGATCAGCTTATGCGCCAGGCGGTTGGCCTGCCGGTTGAGTTCGCTGTAGCTCAGGCGCTGCTCCTCGAAGGCTACCGCCAGCGCATGGCCGCGTGCGCTGGCCTGCGCCTCGAACAGACGCTGGATGGTCAGATCGTGAGGGTAAGCCGTAACCGCCGGGTTCAAATCATGCAGCAGGCGCTGACGCTCACTGGCATCAAGCAGTTCGATGTGACTCAGCAGCACAGTGTCGTCTGCGGCCATGGCCCGCAGGATGCGCTCGAAGTAGCCAATATAACGCTGCACAGTCGCTGCATCGAACAAGGCACTGGCGTATTCGAGACTGCCGGTCAGGCGACCGTTGCTTTCGCCCAGATCAAGTGACAGATCGAACTTGGCAATGTCGTTCAGCAGTCCCAGATCTTCCAGTTGCAATTCGCCCAGTGTGGCCTGGCCGACACCTGCGTCCTGCCAACTGAGCATGGCCTGGAAGATCGGCGTGTGCGACAGGCTGCGAAACGGATTGACGATCTCCACCACCTGCTCGAACGGCAGGTCCTGATGACGCTGGGCGGCGAGGGTTTGAGCCTTGACCCGGGCCAGCAGCGTAGCGACATCGGGTTGCTCCGAAGTGTCGATACGGATGGCCAGGGTGTTGACGAAGAAGCCGATCAGCGGCTCGACTTCGGCGCGGGTACGGTTGGCCATGGGCGAACCGATCACCACTTCGTCCTGGCCGGAAAGACGACTCAGCAGCGCTGCCCAGGCACTCATCACGGTCATGTACAGCGTTGTGCCGTGACGTTGTCCCAAAGCCCTGAGCGCCTGGGTCAGTTCTTCGTCAAATGTCACTGGCAGGCTGGCACCGTTGTAACTCTGTTCGGCGGGACGTGGTCGGTCGCCGGGCAGGGTCAGCAGTGCAGGCGCATTTTCCAGGGTTTGCTTCCAGTAGCGGCTCTGTCTTTCCAGTACCTCTCCACTCAGCCAGCGGCGCTGC
This sequence comes from Pseudomonas cichorii, assembly GCF_003700275.1. GTDB lineage: Bacteria > Pseudomonadota > Gammaproteobacteria > Pseudomonadales > Pseudomonadaceae > Aquipseudomonas > Aquipseudomonas cichorii_B. The sequence goes on along the minus strand of NZ_RBRE01000035.1, from coordinate 29,444 downwards.
CAGGCGGCGTAATCGGCATATTGCAGCGCAAGCGGCGGCAACGGATCGGCCTGTCCCTGGCGCAACGCATCGTAGAGTGCGGCGACTTCACGGGTCAGTACGCCGATCGACCAGCCATCGGAGATGATGTGGTGCAGGGTAACCAGCAGCACATGCTCGGTTTCGCCCAGACGAATCAGCGTGCCACGCACCAGCGGACCCTGTTGCAGATCGAACGGCGCCAGCGCTTCTTCGCGAGCCAGGACCTGCATTTGCTGCTCGGCATCCACCTGACCCGACAGGTCGATGTGCTTCAGGCTGAACCCCGTGTCCTCGGCATCGATGACTTGCAGCGCCTGCTGTGCGGCATGGGGCACGAAACGGGTACGCAACACTTCATGGCGGGCTACCACACGGTCGAGGGCCGCCTGCAGTGTCGAGCTGTCGAGGGCGCCACGCAGGCGCAGGCCCGATGGCATGTGATAGGCCTCGCTGGCGCCTTCCATCTGCGCCAGGAACCACAGGCGCTGCTGGGCGAACGACATCGGCAACTCGGTATTGCGCTCCACCACGGTTATGTCCGGCAGACTGCTTCTGCCTGCCGAAGCCGCGACTTGCGCAAGCTCGGCCAGGGTCGGATGTGCAAACAGCTCGGCCAGGTCCAGCTCGATGGACAACTGCTGGCGGATCTGGGAAATCAACTGGATGGCCAGCAACGAATGGCCGCCCAGCTCGAAGAAGTGATCGTGGCGTCCCACCTGCGGGACTTTCAGCAGGTTTTGCCACAGTTGGGCCAGCGTGGTTTCCAGATAGTCCTGCGGTGCCTCATAGCCACGGCTGATCACATCGTGTGGCGTCGGCTCCGGCAGCCGGCCGCGATCCAGTTTGCCGTTGCCGGTCAGTGGCAGGCTGTCCAGGCCGACGTAAACGGCAGGCACCATGTAGCTGGGCAGTTGATCCTGCAAGTGATTGCGCAGTTCACGGATATCCAGCGGTGCGTCGCTGGTTGAGGTGAAGTAGGCCACCAGCCGTTTCTCGCCGGACGCCTCGTCGCGCGCCAGTACCACGGCTTCCTTGATCGCCTCGTGCAGCGCCAGCTTGGCTTCGATCTCGCCCAGTTCGATACGTTGACCGCGGATCTTGACCTGAAAATCGTTGCGTCCCAGGTATTCCACTGCGCCGTTGTCCAGCCAGCGGCCCAGGTCGCCGGTCTTGTAGACCCGCGCGTCTGGATCGCTGGAGAACGGATCTTTAACAAAGCGCTCGGCACTCAGTTCCGGCAGGTTCAGATAACCACGCGCGACACCCACACCGCCGATATTGATTTCACCGGCGACACCCACCGGCGTCGGCTGGCCATGCGGATCGAGGATGTAGATCCGGATATTGGCGATGGGCTTGCCAATCGGCACGCTGTCGCCCTGATCGCTCGGCTGGCAGTGCCAGGCGGTGACGTCGATGGCTGCTTCGGTCGGGCCATAGAGGTTATGCAGCTCCACCGGCGCCAGTTGTTCCTCGAAACGCTTCTGCAGGCTGCGCGGTAAGGCTTCGCCGCTGCACAGCACACGGCTCAAGGCGCCAAAGCCCTGGTTGTCGCCGTGCTCCAGAAACACTTCCAGCATCGAGGGTACGAAGTGCAGCAGGCTGATCTGCTGCTCGCGCATCACCTGAGCCAGATACGCCGGGTCCTGATGCCCGCCAGGACGGGCCATGTACAAATGAGCGCCGGTCAGCAGTGGCAGGAAGAACTCCCAGACCGACACGTCAAAACCGAATGGGGTCTTTTGCAGCACGCGATCCGTGGCGTTGACCCGATATTCATCCCTGGCCCAGAGCAGGCGGTTGACCACGCCGCGGTGTTCGTTCATCACGCCTTTGGGCTTGCCGGTCGAGCCGGAGGTGTACAGCACATAGGCCAAATGCGTGGCTTGCAGACCCAGCTCCAGCGGCTTTGGATTGCTCGACGGAAAATCCGCGAGTACGTCCTGATCCATAACTTGCTGATCCACCAGCAACACAGGAATATCGGCGCGGGCGACCTGCTCCTGCAAGGCCAGCGAGGTGAGCATTGCCACGGGCGTGCTGTCGTCGAGCATGTAGTCGCGCCGGCTGTCCGGCAGGTCCGGGTCCACCGGCACATAAGCGCCGCCAGCCTTGAGAATCGCCAGCAGGGCAATCACCAGTTCGTTGCTACGGCGTAGCGCCACCGCCACGCGGCTATCCGGCACCACTCCCAGCGCGATCAGTTGATGGGCGAGCTGGTTGGCGCGGCGGTTGAGGGTTTCGTAGCTCAGGGCCTGGCCGTTGTGGTCGCTGACGGCACTGGCTAGTGGTGTGCGTTCGACCTGCTGCTCGAACAGTGCATGGATCAGCTCATCGCGTGGGTAATCACGTTGCGTCGCGTTGAAGGTGTGCAACACGTGATCATGCTCGGCCTGCGGCATGATCGGGAATTGCGCGACGGGCAGCGTGTGATGCTCGATAAGGGCCTCGAACATCGACAGCAGGCGCTGCTGAATGACCAGGACTTCCTCCAGGGTGAAAAAGGCAGTGTTGAAGTTGAAGTCCAGGTAAACGTCGTCGGATGCATGGTAGTCACGGACGAAGATCGCCAGTGGCAGACGCTCATAACCGTTGTCCTGAGTGAAGATTTCGGTTTCCTGACCGCCCAGCGTCGCATCGCCATTGAGACTTTCAAACGACAGTGACACGTCGAACAATTGCCGACGGCCTTGCTGGGCCAGTTTCAAGGTGCGGTTGAGTTCGGCAATCGGAAAACGCTGGTGCCGATAGCAACGGCGCAACTGGGCTGCCGTGACCTGCATCAGGTCCATCAACGAAGACTGGGGGTCGACCTCCAGGCGAATCGGACTGACCGACGAAAACATGCCCACCGTGGCTTTTTGTCGGGCATTGGTGCGGTTGTGCACCGGCATGCCGATCACGATCGAGTCGACGCCGGTGGTCCGGCAGAAATAGGTACTGATCACGGTCATGAACACGTGCGCCAGGGACATCCCCTGGCCGGAGGCGAAATCGGCCAGCTCGTTGAACAGCTTGCGTGGGATCATTCTTTGCGCCTGGGCGCTGGGGGCGATACCGCTGCCTGGAACGGCGAAGCGCTGTTGCAACAGCGGCGGTGGCAATTCGGCGAATACTTCCTGCCAGAAACCGCGGTCGCGCTCGAAGCGGCTCGACTCCAGATAGCCCTGATCCTCTTCGAGAAAGGACAGATAGGATGGCCCCTGGGGCGGGTCGTTTTCGCCCATGAGCAGGCCGTTATAGGCTTGCTCGACAGCCCGGCCCATCAGCATGACGCTGATGCCATCGGTCATCAGGTGGTGATAACGGGTCAGCCAGTAATACAGTTGCGGCCCGCAACGGACCAGACGAACGCTCCACAGCACGCCGGTCAGCGACGGGAAAGGGCGGCGGAACTCTTCCCGCAGGTACGCCCTGGCCACGGCTTGCGGGTTCTGCTCGGCTGAAAAATCCACCACTTCCAGTGCCACGTCGACCTGAGGCAGAACCCGCTGGCAGGCCACACCGTCCTGCACACCCAAACTCAGGCGCAGGGAATCGTGACGCTCCGCTACCAACTGAATGGCTTTTTCAAACAACGGGACATCGATCTCGCCGCGGATCTCCATCGCCATGCCGATGTTGTAGTAAGGCAATTCGGGATGCGCCATCTGATCGAGCCAGATGCCTTGCTGGACGGAGGCAAGTCCGTACGCCGGGGTTTCTTGATCAAGCACCTGGGAAGTGGACGAGGCCATGTCGGATCACCTGTATTGCGCAGTCAGTGAAGGCTCGTCTACGGGCGGTGGGCAGGCAGGCTGCAATGCGGACATTACCCATCGGCGTGACGAATCATGAGGTTCAATCAATAAAAACCGTCTCGGCGGTCGCGCCCGGATGGTCGGCTGATCGGGACCGGCATGCGCAATCGAGCAAGCCATCCCGTATCTGGATTCAGGGCGCTCCCGGGGAGCAATGCCTGAAAATTAGAGGATCGGTCCCGGACTGTCTGTCGCTGGAAGTGGGGACAAATGGCAGGTGCTGCAAAGCGCCGTGCAGCGGGGACGATGTACCCGAATACAGTGGCAGACAGCCCCTTTTGGTGCAGGCCAAATGGCCCGCTCGCAGCGCCTTCGCGCGGCGAAAAGCAGCGACCTCATCCGAAGGTCTTTCAACTGATTGCTGATGAAGGAAATGCCATGCGCCCGTCGTTTTATGAAGCCAGCCGTTTTCCGCAACTTGAACATCTGGCCAGTAACTGGGAAGTGATTCGCGAGGAGTTTCTGGCTCTCGATGCGCCGACGCTGGAAATAAATCGTGTAGACAAATCCATCACCGAACTCTTCGAGGAGTTGACCGAGCACGTCAATAACGGCGGCGAATACGGCTGGCTCTGGGGCTGGGGTGACAACGACAAGTTGATGACCAACTGGACGCAATACGCGCTGGTGGCCTACGACCAGGCGATTCCTTTTGCCCAGGCCGCGATGCCGCGCACCCTGGAGCTGCTGAGCGCCACGCCGGGCATCAAGTTGTGTGCGCTATTGCGCCTGGAGCCCAATGTGTTCCTCGGCACCCATTCCCACGGCGGCACCTGGGAGGAAGGGTTGCTGCACATGCAACTGACCATCGATGCGCCGACGCAACAGAACTACAACTACCTGAACGTCAACGGCCAGTTCAGCCAGAGCGTCAACGGCAACCTGGTGGTGTTCGACAGCTCGCTGGATCATTTCGCGGTCAATGCATCAAGCGGTGTACGGACCGTGATGTACATGGAGTTCTATCGCGAACAGCATATGCTCGCTCAGGCCTGACCTGCTGCAGCCGGAATGAAAATACCCCGAGCGTACGCTGTCCGCCCGGGGCCTTGTTACAGTTGCCTTGCTGGATTCAGATCAGCGCAGGCTCCGATTCCACCACCCGGTCCATGAAGCGGAACGCCGTGGCACGAGAACTCGGGGCATGTTCAAAGAAAGCCAGATGACTGCCGTTTTCCTCGACATGCAGTTGTGCCCCGTCGATGACCTGGGCAATGTGCCGCGAGCCACCGATATGCGTAGTCTGGTCGCTGTCGCCGGCGACTACCAGGACCGGCACGCCGATCCGCTTGAGTAGCGCATTGAGGTCGGTCTTGTTCAGTGCATCGTTGAGTTTCGAGTAGCGGTAGAACAGTTCCGCATTGGTGTACGGAAACAGCGCCACATGGGCAATCGGTTCCGGTGTGGTGACCAGGGTGGCCTGATCGACGAAAAGCATTTGCAGGTCACCGGCTTCGTTGCGGTCGGCGGCAGCGGCTTCCATCAGCCACTCGAAGTTGCGCTGGTGGGCCGTGCGCAGGCTGTCATCGGCCAGATTATAGTCGCCGTGCCACAGGCTCAGGGAGCGTACCCGCTCACTGTCGGAAGCTGCCGCACAGAGGGCAATGGCAGCGCCACCACAGATCCCCATCAGGTGCGCGCTGTCATGGCCGAAATGATCCATGACTGCAAACAGGTCCGCTACCTGGGCGTCGGCATCGACCTCCAGGCGATCGAAATCGATGCAGGCGCCGAATAATCCGCGAGTTTCCCAGGCCATCACGAAATAGCGTTCGCCCAGTGCCTGGAACCAGGCACGACACAGCTCGAAGGGCAGGCCGCAAGGCAGGGCCAGGACGATGGGCGGCAGTTGCCGGTCGGCACTGGCGTAAGTGTTCAGCAGAACCCCGTCGCGGGTGATCAGGCTCGATCTGGCGATGCCGGGCAGAGGAGGGCTGAAGTCGAAGTCCTGGATAAGCGCCTGTTGCGCCTGATCCGGTTCGACCACGCCAAACGATTCATAGTTGAAACCCAGCGCGGCACTGATTTTCCGGCTGATGAACAACTCAAAGGAGGATAACCGGGTAATTGCGTCATGGCTGTATTCCAGATGTCGAACGCCAAGGCGCTCGAAAGCCAGGCTGACCGCTTTCTGGGTTGCCGCTACGCCGGGGCCGGCGATGATCCGTTGATCATCGCCGGCCCCGAGGAAGCCGATGCGAATCGGCTCGGGCAGGTTGGTCGCCAGATGCCTGAGCATCCTGACTGCCTCGCACAGGCGCGTCGCCGCGTCAGTGAAATGGGACATGGTTAAACGCTCCTTACCAGACATGTTGTGGTGACCCGCCTACCCGAATGCCGGATGGTTCAGTCTTCCCTGAATTTCTTGCCGCGCGTGGTTTCGGTCACCAGGCGGTTGTAGTCAGGCGTGGAGTCGCCGATCACTTGCACGGCGCCGTATTTTTCCAGGCTGATCTTGCCGCCGTATTCCTCGATGTGATCGGAATCGGGGTAGACGTGCACGAAGGACGGTACATAGCGGGAGGCGAAGCCCATGCGCATTTCCTGGGTTTCGCCGCTGTGCGGGTATGAGGCGTGCATCAGGGTCGACCAGAAGATCACGAACTGGCCGGCTTTCATCTGGATCGGTACGGCATTGTCTTCGTCCGGCTTCCAGTCTTCGTCGATCTGCAACTGGCGATAGTCGTAGCCGAAGAAGCCACGGCGCACGCCATCCTTGACCACCGAGTTGGCGGTTTCCGGTGAGTAGCTCATGCGCTTGGTTTCGTCGTAGTTCATGCTGTTCTGGGTGCCGGGAATGAACTGCAGGCAACCGTTGGCAATATTGACGTCGGTGAATGCGGTCCAGACGGTGATGGTGCCGCCGAAGTCCTCGTTTTCCGGCCAGATGATCTGTGGTTTGCCCGAGGCATTGGCAAAGGTATCGGCCTGGTGCCAGTCGGTGCCTTCATCACCCGGGTATTTCGGGAAAAACTCGGTGCGCCAGCACAATACATCCGGGCCGAGGATGCTTTGCACGCGGTCACAGATTTCCGCGCGGCCGATATGTTCGGCGAGGAAATCGTCATCCAGGTGACGGTCATAGTTGGCGATGTTGGTACCACCGGAAATCGCGTCCAGGTCCTGGTAGGCCGCATGGCTGCGGTCCAGCAGACGCAGGCGGGTGCGCTTCCAGATTTCCTTCATTTCATCCTGGTCATAGGCCGTGAACGGGCCGATGAAACCGTTTTTCTCGAAAGCGGCGCGTTCTTCCTTGGAAAGGTGGAATCGCTTGATTGCTACTTCAGTCATGTGCGTGTTCCTTTCGGTCAATGAGCGTTGGCAAGGGAGGTACGAATGCTGTCGGCCAGGACCTTGGCCGTGGCTCCGTCCGCGAGAACGCCAGGGTTGAGGTCGACCTTGTAATGAGCCTTGAGCAGGCTGAGCGAGCGAATCAGGGCCAGCGAGGTGCCGCCGTGGTCGAAGAAATCATCATTGAGGCCAATGCCCTTGAGGCCGATGTCATCGGACCAGACCTTGAGCACATGCAACTCCTGCTCCGACAGACCACTCTGATCGTCACTGCCGATAGCGCTGTCGTGTTGCAGAGGCGAGGGCAGTTGTTGCTTGTCGATCTTGCCGTGGGCGGTGACCGGCAAGGCCTGCAGGGCAATGTAGGTCGACGGGCGCATGTAGTCGGGCAGGTGTTGCGCGGCCAGTGCGGCCAGTTCGCTGCGCAGTTCCTGGGTCACTTGCTGTGAGCCATCGGCAGGAACGACATAGGCCACCAGGCGCAGGTCACCCTGGCCATAGTCATGAGCCGTGACGTGGCTGGCAGAAATGCGGTTACTCAATTGCAACGATGCTTCGACTTCACCGGCTTCGATACGGAATCCGCGCACCTTGAGTTGCTGATCGCTGCGCCCGGCATAGTGATATTCGCCATGTTCGTCACGCTTGAGCAGGTCGCCGCTGCGATAGGCGCGAGTGCCGTCGGGCAGGGTTACAAAACGCTCGGCAGTCAGCGCCGGGCGGTTCAGATAACCCAGGGTCAGGCCGGCGCCTTCGATATAAAGCTCGCCGATCTCGCCAGCCTTGACCGGTTGGCGTTGCTCGTCGAGCAGGTGCAGGGTCCAGCCATCCAGCGCAGCCCCGACAGAAACGGTGGCCGAGGTTTCGAGGTCCTGGCCGCGTACCCGTTTGTGGGTGGTGTGCACTGTGGCTTCGGTGATGCCGTACATGTTCACCAGTGCTGGCAGTGCGTCGCCATGACGCTCGACCCAGGAACGCAGAACAGTGGCCGGCAGTGCCTCGCCACCGAACACTACATAGCGCAGCGACAGGCGTTTGGCAGCCTGACGATCCGCCTCATCAAGACCGCGAAAGGCCGAGGGTGTCTGGCTGAGGACGGTTACCTGATTGCTGATCAGCCATGCCCTGAAGTTTTCAGGCGAGCGGGAGATCTCGTAAGGCACGACTGCGACCTGGGCACCGTGGGCGAGGGCGCCCCAGATTTCCCATACCGAAAAATCGAAGCCGATCGAGTGAAACATCGACCAGATATCGGTGTGGGTAAAGTTGTAAACACGCTGGGTGCTTTCCAGCAGGCTGCTGACGTTGGCATGCGTTACCAGTACGCCCTTGGGTTCGCCCGTGGAGCCCGAGGTGTAGATCACGTAGGCCGGAGCCTGAGTGGCATCGGCAGTGCTGGCCTGGAAATCGCCTGCAGGCTTTTCTGCCAGCAGCTCGGTGAGCAGCAGCACTTGCAGCGACGGGCTCCTGGGAATGCTACACAGCTCCCGGGAACAGACGATCAGTTGCAGGCCGCTGTCCTGGACAATGTGTTCGATGCGTTTGGCCGGATAGGACGGGTCGACAGGTACGTAGGCACCGCCTGCCTTGAGAATGCCGAGCAGGCAGATCACCAGGTCAACATCACGCTCCAGGCACATGCCGACCAGACTGCCGTCCTTGACTCCGCGCTTGCGCAGACTGGCGGCCAGTGCTGAAGACGCCGCATCGAGCTCTGCGTAACTGACGGCTCGGGTTTCATCGGATACCGCTGTTCTTTCGGGAAACTCTCTGGCCCTGGCGCTGAACAAGTCGTGCAGCAAGACGCCGGGTCGCAGCGGGGCTGACAGGTTGTCTGACCCTTTGCCAGTTTGGTTGATCGGCATGAATAACGCTCCTGTTTGTTCGCAAGTTGCAGTGCGCTCGACGCATTGGAGAACCAGGTTGCGCAGCCCGTACCGAAGTGTGTGAGGTGCTTGCGAACCGCTCGTATTTGCGTAGCGGAGGCATTTCAGCACCGATCCCGGAATGGTGTCTGTCGAGGGAAATGGGGACAGTCGTGGACGTGGCACAGGGGCATGGAATGCGCCGCAATGTCCCCAATTGCGGTGACAGACAGCCCCGGCGGGCGGTGCTTACATGCTGGCGCAAAGCGTGCCGGTACGGGAGGTTTCTCGATCAGGCGCGACCCTCGATATCCATCGCCCGGGAGTTATGCATGAACCTTGAAACCAGCGCTTCGCCTGCCGACCTGCAGACGAAAAATACCGAGCCGCTGCACTGGCCGGACCGTCGCAGCGACGCCAAAGTCCGCCTTTCGCTGCTCGACCCTTCAGCCAGTCTTCCAGTAATGATCGAGCCGTCCGAAACAGGCCTGGATCCCCAGGCCTGGGCTGCGCAAAACCGCGAGAACATCGAGGCATTGCTGTGCCGTCACGGAGCAATACTGTTTCGCGGTTTCGGGCTAGACAGCGTGGCCCTGTTCGAGAGTTTTGCCGAGGCATTGTCGCCGGGGCTGCATGGCGGCTACGGCGATCTGCCGAAGAAGGAGGGTGGTCGCAACGTGTATCGCTCGACGCCTTACCCTGAGCGGGAAATGATCCTCTATCACAACGAAAGCTCGCACCTGGAAAGCTGGCCGCGCAAGCAGTGGTTCTACTGCGAATTGCCGTCGAAGGTCGGCGGAGCCACGCCACTGGTGGACATTCGTCAGATGCTGCTGCACCTGCCTGCCGAAGTGGTCGAGAAATTCGAGCGCAAGGCGCTGCGCTACAGCCGCACCTTCACCATGGGCGTGGAGCCCAGCTGGCAGAGTTTTTTCGGCACCGAGTTGCCCGAAGTGGCCGAAGCCCGTTGCCGTGAACAGGGCACTTCCTTCGAGTGGCTGGATGCCGACACCTTGCAGATCCACACCCATTGCCCGGCCGTCATTCAGCACCCGGTCACCGGCCAGTCGGCGTTTTTCAATCAGGTGCAATTGCATCACCCGTTTTGCCTGGGTGAGGAAATGCGCGAAGACCTGTTCGACATGTTTGGCGAAGACCGCATGCCGCGCATGGTCAGCTACGGCGACGGCACTCCGATCGAGGATGAGGTCATGGCGCTGCTTGGCGAGGCCTATGAGGCTTGCGCGGTACGCTTCCAGTGGCAAAAGGGTGATCTGGTCATGCTCGACAACATGCTCGTCGCGCATGCTCGCGATCCGTATGAAGAGCCACGTCTGATCGCGGTGGCAATGGGCGAGATGACCACGCGAGACGCGATCTGGCCGCGCCAGTAATGCGCGTGGTTTTGCGCGTTTGTACTCGGAGTCCGGGACAGCCGCAAGACAAGCCGTCCGTACACTGTTTCCCTGATTCGAGTGTTTTACCCGAGCGGATTTCAAGGGCCTCCATGCCAGCGATTCGTGATCGGTACTGCCATCTTGGCCCGTCCATGCAAGGATATTGAGCAATGAGCAACGAGCAAGAGAAAAAGCCCAGTCCGGGCTCGATCATGCGCCTGTTATGGCGCAGCCATCCCTGGCTGACCTTCTTTACCCTGATTACCGGTGTCATCAGCGGGGTCGCTTCGATTGCCGTGGTCAACGTGATCAACCAGGCGATCCATATGGAGGGTTCGCGTACCCATACGCTGTACTGGTTTATCGGCCTGAGTGCGGTCGCGTTCATCTTCCGCAATGCCGCAGCGTTCTTTCCGGCCTATGCCAGCATGCGCATCATGACCCGGCTGCGTATTGCCCTGTGCCGCAAGATCCTTGGCACGCCTCTCGAAGAAGTGGACAAGCGCGGACCGGCCAACGTGTTGACCATGCTTACCAATGACATCCCCCAGCTCAATACCACGCTGGTGGTGATGCCGACGGTGCTGGTCGAGTCGACGGTGTTCCTGTTCGGTATTGCCTATCTGGCATACCTGTCCTGGGTGGTGCTGGCGGTTACCCTGAGCCTGATGTTTGCCGGTGTGGTGCTGTATCTGTACTTCTTCAGCAGTGGGGTCAAGGTGTCGAGCCGGGTACGCGACGAGTTCACCTCGTTCAACGAATACACCCATGCACTGGTATTCGGCCTCAAGGAGCTCAAGCTCAACCGGATTCGCCGCAGCTGGTTCAGTCGCTCGGCCATCGATGCGTCCTCGACGCGGGTGGCGCGTTTCAACTTCATCGAGCGCGTCTGGTTCACGGCTGGTGACAATGTCGGGCAATTGACGCTGTCCGTGCTGCTGGGCTGTCTGCTGTTCGCCGCACCCAAGGTAGCGGTTCTCGACCCGGCCGTACTGACCGCCAGCGTCCTGGCCGTGCTCTATATCATGGGGCCGCTCTCGCTGCTGGTCACCGCCATGCCGATTCTGGCCCAGGGCCGGGTCGCCAGTACCCGCCTGGCGGAGTTTGGCTTCGGTATCAATGACCAGCATCCTCAAGTCGTGGAGGCCGAGACGCCCAAGCTGCTGCACTTCCCGCAGAAAGCCTGGAATACGATCTCGCTCCGGGGCGTGAAGATGGATTACCAGAATGCCGATGCCGGCTCCGGTTTCGCCCTCGGACCTGTGGACCTGGACGTTCATCCGGGCGAACTGATTTATATCGTCGGTGGCAACGGTTGCGGAAAAAGTACCCTGGCCAAGGTGTTGTGCGGTCTGTATATCCCGCGCGAGGGCCATGTGCAGCTCGACGGCGTGGACGTCAGCGACCGCAACCGCAGCGATTACCGGGACATGTTCTCGGCGGTGTTCTCCGACTTCCATCTGTTCAACCGCCTGATCGGTCCCGACGAGAAGGAGGCCAGCACCGCGCTGGCGCAGAAGTACCTGACCACTCTGGGACTGGCGGACAAGATCAAGATCGAGGGCAGCGGCTATTCGACGCTGAAAGCGCTTTCCTATGGCCAGCAGAAACGCCTGGCACTGGTCTGTGCCTATCTGGAAGACCGTCCGGTCTACGTTCTTGACGAGTGGGCCGCAGACCAGGATCCACCGTTCAAGCGGTTCTTCTACGAAGAATTGTTGCCCGATCTGAAACGACGCGGCAAGACGATTCTGATCATTACCCACGACGATCAGTACTTCCAGCTGGCCGACCGGATCATCAAGCTGGCCGACGGGCAGATCGTGTCCGATATCAATTGCGGGATTCGCGACAAGCAGGCCTGAGGCTTGTGGTTCTGGCCCGGCCATGATTGGCCGGGCTTTTTTTGGTTTGCAGAAAGAGAAAGGGTGTTTCGTTCGCGAATGAACTGGCTCCTCCCACACGATCAATTCGTCCCGTGAAACGGGGCCGTTCAACAGTGTGGGAGCGGACTCATCCGCGAAAATGTCGGACTCAATGCGCCTTGCAGGCCTGGGCAACTGAATCCTCGAAACGCTCCAGAACCATCCCCACTTCCTGTTCGCTGATGGTCAGCGCAGGCAGGAAGCGCAGTACGGCGCCGTGGCGTCCTCCGGTTTCGATGATCAGGCCATTCTCGAAGCAATTGAGCTTGATGGCGCGGGCCAGTTGCGAGTGGCCCGCGCCGGTGCGTCCTTTTTCGCGAGGGTGGGTAACCTCGACACCGAGCATCAGGCCACGGCCACGAACCTGCGCCAGTGCCGGGTAGCGTCGGGCAATGTCCTGCAGGCCGCTGGCGAGCAGTTCGCCGCGTGCTGCTGCCTGGGCTGCCAGGTTCTGCGACTGCACATGACGGATCGTCGCTGCGCCGGCCACCATCGCAATCTGGTTGCCGCGGAACGTACCGGCATGCATGCCGGCGCCCCAGGTATCCAGATGTTCGGCAAACACGATTACCGACAATGGATAGCCACCGCCAATCGCCTTGGACAGCACCAGGATGTCGGGAATCACGCCCGAGTGATCGATGGCGAAGGTGCTGCCGGTACGCCCCAGGCCGGTCTGCACTTCATCGATGATCAGCAGTATTTCCTGTTCCCGGGTGATTTCACGCAACTCGCGCAGCCAGTTCGCCGAAGCCGGAATACAGCCCCCTTCGCCCTGAATGACTTCGACGATCACCGCCGCGGGTTTCTGCACGCCGCCTTCGGGGTCGCTGAGGACCGTGCGGATGTACTCGATGGACAGTTGATCGGTCTGTGAGCCGTCGGTGCCAAACGGACAGCGCAACGCATAAGGAAAGGGCAGGAAATGCGTACCGGGGTTGACGGCTCCGGCATTGATCTTGGGCTTGAGGTTGCCCATTGCCGACAGGGCACCGGCGGTCATGCCGTGATAGCCGCCATGAAACGCCATCAGCGGGGTGCGCTGGGTGTAATGGCGCGCCAGCTTGATGGCTGCTTCCACGGCGTCCGAACCGCTGGGGCCGCAGAACAGGATCTTGCTGTTGTTGCGCATCGCTTCGGGAAGGGTCGAGAACAGGGCCTGGACGAATTCATGCTTGGCCGGTGTAGCCAGATCGAGCCCCTGTTGCAGTTGATCGGTATCCAGAAATTGCAGCACGGCCTCGCGGACTACCGCAGGGTTGTGGCCCAGGGCAAGGGTGCCGGCATTGGCCAGGCAATCGAGGTATTCCTGTCCCTGGTCGTCCTTGAGGCGTGAGCCATTGCCGCTGACGAACAGCCGCTGAAAGGTGGCCGCATACGTCCGTGCGTTGGATTCGACTTTTTTCAGATAGCTCAGCTCTTGCATAGTCGGTCACTCGTTTGCCTTGAGAAATGGCATCGGTACGAGGCGTTTGCACGGCTCGGGTGATGTGATCCCGATTTTGCTGCAGCGGTTATGGAGGGACAATTTCCCACGGGGCAATGTCCCCGCTTTCCGCGCCAGACAGTCATGGCGGCAAACGTTTCAATGACGCCGTGAAATGTAGTCGAGCGCCTGAGCAACGTCCGGGCATCAAGAGGACGCCATGGATATCTTCAGAGCGGCAGGGCAATGGTCACTGCCGATACTTTGTGCCCTGATCGCCAGTGGCTGTGTGATGGGACCCGACTATCGTCCCCCAGAGGTCAGATTGCCCACGCAATGGCAGGCACCCTTGCCGCATGATGCCAGCGTCAAGTCGCTGTCCGGCTGGTGGCAGCAATTCAACGATCCGCAACTGGAGCGTCTGTTGCAATGGGCCGAAGCCGACAGCCCGACGCTCGATCAGGCCTGGGCGAATATCGAGCAGGCGAGGGCGACACTGGCGGTGAGTGACGCCGATGCGGCTCCCAACCTGCAAGGCAATCTGTCGCGCAGTCGTACCGGCGAACGCCAGGACGGTGACAGTCAGTCTTACTCCAGCTCCTCGGCCGGTCTTGATGCTGCCTGGGAACTGGATCTGTTCGGCAAGTTTCGACGCAACCGCGAAGCGGCGAGCAATCGTATCCAGGCCCGGGTCGATGACTGGCATGACGCCCGGGTGTCACTGGCCGCCGAGGTGGCCGACGATTATGTACAGTTTCGCGGCTGCCAGCGGCTGGTCCTGACTTATGAACAGCAGCTCGACTCGCAGCGCCAGACCGCCGAATTGACCGGGCTGTCACTCAAGGCCGGCTTTACCGCTCCCGCCGACCTGGCCCTGACCCGGGCTTCGGCGGCCAGCAGCCAGTCGACCCTGATCAATCAGCGCAGCGAGTGCGATGTGCTGCTCAAGCAGTTGACCCGGTTGACCGGCACTGACGAGAGCCAGGTGCGTGCACTGTTGGGGCAGGCGCCTGCAATCCTTCCAGCGCCGGCCCGTCTGGGTGTGCATTCCATTCCGGCCGATCTGCTTCGCCAGCGTCCCGATCTGGCCTCGCGAGAGCGCGAACTGGCCGCTGCCAGCGCAGATATCGGCGTGGCCGAGGCGCAGCGCTGGCCAAGCCTGAGCCTTTCCGGTTCATTCGCCGTCGGTACCAGTAATGGACAGTTGCTGCGTAACTGGACAGTCGGTCCCTTGCTGTCACTGCCGCTGCTCGATGGCGGCCTTGGCCGCGCCACGGTGAAGAGTGCCGAGGCAGCCTACGATGCGGCCCTTGCGGCTTATCGACAGACACTGCGCACGTCCGTGAGCGAAGTCGAACAGGCACTGGTCCGGCTCGATGCCGCCCGCCGTCGGGAAGCCGATGTCGAGCGCGCCACTCAGGGTTATAGCGAATACTTTCAGGCCGTGGACAAATCCTGGCAGGCCGGCGGCGTGAGCATACTGGACCGGGAAGTTGCCCGGCGCTCGGCCCTCGATGCACAGATCGAACTGATCACCTTGCAGCAGGAACAGGTGCGCTACTGGATCGCTCTCTACAAGGCCCTGGGTGGCGGCTGGCAGGACACTCCTGATGGCCAGCCGCTTGCGCAGGCCGCGACGGGAGAACGATCTTGAGTCTCGCTCGTCGCAAGTGGATCTGGTTGCTGTTGGCGCTGGGTGTCGTGCTGGCGCTGGTGGCTGTGTTGCGCAATCGCAGCGAAGCTCCGGCGCTCGAACCTGCCACTAACCTCAGCAGCCTGAGTGTTGAAGTGGCCCGGGCGCAATGGCGGCCATGGCCTGATGAACTGTCGGCGAGCGGTCGGCTGTTGCCCTGGCAGGAAGCGCTGATCAGCGCAGAAACCGGCAGCCTGCGGATCGCCAGCATCAATGCCGATATCGGGGACCGGGTACGCAAGGGGCAGGTGTTGGCAACCCTGGCGCAGGACAGTCTGCTGGCCGAGCAGAGCAGACAGCAGGCGACGCTCGATCAGGCCCGGGCCAGTCTTCGCCAGGCACAATCCGATTTGCGTCGTGCCGAAGTGGTGGGCGTGACCGGGGTGTTGTCCGCGCAACAGAGCGAGCAGTACCGGATTGCCCTGGACACGGCAAAGGCCGAACTTGGGGTCGCGACCGCCGATATGCAGAGCATTCGCATCCGGATTGGCCAGACGCGGATTGTGGCGGTCGACGATGGCATCGTCTCATCGCGCACCGCACTGCTGGGCAGTGTGGTGGATGCCGGCACCGAACTGTTCCGCCTGGTACGCGAAGGACGGATCGAGTGGCAGGCCGAGCTGGATGCCAGGCAACTGACTCGCGTACAGCCGGGGCAGCACGCGCAGTTGATCTTGCCTGGCGGTCAGTCGGTGCAAGGCCAGGTTCGTCTGGTGTCGCCGATCCTCGACAACAATACCGGCCGGGCGCTGGTCTACGTGGCGCTTGCCGCGGACAGCGCTGCGCGCTCGGGCATGTATGCCAGCGGTCGTATCGAGCTTCCTGCCGAGCCGGCGCTGACGGTGCCGGACAGCGCCGTTTTTCTCCGTGACGGGCGCTCCTGGGTGTTCATCGTCGGAGCCGATAACCACGTTGCCCAGCGCCAGGTACAAATCGGACGGCGCCGGGACAAGGCTGTGGAGATCGTTTCCGGGCTAGACGAGCAGCAAACCATCGTGCGCTCCGGTGGCGCCTTCCTCAGTGACGGCGCGCAAGTCACGCCAGTGGCATCGGGAGGCAGCCAGCCATGACCTTGTCTTCCCTGTCGATCCGCTATCCGGTGCCGGCAATCATGCTGTTCATTCTGCTGGGTTTGCTGGGTTTCATCGGCTTGCAACGCTTGGGGATCCAGGATTTTCCTGATCTGGATCTGCCCACCGTAACTATCAGCGCATCCCTTGAAGGTGCAGCCCCCGAGCAACTGGAAACCGAGGTGGCCCGCAAGCTGGAGGACCGGCTTTCATCGCTGCGGTTGCTCAAGCATGTCACCACGACCATCACTTCCGGGGCTGTGCAGATCAATGTCAGCTTTGCCATCGAGAAGGATGGCAACGAGGCCCTTAACGAAGTGCGCAATGTGGTGGACAGCGCAATGGCGGAACTGCCCGCCAGCCTGGATACCCCCAGCGTCTCGCGCTTGACCCTGCATGACACGCCGGTGCTGACATATGTCATCGAGGCGCCGGGCATGGATGAAGAAGCGCTTTCGTGGTTTGTCGACAATGAATTGAGCAAGCACCTGCAGGAGGTCAGGGGCGTGGCGCAGGTGTTAAGGGTTGGCGGTGTCGAGCGCGAGGTCCAGGTCGATCTCGATCCGATGATGATGGCCGGTCTGGGACTGGGCGTTGCCGACGTCGAAACGCCACTCAAGGCCATGGAAATCGATAACTCCGGAGGCATGGCGGAGCTGGGCGGCGCGCGCATGGCGGTGCGGACCCTGGGTGGCATCGATGATCCGCAGGCGCTGGGCTCGATTGACGTGCCGGTAGGCAATGGTCGTTCGTTTGCACTGCACCAGTTGGCGACGATCCGTGACCATCATGCCGAGCGCCATTCGCTGGCCTATCTTGACGGCAAACCGGTGATCGGTGTTCAGGTGCTGCGTTCCCTGGGTTTTTCCGACGTCAGCATGGCCAACGAGATTCGTGCCGCGGTGACGGATTTCGTGGCCCGGCAGCACGGTATCAGCCTGACCGAGATCAGCGACAGCTCGGCTTCGGTGCTCGAAAACTATCATGACTCGATGAACCTGCTGTACGAGGGCATCCTGCTGGCGGTATTGGTGGTGTGGTGGTTCCTGCGTGATTTCCGGGCCATGCTGATCGTGGCCACTGCATTGCCGCTGTCGATCATTCCCACCTTTGGCCTGATGTATTTCGCCGGCTTCACCCTCAACACCGTTTCCCTGCTGGCCCTGGCGCTGATCATCGGCATTCTGGTGGACGATGCGATCGTCGAAGTGGAAAACATCGCTCGTCACCTGCGCATGGGCAAGAGCCCCCGCGAGGCCGCGATGGAGGCTGCGGACGAGATTGGTCTGGCGGTGATCGCCACCACTGTGACCCTGGTCGCGGTGTTCCTGCCCACCGCATTCATGGGTGGTGTTGCCGGCAAGCTGTTCGTGCAGTTCGGTATCACTGCTTCGGCGGCGCTGCTGTTCTCGTTGCTGGTGGCGCGTTTGCTGACGCCAATGATGGCTGCGGTATTTCTCAAGCCGGTGGCGCACGTCGAGGAAGATGGCTGGCTGATGCGCCGCTACCTGGTGTGGATTCACCGCAGCCTGGAATGGCGCAAGACCAGCATGGCGCTGGCCGGGCTGTTCTTTGCCGGCTCACTGGCGCTGATCGGTTTCCTGCCCACCAGCTTTCTGCCGGCCCAGGACATTGCCCGCTCCAGCATTACTCTGGAGTTGCCACCGGGGGCCACACTGGAGCAGACCGCCAGTCTGGCCCGCGATGCCAGCGAGCGACTGAAGTCACAACCGGGCATCGAACGCATCTTTGCAATGGCCGGAACCGCTGGCAGCGAAGCGGGCGATGGCGCGGCCGTCAACCAGGCGACGTTGACCGTGGAGCTGGCGCGCCGTCAGGATCGCGAACTCAGCCAGACCGAACTCGAAGCCCATATGCGCGATGCCTTGCGTTCGCTGCCGGGGGCGCGGATCAGTGTCGGTGGCAGTGGCAACGGCGAAAAACTCGATATCGTGCTGGCCAGCGATGACGGTGATCTGCTGGAGCGCACTGCGCTGGCTCTGGAGCCGCAACTGCGCCAGTTGAGTGGCGTCGGCAATATCACCTCCAGCGCTGCCTTGCAGGCGCCGGAGGTCCAGTTCAGGCCGGACTATACAAGGGCTGCGCAACTGGGCGTCACCAGTCAGCAGATTGCCGACACCTTGCGCCTGGCCACCTATGGCGATTATTCCTCGGCGCTGGGCAAGATCAACCTGTCACAGCGCCAGGTGAACCTCAGGGTACGCATGGAACCCGGTCTGCGCGGCGATCTGGAGCGCATTGGCCAGTTGCGGGTCACCGGCCGCGATGGTCAGGTCGCCCTGGCATCCCTGGGCGAATTGAGTACCGGCAGCGGGCCGGCCCAGATCGATCGCCTGGACCGACAGCGCTACGTCACGCTGTCCGTCGAACTCAATGGCCGCAGCCTGGGCGAAGTGATGAATCAGGCTCGTCAGTTGCCGGGCCTGGCGCAGTTGCCTGCCGGGGTCCGGCTGGTGGAGCAGGGCGAAGTACAGTTGATGAGCGAACTGTTCGGCAGCTTTGGCCTGACCATGGCCATCGGCGTGTTCTGCATCTATGCCGTGCTGGTGCTCTTGTTCCATGACTTCCTGCAACCGGCGACCATCCTGTCCGCGCTACCGCTTTCTCTGGGCGGCGCGCTGCTCGGACTGCTGGCCTGCGACCTGAGTTTTTCCCTGTCTTCGGTCATCGGGCTGTTGATGCTGATGGGCATCGTGACCAAGAACTCGATCCTGCTGGTGGACTACGCGATTCTCGCCCGCCGCGATTTCGGCATGAGCCGCTACGACGCGCTGCTCGATGCCTGCCACAAACGTGCACGGCCAATCCTCATGACCACCATCGCCATGGGTGCAGGAATGCTGCCGACCGCCATTGGCGTGGGTGCCGACCCGGGATTCAGGCAGCCCATGGCAGTGGTGGTGATCGGTGGGCTGCTGACTTCGACCGTACTCAGCCTGCTGGTGATTCCGGTGATTTTCACCTACGTGGACGATCTGTTGCAGCTCTTCAAGCGTGTGACCAGGCGTTTGCATCCGCCACAACACAGCTGAAACGCGCAGGCAGATTCGCGGTTTTAACCAAAGTTGCAAAGTCGAATGAGGGTATCAACATGGGTGGTTCAATCTTCCTGACACTGCTGGCCGTGCTCGCAGTTCCCGGGCCGACCAACTCGCTATTGTTCCAGACAGGCATGAACCGGGGTTTCAATGCCCGCTCATTGCAATGGGTGGCAGCCGAGTGGCTGGCTTACGTGGTTCAGATCACGGCCTGGGGCCTGACTCTGGATCGGGTCGCCCGCGACTATCCCTGGGTAGCGACCCTGAGCAAGGCATTTGCGGTGTGCTTCCTGTTCTATATCGCGCTGAAGCTGTGGGCCATGGCGCGTAGCGGTCACAGTGATGGCGGGCAGGGCGATCAGCCCGGGCTTTCACCGACGGGGTTGTTCGTCGCCACGCTGAGCAATCCCAAGGGCCTGTTCTTTGCCTCGTTCGTGGCACCAGCCGGCACCTTTCTCGATAGCGCGGACTATCTGGCGTTCATGAGTGCCTTTACCGCCGTGGTACTGCCGGTCGGTTCTGCCTGGGTGATCTTCGGTGCCTGTTTCGGCAGCCGGTTGAATTCACCGCGTTCGTCGCGCCTGCTGAACAAGGGTGTTTCCATGGTGATCGGCCTGTTTGCGACAGGCCTGCTTTATAACCTGGCTTCGCATTCGTTTACGGTGTGACGTCGGTATGTTCGCGAATGAATTGACTCCTGCCCGAACATGCGGGAGCGAATTCATTCGTGAACATATTTTAACGGAGGAAGGGGGGTATAACGGCGGGAAGTAAATTTATTCAATAAAAGGCGACATTCATGTTGTTCTAATGTGTCGCCCTGGATTATTCGGCTGCAACCGGATGTTCCGGATTCTGCGCACGGATCAATGAATTCGCTGCATAGAATCCCAGCACTCTTCGACTTTTAGCACGGTATTCACAAGCCACCAGTGATGAAGCGGGCAGCGATTCTGCGGCCTCGTCCTTTATCACCTGCATTTTTCTGCCTCCAGAGCGCAGACGCACGTATTCACCGGGTTCAAAGCTGTTCATGTCATGGTCCTTTGCGCGTGGAACTGCTCAAACGTTACTTGCACGCCTGTATTCGAGCACTGCAGGAATCGGTTGTCTGTGGTGAAAAGAAGGGACAAGCCACGCATATTGCCAACTTGTCCGGTACGTCCTGTTTCTTGTCCGGGTATCAAGTGACATACATGTACCGGACCGCCTGATTACAGTTCCCCTCATGTACATGGAACCGCTCATGTAACGGTTTCCCTGCGTCTTTTAAATGGCCACCGAACACCTCCCGGAAACTGCTCCACAAGAGCCGATTCCAGAACTATTCGAGACAGAACATATGACATCTTTTGCTGGAAACAAGGCGGTCAAGTGGGTGGCGGATCGGGTATCCAGTCGTTGCGTCATTCAAGGAGTCGCCGCATGAACCAGTCCCTTTCCGTGCCGAACACTTTTCCCCTCAGCGCAGCCCAGCGCGATATCTGGCTGCATCAGACGGTGCGCAGTGAAATCCCGCTCTACAACATCGGCGGCTACACCGTTATCGAGGGGCATGTCGACGCCGAGCGCCTGCAGCGCGCTGTAGACCAGATGGTTCGCAGGCACGATGCGTTGCGGATGGTGCTGTTGCACGGATTGGGCGACGACGGTCTGCCAGTACAGACTTTTGCCGACGACTTGCCATTGCATATGTCGTTGCACGATTTATCCATGGAGGACGAGCCCGAAGCCGCTGCGCTGGCATTCGTCCAGGCCCGCAACCGCGAGCCGTTCGCTCTGGATGGCGCGCCACTGGTGCGTCTGCAACTGCTCAGGATCAGCGAGCACCTGAGCTATCTGGGAATCCAGGCGCACCACATCGTGATCGATGGCTGGGGCATTGCGCTGTTGCTCAAGGAACTGGGCGAGCTGTATGGCGCCGGGCATGGCCCGTCTGACGACACGCCGGCTCCGTCCTACGCTCACTATATTCAGGACGACATCGCCTACCGCGACTCGCAACGCTACACCCGCGACCAGGATTACTGGCTGGACAAATACCGCGACGTTCCGGAGCCGCTGTTCGAGCCACGACATCGGGCGCGACATGCCGGACTGGCGCCCGGTGGCCATGTTTCGCGGCGTTATCCGGCCACGCTGCTCGAACGTATCGACCGCATCGCCGAGCCTCGCCAGTGCACTCGTTTCCAGGTGCTGATGGCAGCGCTCTATGTGTATTTCATGCGCACCTCCCGGCGTGATGAGCTGGTGGTCGGTCTGCCGGTCCTCAACCGCTCCAATGCGAATTTCCGCAATACCATTGGCCTGTTTACCCAGGTCAGCGCCGTGCGCCTGCAGTTCGACGCCGCATTGAGTTTTGGTGAGCTGGTCATTGAGGTGGCGCGGGCGCTCAAGCAGGATTACCGCAACCAGCGTTTCCCGCTGAGTGACATGAACCGTTCGCTGGGCTTGCTGCGCGATGGGCGTGATCAGGTTTTCGATCTGTCGGTTTCCTATGAGGTGAGCGATCACCGCCTGACTTTCGGTGACGCGGTTGCCTATTCGGTCAAATGCGCCAACGGTAACGAGCAGACGCCGCTGTCCCTGCATATCCGCTCCAATCCGCACACCGACGAAGTCTGGCTGGAATACATCTACAACGAAGGGTTTTTCCAGGCCGAGGAAGTCGAGAGCCTTGCCGAACGTTTCATGCACCTGCTGGAGCAGGGGCTGCAGGATCCGCAACTGCCGGTGCACGGCTTCACTCTGCCAACCCCGGCCGAGGCGCAACTGCTTGAGGCCTGGAACCGTGACCAGCCGGTGGCAGACGATTGCCTGACCCTGCATGCCTGTTTCGAGGCCCAGGTCGAGGCTCATCCCGATGCCGTGGCGTTGCTGCACGAAGGGCAGGCCATCAGCTATTCCCGACTCAATGCGCAGGCCAACCAGGTCGCGCATCGTTTGCGCCAACTGGGTATCGGACCTGATGACCGGGTCGGCATCTGTGTCGAACGTGGTCCACGGATGATCATCGGCCTGCTGGGCATTCTCAAGGCCGGCGCCGGTTATGTACCGCTGGATCCGGCTTATCCGGTGGAACGCCTGGCATTCATGCTGGGCGACAGCGCACCGTTGGCGTTATTGACCGAGTCAGCACATCTGCAGCATCTGCCGGAGCAGGACGTTCCGGTCCTGCTGCTTGACCAGCCCGAGGCTTGCGGCTTTACCGAACAGTCTGAAGCAAACCCGCAGGTCGCCGGACTTGAGCCACGGCACCTGGCTTATGTGATCTATACCTCCGGCTCCACCGGGCAGCCCAAGGGCGTGCTGGTCGAACATCGCAACGTGATGCGCCTGTTCTCGGCGACCCGTTGCTGGTTCGATTTCACTGCCGATGATGTCTGGGCGCTGTTTCACTCGTTTGCCTTCGATTTCTCGGTCTGGGAAATCTGGGGCGCTCTGCTGCATGGCGGCAAACTGTTGCTGGTGCCGCAACTGACCAGCCGTTCGCCACAGGCCTGTTATGAGCTGCTGTGCGACAGCGGCGTGACGGTGTTGAACCAGACGCCAAGTGCGTTCCGCCAGTTGATCGCGGCCCAGGGCGAAAGCTCGCAGGTGCATTCATTGCGTCAGGTGATCTTCGGCGGCGAAGCCCTGGATACCAGTATTCTCAAGCCGTGGTATGCGCGCCAGGCGAATGCTGACACTCAGCTGTTCAACATGTATGGCATCACCGAAACCACCGTCCACGTGACCTGCCATCCATTGAGCAAGGCCGATGTCGACGGTGCTGTCAGCCCCATCGGCAAACGTATTCCGGATCTGCGCCTGTACCTGCTCGATGGCCACGGCCAGCCGGTACCTCCCGGTGTGGTTGCCGAGCTGTATGTCGGCGGTGCCGGTGTCGCGCGCGGTTATCTGAACCGTGCCGAACTGAATGCCGAGCGCTTCCTGAGCGATCCCTTCGATGCCACACCGGGTGCGCGGATGTATCGCACCGGCGATCTGGCCCGCTGGACCACAGATGGTAACCTCGACTATCTCGGGCGCAATGACGATCAGGTAAAGATTCGTGGCTTCCGCATCGAGCTGGGCGAGATCGAAAGTCGTCTGGCAGCCTGTGCCGGGGTTCGTGAAGCTGTAGTGATCGCGCGTCAGGACGAGCCGGGCGACAAGCGCCTGGTGGGCTACCTGATCGCCGAACCCGGCCAGGCCCCAACGGCGGCCGAACTGCGCGCCGAACTGCTGGAAAACCTGGCCGATTACATGGTGCCGGGCGCCTTTGTGCTGCTGCCGGCATTTCCCCTGACCACCAATGGCAAACTCGACCGCAAGGCACTGCCAGCGCCTGACGCCAGCGCCTATGCCCGGCGTGAATACGAGGCGCCGCAAGGTTCAGTGGAAACGCTGCTGGCCGGCCTGTGGAGCGAACTGCTGGGTGTCGAGCGGGTCAGTCGCCATGACCAGTTCTTTGAGCTGGGCGGCGATTCGTTGCTGGCGGTCAAGCTGATCGAACGCATGCGCGATACCGGCCTGAACGTCGATGTGCGAGTGCTGTTCGGTCAGCCCACGTTGTCGGGGCTGGCTGCAACTGCGGGTTCGGGGCGCAATGTAGTTGTGCCGGACAATCTTATCGAGCCGGGCGTACAACGCATTACCCCTGAGATGCTGCCGCTGACACGCCTGAATCAGGAACAGATCGATGCCGTGGTAGCCGGCGTGCCTGGCGGCGTGGCCAATGTCCAGGACATCTATGCCCTGGTGCCATTGCAGGAAGGCATTCTCTATCACCATTTGTCGACGGCCGAAGGCGATCCCTATCTGCTGCAGGGCACGCTGCGCATGGACAGCCGCGTTCATGTCGACGCCTTCGTCCAGGCCCTGCAAGCCGTGGTGGAGCGTCACGATATCCTGCGCACCTCGATTGCCTGGGAAGGCCTCGACGAGCCGGTGCAGGTAGTCTGGCGCGAAGCGCCGTTGCGGGTTGTGGAGCATCAACTGCAGGCGGGCGAGGGCGATATCGCCGCTCAGTTGCAGGTCTTGCTCGACCCACGGCATATGCGTTTCGACCTGCGCCAGGCACCCCTGATGGAGCTGCATCTGGCCGAAGACCTCGCCCGTGGCGGCTGGGTCGCGGTGATTCTGTTCCATCACCTGATCGACGATGCCACCTCACTGCGTATTCTGGGCACGGAAATCGAGGCCCACATTGCCGGACGCAGCGCCGGATTGCCGGCTTCGGTGCCGTATCGCAACTATGTTGCGCAATCACGCCTGGGCATCAGCCGCGAAGAGCACGAAGCCTTTTTCCAGGCCGCGCTGGGCGATGTGGACGAACCGACATTGCCGTTCGGTCTGCAGGACCTGCAGGGCGACGGCAGTGCCATCGAGCAGGCGGTACTGGCGCTTGATGCCCGGCTCGGCCAGCGCCTGCGCGCTCATGCCCGCAGCCTGGGGGTCAGTAATGCCAGTCTGCATCACCTGGCCTGGGCTCAGGTGGTGGGACGCTTGTCGGGCCGCGAGGACGTGGTGTTCGGCACGGTCCTGATGGGCCGCTTGCAAGGTGGTCAGGATGCCGAGCGTGCTCTGGGCATGTTCATCAATACCCTGCCGCTGCGAGTGCCGGCCCGTGGGCCGAGTGTCAGGGCCGCAGCGCGAGCCACCCATGACCGGCTGGCGGCCTTGCTCGGGCACGAGCATGCACCGTTGGCCCTGGCGCAGCGCTGCAGCGGGGTTGCAGCGCCGACGCCTCTGTTCAGTGCCTTGCTCAACTATCGCCATGCAGCGGTCGGCGCCGGTGCCACCGGCTTGCAATGGGCGGGTTTCGAGCTGGCAGGCGGTGAGGAGCGCACCAACTATCCACTGTCGCTTTCGGTCGACGATCTGGGCGATGCCTTCAGCCTGACTGTGCAGGTCGTGCCGGGAATCGGCGCGCAGCGCATTGTCGACTATATGGGCGTAGTACTGGCCGAACTGGCCGATGTACTCGACCGGGACAGCGAGGTTGCCCTGCAAGACCTGGTGTTCATGCCGGACGCCGAGCGTCAGCAGTTGCTGCATGGTTTCAATGCCTGCGAACAGGCTTTTGCCGCAGATCTGCTGGTGCATCAACTGTTCGAGGCCCGGGCCGGGCAACAGCCTGATGCACTGGCGGTGACTTTCGAGCATCAGCAGGTGAGCTACGGTGAGTTGAATCGCCAGGCCAACCGCATCGCCCATCGTTTACTGGAACTGGGCGTCGGTTTCGACGACCGGGTCGCGATCTGTTGTCGCCGCAGCCCGGAAATGATCGCGGGCCTGTTGGGGATTCTCAAGGCCGGGGCTGGCTATGTACCGCTCGATCCGGACTACCCGGCAGAGCGCCTGGATTACATGCTGCGCGACAGCGCGCCCAAAGCCGTGATCAGTCAGGCCGCTCTGGCCGGGCTGTTCAGTGATTCGAGCGTGCCGGCCGTGCTGCTCGACGGCCTGGCCGAAGGTGCAGAAGAGTTCTGCCGTCAACCGGACCACAACCCGCAATTGACGACCCGCGGGCATCGCCCGGAACATTTGGCCTACGTCATCTACACCTCCGGTTCCACCGGCCAGCCCAAGGGCGTGGCGATGCCCCACGGGCCGCTGGTCAACCTGATGCACTGGCAACTCGCCGAGGGCATCAAGAGTGGCAACATCGCCCCGGCGACCGTGCAGTTCGCAGCGCTGGGTTTCGATGTTGCCTTTCAGGAGATCTTCAGCACGCTGTGCGCCGGCGCGCCGCTGTCGTTGATCCATGCCGACACCCGGCTGGACCTGCGCAAGCTGTACCAGCACCTGTGCGATGCACGCATCGAACGCCTGTACCTGCCGTGCATCGCCTTGCAGGCCCTGGCCGAAGCGCTGATCGATTATCCGGTACTGCGCGAGCAAACCTGCGTCTTGCGCGAAGTCATCACTGCCGGTGAGCAGTTGCGCATTACGGCGCCGATTCGCGCGCTTTTCGAGCACTTGCCCGAATGTCGCCTGCACAACCATTACGGCCCGACTGAGTCGCACGTCACCACGGCGTTGACCTTGCCGGCGAACGTCGCCGACTGGCCAACCCTGCCGGCTATCGGCGTGCCGGTGGCCAACACCCGGATTTACCTGCTTGACGCCCGGTTCCAGCCAGTGCCGGTTGGTGTTGCGGGCGAGATCTATATCGGCGGTGTCTGTGTCGCTCGCGGTTATCTGAACCGTGACGAGCTGACGGCCGATCGCTTCCTGAGCGATCCCTTTGTAGCCAGTGGCCGCCTGTACAAGACCGGTGACCTGGGTTGCCGCAGCGCCGATGGCGTGATCGAATATCTGGGCCGTAACGATGACCAGATCAAGATCCGCGGTTTCCGGGTCGAGCTGGGTGAAATCGAGTCCTGCCTGACCGATCACCTGGCCGTGCGCGATGCGGTGGTCCTGGCTCGCGAGGACCATCCCGGCGACAAGCGACTGGTCGCCTATTTCACTGCGCAGGCGGGTCAGCACAAGGCGTCTGCCGATCTGTTGCGCAGCCATTTGCAGGCTCGCCTGCCGGATTACATGATCCCGGCTGCCTATGTCGAGCTGGAAAGGATGCCGGTATCGGCCAACGGCAAGCTGGATCGTCGGGCATTGCCCGCGCCGGATGCCATGGCATTCATCAGCCAGGCTTATGAAGCACCACGGGGCGCCATCGAAAGCACATTGGCCAGCCTCTGGTCGCAGGTGCTGGGTGTCGCCCGGGTCGGTCGTCATGACCATTTCTTCGAGCTGGGTGGTCATTCGCTGCTGGCGGTAAAACTGATTGAACGCATGCGCCAGCTTGAGCTGGATGCCGATGTTCGCGTGCTGTTCAGCCAGCCGACCCTGTCGGCCCTGGCGGCAGCAGTGGGCGGCGTCGAGGAAGCGCTACAGATTCCGGACAATGGCATTCCCCAAGGCTGCGAACAGATCACCTCGGCGATGCTGACTTTGCTGGAACTGCCGCAGAATGACGTCGACCGGATAGTCGCCGCCATACCGGGTGGCGCAGCCAATATTCAGGATATCTACCCGCTGGCACCCTTGCAGGAAGGGATTCTCTACCACCACATGTCTGCCGAGCAGGGTGATCCGTACCTGCTGCAGGCGGCCTTTGCCATGCACAGCCGGGCCCAGCTCGACAGTTTCATCGCGGCGCTGCAAAGCGTCATCGACCGCCATGACATTCTGCGCACCGCCCTGGTCTGGGATGCGCTGGAGCAGCCGGTGCAAGTGGTGTTGCGCCAGGCCCGGTTGATCGTCGAAACCC
This sequence comes from Pseudomonas cichorii, assembly GCF_003700275.1. Classification (GTDB taxonomy): domain Bacteria; phylum Pseudomonadota; class Gammaproteobacteria; order Pseudomonadales; family Pseudomonadaceae; genus Aquipseudomonas; species Aquipseudomonas cichorii_B. The sequence continues at coordinate 1,634 of NZ_RBRE01000035.1, read as the reverse complement.
TGGAACTTGATGCGTCTGGCGGTGATATCGCCCAGCAATTGCAGACGTTGTTCGACCCGCGTGACCGGCGTCTCGACCTCGGGCAGGCACCGCTGATGCGTATGGCCTGCGCCCATGATGAGCCGAACCAGCGCTGGATCGCAGTCCTGCTGTTCCACCATATCGCGCTGGACCATACCGCGCTGGAAGTGATGCAGCATGAAATGCAGCTCGCATTGCATGGCGAACTGAGTGGACTCGATGCCCCGATGCCTTACCGCCGCTATGTTGCCCAGGCCCGGATGGCCGTCAGCCAGGCGGCTCATGAAAGCTTCTTCCGCGAAATGCTGGGCGATGTCGAGGAACCGACCTTGCCGCTTGGCCTTCAGCAGGTCCAGGGCGACGGTCGTGGTGTCGAGGAGTGTCGGTTCAGGCTCGATTCGGTATTGAGCGCACGCTTGCGTGTCCTGTCTCGCAAGCTCGGGGTAAGCCCGGCGAGCCTGCACCATCTGGCCTGGGCGCAGGTGGTGGGCAATCTGTCAGGGCGCAGCGATGTAGTCTTCGGTACGGTGCTGCTGGGTCGCATGCAGAGCGGCAACGGTGCCGAGCGAGCGCTGGGGATGTTCATCAACACACTGCCGGTGCGCGTTGCCCTGGGTAGTGTTACTGCCAGCCAGGGCGTTCGCCAGATCCATGCACGGCTGACAGCGCTGCTCGGCCACGAGCATGCCTCGCTGGCCCTGGCCCAGCGGTGCAGCGGCGTACCGGCTTCCATGCCGCTATTCAGCGCCTTGCTCAACTATCGTCACAGCCCGGTGCTTGATGACGAAGAAGTCGAGCGCTGGGGTGGTGCCCAGGTGCTGGAAGTGATGGAGCGGACCAACTATCCGTTCATGATGTCGGTGGATGATCTGGGCGAGGGCTTCCAGCTCACGGTACAGACCGTGGCGGCGATTGCCGCGCAGCGGGTCGCAGGTTATATGAATACCGCGTTGCAAAGCCTGGCCGAAGCGCTGGAGTCGACCCCCGATCTGCCGCTGCACGCGCTGCATATACTGCCTGCTGAAGAGCGTGACGAGGTGATCCGTGGTTTCAATGCCACGGCTGCGGAGTATCCGCTGGAGCAGACGGTTCATGGCCTGTTCGAGGCGCAGGTCGAGCGTACGCCGGATGCCGTGGCTGTGGTGCATGGCGATTTGCGCTTGAGTTATGCCGAACTGAACCAGCGTGCCAACCGTCTGGCTCATCACTTACGCAGTCAGGGCGTGATACCGGATTCGCGGGTGGCGATCTGTGTCGAGCGCGGAATCGAGATGGTGGTCGGGCTGCTGGCGATCATGAAGGCGGGCGGCGGTTATGTTCCGCTGGACCCGGCTTATCCGCTGGAGCGGATTGCTTATATGGTGCAGGACAGTGCTCCGGCAGCGGTATTGGCACAGACCTCTACGCTGGAACTGCTGTCGGCGGCTTCGGTGCCTCTGGTTAATCTGGATGAGGAAGTCTGGCAGGATCAATCCGTCTCCAATCCAGTGATTGCAGAGCTGACATCGGCGCATCTGGCCTATGTGATCTACACCTCGGGTTCGACCGGACTGCCCAAAGGCGTGATGATCGAACACCGCAATACGGTCAACTTTCTGACCTGGGCGCAGCAG
>NZ_RBRE01000053.1 GCF_003700275.1 Pseudomonas cichorii | reverse complement strand
AGCTCAGCTGACGGCCTTCACAGCGAACGGCCGTGGCCGCAGGTTTTTTCAAGGCCCAGGCCTCGACCGCACGGTGGATCAGCAAATCATCGGCAAAGTGCTTATCGCTGCGGTTCCAGCCGTGCAGCAATTGCTCGCGCTCACTGCGCGGCAGAATCGACAGGTTGCTCAGCGGGGTTTGCGGTGCCTGTTCCAGTGCATCGGTCAATTGCTCCAGCGCCACCTGTACGTAGTCACAGACGCGCTGCGCACCGATGTTTTCCAGAGCCAGCACGGTAAGCTGGAAACCCTCGCCAAGATCATCGACGTTGAGGGTCAGCGGATAGTTGGTGCGCTCATCGCCGCCGAGCACCTGCATACCCTCCCAGGCACTCAGACTGTCCTCGGTCACCACCGCAAGACTGTGGCGATAGTTGAGCAACGCACTGAACAACGGAACCGTAGCCGCCACGCCGCTGCAACGCTGGGCCAGTGCCAGTGAAGCATGCTCGTGAACCAGCAGTCCGGTGAGTCGGTCATGGGCTGCGGTGACAGCCTGACGCACATTGCTGCAGTCCAGACTGACCCGCAATGGCAAGGTGTTGATGAACATGCCCAGCGCCCGGTCAGCCCCTTCGCCGCCCTGCATCCGGCCCAGCAGCACCGTGCCAAACACCACATCGTCGGTCGCTGCAACCTTGCCCAGCACCAGCGCCCAGGCCAGATGCACCAGGCTGGCAGCACTGACGCCCGACTGCCGTGCCTGCTGGCGCAGACGACTGCTGAGTTGCAGATTCAGAGAGGTTCGTGCTTCCTCGATGCCATGCCCGTCACCCTGCACATCGTGCACGCCGAACGGCAGGGTCGGCTCATCGATATCGCCGAGCATCTCGCGGAAGAACGCTTCATGGGCAGCAGGTTCGACGCCGAGTCGAGCCTGGGCCACATAATTGCGGTACGGCATTGCCGCACCCAGTTGATCGGCAGTGCCCAACAGGAAGGCCTGCATTTCCATCTGCATCACTTCCAGCGCGGTATGGTCCAGCGCCAGGTGATGGAACAGCAGCGTGGCAACCCAGCGGTTCTGTAGCGTGTCTTCGGCGCAGGCCAGATGCAGCAAGGGCGCGCGGTTCAGATCCAGACGGTAATGACGGGCATCGAAACGTTCCGACAGTTGCGTGGCAATCGGGCCATTGGCCGGGTCAAGCTCGACCCACTGCGGTTGCAGCGTGACGTTTCGGCACACCACTTGTAGCGGCTCATCGAGCCCGCTCCAGAGCACTGCAGTGCGCAGGATATCGTGACGATCGATGACCGATTGCAGCGCCTGGATAAAGGCATCCAGACGCTGACGGCTATCAAAGGCGTACTGCGATTGCAGCACATACGGGTCGCCGGCCTCGGCGCTCAGGTGGTGATAGAGAATCCCCTCCTGCAACGGTGCCAGCGGGTAGATATCCTGCACATTGGCCGCACCGCCCGGTACAGCCGCCAGAACACGCTCCAGCGCAGTCTCGCTGATGCCCAGCAACGGCAGCATTTCAGGGGTGATCTGCGTGCAGCCCGGCTCGATCAGATTGGCCGGAACATGGATTTCCTTGCTATTACCCACCGCGGCTGCCAGGGCCATCAGGGTTGGCTGGCTGAATAGCACCCGCACATCGGCGCTCAACCCTTGCTGACGCATTTTCTCGATCAGCTTGACCGCCAGCAGCGAATGACCGCCCAGCTCGAAGAAATGGTCATGCCGTCCGACACGCTCGACCTTGAGCACCTCGGCCCAGAGCCCGGCCAGCAACGCCTCGACAGGCCCTGACGGCGCTTCGTAATCACGGCTGGCATACGCCAGGGCATCGGGCGCTGGCAGAGCACGACGGTCCAGTTTGCCGTTATTGGTCAGCGGCAGGCTGTCCAGCACCACAAAAGCCACTGGCAGCATGTAATCGGCCAGTGAAGCACTCAACTCACGACGCAACTCCTGCACCGACAGGTTGGCACCCGGCACAGCAGTGACATAACCCACCAGTTGCTTCGGTGCGCCTTCTACATCCTGGCGGGCCAGCACAACCGCATCCTTGACCCCGATGCATTGCGCCAGACGCGCTTCGATTTCACCGGTTTCAATCCGGAAGCCACGAATCTT
>NZ_RBRE01000020.1 GCF_003700275.1 Pseudomonas cichorii | reverse complement strand
CGCTCAGTTGTTCGCGCAGGGCTTCAACCTGAAGCGTCGCGCCGGCAGCCGCCACGCAATAGGCCACCAGTTGCAGGCGGGACTCGTCGCTTTCCAACGGTTGCGCCAGCACCACGGCTTCAGCCACGCCATCCAGAGCTTGCAGTACCTGACCGACTTCACCCGGTTCGACCCGGTAGCCGCGAATCTTCACCTGATCGTCAGCACGGCCCAGATATTCCAGCAGACCATCCACCCAACGCGCCCGGTCACCAGCACGGTACAGGCGCTCGCCATCGCCTTCCGGGTCCGGCACGAAGCGCTCGGCGGTCATCGCCGCGCGTCCCAGATACCCCTGGGCCAGACCGCTGCCGCCCAGATACAACTCACCGGCGACACGCTCGGCCAGCGGGTTCAGCCAGGCATCCAGCACCCGCGCCTTGCCGTTGGCCAGTGGCTGGCCGACCGGCACGCTGCGGCAGGCATCCAGTCTTTCCTGCACTTCATGAGTCAGGATGCCGACCGTGGTTTCGGTCGGGCCATAATGGTTGACGATCCGGCACCCCGGCTTGAGGCTGCGGACCTGCTCGATCAAGGCCCAGGAACTGGCTTCGCCGCCCAGAATCAACATCTGCCCCGGCAGTACATCTGCCGACTTCGCCGCCTGCAACAGACCTTGCAGATGACTTGGCACGATCTTCAATACTTCGACCTGATGCTCGGCCATATAGGCGGCAAAACCATCGGGGTCGAATGCCTGCTCGTGGGACAGCAGGTGCAGTTGCCGACCGGACGCCAGTGCTCCGAACAACAGGGTATGCCCAAGGTCAGCGGCAACCGTGGAAACCATGGCCATGCTCGCCCCGGCGCTCAGCGACAGACGCGCCAGCACGCCCTGCACATAGTTGGCCAGCGCGCCATGGCTGATGACCACGCCTTTGGGCTGCCCGGTGGAGCCGGAGGTGTAGATGATGTAGGCAGGCTGTTGCGGCGCCACTTGAATGTGCAGCGGGCTCGCATCGACTGCCGCCCACTGGCTGGCGTCATACGCCAGCACCGGACAGACGCCGAGGCTCGCGGCCTGGTGGTCGTCACGGGCGTGGAGCAACAGCGCAGCACCGCTGTCCCTGGCCAGTTGCTGCAAACGCTCGGCCGGTTGCCGGGTATCCAGCGGCAGGTACACCGCGCCCAGTTTCAGCACTGCCAACAGGCTGACCGCCCACTCCAGCGAACGGTCCAGACACAGTGCGACGGTCATGCCCGAGGCAATGCCTTCGCCTTGCAGGTAACGGGCAAACTGGTTGGAACGCTGCTCCAGTTCGGCATAACTCAACACTTGCTGACCAAAGCGCAATGCAGGCTTGTCCTGTCCGGCTTGCAGGCCTGCCTGCCACAGGCTGAGGAAGTCGGAACGGGCAAAGTCGGCTGCACGAGGTATGACTGGAGCCGCAACGGCCAGGGGATGATCCGCCAGTCGCTCGCCGGAATGCGCCACCAGTGCTTCCAGCACGTTACGCAACGAGGTGGCGATACGCTCGATGGTCGCGGCATCGAACAGGTCGGTGGCGTAGGTGAAATAGCCGCGCAAGCCCGCAGGCGTATCGGTGAAGTCAAAAGCCAGGTCGAAACGGGCATCGCCGCCACCGACCGGGAATTCGGCCACGCTCAGCCCGGCTACCGAGGTAGCGGCATCGCCTTCATCGCCCGCCAATACATGCTGGTTGATCTTGAACTGGAACAACGGGTTGTGGCCCAGATTACGCTCGGGCGCCAGGGCATCCACCAGATGCTCGAACGGCAGTTCCTGATGGGACTGTGCACCCATCACCACGTTTTTCACCTGATCCAGCAACTCGACAAAGGTCTGGCGCTCATCCACCTGGACCCGCAAAACCTGAGTATTGATAAAGAAGCCGATCAGACCTTCCAGTTCGCTGCGGGTACGCCCGGCATTCGGCGCGCCGATGCGGATATCGGCCTGCCCGCTGTAGCGTGACAACACCACCGACAGCGCCGCCAGGGTCAGCATGAACAGGGTCTGACCGTTATTGCGCGCCAGATTCTTGAGCTGGGCGGAGAGTTTTTCCGGCATGTCGGCGCGCACAATGGCCCCGCGATAGCTCGATTGTACCGGCCGTTCGTGGTCCAGCGGCAGTTCCAGTAATGGATGCTCGCTGCCCAGTTGCTGTCGCCAGTACTCCAGTTGCCGCTCACCCTCCCCGGCCTCCAGCCAGGAACGCTGCCAGATGGCGTAATCGGCGTATTGAATCGCCAGTGGCGGCAGTTGCGCCGGCTGCCCGGCGACTTGCGCCTGATAGAGCTGGACGAATTCGCGAATCAATAACTCGCCCGACCAGCCATCGGAAACCACATGGTGCATGCACACGGTCAGCACATGTTCGGCTGCATTCAAACGGAACAGCCTGACCCGCAGCAACGTGCCGCTCAGCAGGTCGAAGGGCGTTTGCAACTCGGCCTTCACAAGAGACTGAATATCGTCGGCAGTGGCCGTTGCCACTTCCAGCGCAACCGTCGCCTGCTGGAGGATTTCCTGATGAAACTCGCCGTCCACCGACACGAACCGGGTGCGCAGGGTTTCATGGCGCTGCACCAGCAGATCGAGAGCCTGCGCCAGGCAGCGCTCATCCAGCGGGCCATCCAGACGCACCGCCAACGGCACGTTGTAGGCGATATTGTTCGGTTCCAGTTGCCAGAGAAACAGCATGCGCTGCTGCGCGTAGGACAACGGAATACGCTGCACGTCATGCCGGGTCACGGCAATCGGCAGCAGCCTGAAACTCTGGCCGGTCTCGCTCATCCTGGTGAGAATCTGCCGACGCTGCTCCACGGGCAGGCCAACGAAACGCTGGGCGATACGCTCTGCTGCAGACTTGTCCATGTCAGATACCCGCCATTTCGTTCATCATTTTTTCGATATCGGACAAACCGTCCTCGGTCAGCGACAAACCGCTGTTGGCAAATGCCTGGATAAATTCGTTCAATTGCGGTTTCTCGAAAATAAGGCGCAGGGGAACATCGATCCCCAGGCCTGAGTGGATTCTGGAAATCAGTTGGGCCGCCAGCAGCGAGTGTCCGCCCAGCTCGAAGAAGTCATCGGTCAGGCCGACTCGCTCGACCTTCAGCACTTGCGCCCAGATTTGCGCGACCTGACGCTCCTGCTCGGTACCCGGCGCCACGTAACTGCGCTGCAACTGACTGGCATCGGGCCTCGGCAGTGCCTTGCGGTCCAGCTTGCCGTTTGGTGTCAGAGGCATCTGCTGCAGCCAGACGAAGTGGCTGGGCACCATGTAATCCGGGAGCCCGGCCCGCAGATGGGCCTTCAGTTCGTCACGCAGGGCATCGGGATCCGGTCCCAGGTAGACAGGTATCACATAGGCCACCAGTTGCTTGCCCGCTGGCCCGTCGATATCGATGACCGCCACCTCGTGAATGTCGGCGTGTTGCAGCAGGCTGGCTTCGATTTCACCCAGTTCGATACGGAACCCGCGAATCTTCACCTGATGATCCAGCCGCCCGACGTACTCGATTACCCCGTCGGCGTGATAGCGCGTCAGATCGCCGGTGCGATACAGCCGCGAACCGGGCGGGCCGAACGGATCGGGAATGAAGCGCTCGGCAGTCAGCGCAGCACGCTGATGGTAACCGCGCGCCAGACCATCGCCACCAATCAGCAACTCACCGCGGGTGCCGACCGGCAATACATCGATAGCGTCGCTGACGATATGCAGACGGGTATTGGCCAGGGGACGCCCCAGCCAGATATCGTCACTGCAGGTCAGGTAATGACGTGCCGACCAGATGGTGGTTTCGGTCGGCCCGTAGACGTTCCACACATGCCCGGCCTGATCGATCAGGCGCTGGGCCAGTTCGCCACTCAAGGCTTCGCCGCCGCACAGCAGGGTCTTGCCGCGCAAGGCGTCTACCGGAATGCTGTCCAGCAGCATGCGCCAGGTCGACGGTGTGGCCTGGATCACGCTGACGCCCTGTTGCTGGATCACCCTCAGCAAGGCCTGCGGGTCCTTGTTTTCATCGGGGCGCAACAGCACCACCGCAGCGCCGCGCAACAGCGGCAGGTACAACTCAAGGCCGGCGATATCGAATGACAGCGAGGTCAGCGACAGGACCCTGTCTTCGGACTTGAGCCCCGGCTGATCGGCCATGCTGCAGAGGAAATTGACCAGGGCCCGATGGCTGACGGTCACACCCTTGGGCTGTCCGGTCGAGCCCGAGGTGTAGATCACATAGGCCAGATTGTCCGGATCAGCCTGAGGGACAAGGCTCTCGCTGCCGTAAGCCTCAAGCCACCCTTCGTCCTGATCCAGGCACAGACTCTGGACCCCGGCCGGAATCGGCAGACGTTCACGCAATCCACTCTGGGTCAGCAGCAATTGCAGGCCGCTGTCTTCGATCATGTAGGCCAGACGCTCCTGCGGGAAATCCGGGTCCAGCGGCACATAGGCCCCACCGGCCTTGAGTATCGCCAGCAGGCCGACGACCTGCTCCAGACTGCGCTGAACCGCGACGCCCACCAGCACATCCGGACCGACGCCCAGTTCGCGCAGTTTGTGAGCCAGTTGATTGGCGCGACGGTTGAGCTGGCGATAGCTCAACTGCTCACTGCCCAGCAACAGCGCCGGAGCCTCTGGCGTGGCCCGGACCTGAGCTTCGATCAAGGCTGGCAGGCACTGTTCGCTCGGGTAAGCGGCAGCGCTGTCGTTCCATTCCTGCAGGATCTGCTGACGTTCGGCTGCGCTCTGCATCGGTAGCTCGGCAACCCGTTGCCCGGCATTGGTGCAGATGGCTTGCAGCAGTGTCAGCCAGTGCTCGGCCATGCGCTGGATAGTAGTGCTGTCGAACAGCGCCGTGGCGTAGGTCAGCCCGACGCTCAAACCGCCAGCATGCTCGGTGGTGCCAAGGGTCAGGTCGAACTGCGCCGCATGGCTGTCCGACTCAAGATTCTGCACGCTCAAGCCGGAGACTTCGCGAACCTCGGCATTGCCCTGGGTCTGGTGATTGAACATCACCTGGAACAACGGACTGTGGCTCATGCTGCGCTGGGGCTGCAAGGCTTCCACCAGTTGCTCGAACGGCAGTTCCTGATGAGCCTGGGCCTGCAAGGCAGCCTGTTTGACCTGCTGCAACAGTTCGCTGAAGGTGGTGTGCAGATCGAATTCGGCACGCAGCACCTGGGTATTGACGAAGAAGCCGATCAGGCCTTCGGTTTCGGCACGGGTGCGGTTGGCAATCGGTACGCCGACCCGAATATCGTTCTGCCCCGAATGGCGATGCAGCAGGCTCTGGAAAGACGCCAGCAACAGCATGAACAGCGTCACGCCCTGCTGATGCGCCACGCTGCGCAGGCTATCGAGCAGGCCGTTCTCCAGCTCCAGGCCCAGCCGGGCACCGGCATGGCTTTGCACGATGGGGCGTGGACGATCGGCGGGCAATTCCAGAATCGGTTGTTCGTCGCCGAGTTGTTGTTTCCAGTACCCCAGTTGCCGGGCCTGTTCGCCCGCTTCCATCCAGTTGCGCTGCCACAAGGCGTAATCGGCATATTGAATCGCCAGCTCACCCAGATCGACCTCGTGGCCCTGGCTGTAGCCTTCATACAAACGCACCAGTTCGTCGACCATGATCGGCATCGACCAGCCATCGGAGACGATATGGTGCTGGGTCAGGATCAGGACATGCTCGTCCCTGGCCAGATTCAGCAGCTTGACCCGCAACAGCGGACCTTGCTGCAGATCGAAAGCGCCCTGCACTTCCTGCTGCACACAGGCTTGCAGGGCCTGGCCGGCAGGAACCTGGCCGACAGGCAGGGTAAATACCGAAGCGGGATGCACGACCTGCACCGCCTGTTCGCCGTCCTGGCGGAAAGTGGTGCGCAGGGTTTCATGACGGGCGATCAGCGCCGTAAAACTCTGTTCCAGCGCTTCGATATCCAGCGCGCCGTTCAGGCGCAAGGCAACCGGCATGTTGTAGGCGCTGCTGTGTGGCTCCAGTTGCCAGAGGAACCACTGGCGCTGCTGGGCGTAGGACAGGCTCAGCGGCTTGTTGCGATCGGCCTTGAGCAAACGGGGAGCCTGGCTGGTCTGGCCTTGATCCGCAGCCGTGGCAAAATCGCCCAGGCTTTGCGCTTCAAACAGGTCACGCAATGACAGCTCGACGTTCAGTTGCTGACGGATGCGGGAAATGACCTGAGTCGCCAGCAGCGAGTGCCCGCCCAGCTCGAAGAAGTTGTCGTGCAAACCGACCCGCTCGACTTTCAGCACATCGGCCCAGATCGCCGCCAACTGCTGCTCCAGCTCGCTCTGCGGTGCCACGTAGCTGTTCTGCAACTGGCTGGCATCCGGCGTGGGCAAGGCCTTGCGATCCAACTTGCCGTTGCCGGTCAGCGGCAAGGTGTCCAGCACCACGAAATGGGTCGGCACCATGTAGTCCGGCAAGTGCGCCTTGAGCTCGGCTTTCAGTGCCTCGCGCAGGCTTTGCGGATCGACGCTCGGGTCCTGTGGCACCAGATACGCGGCCAGTTGGCCGTCCAGCGCGAGAACGACAACTTCACGGACACTGGACTGCGCCTGCAAGCGGGCTTCGATTTCTCCCAGCTCGATGCGGAAACCGCGGATCTTCACCTGATGGTCGATACGACCGGCGTATTCGATCACGCCTTCGGCCCGGTAACGCGCCAGGTCGCCGGTGCGGTACAGACGGCCTCCGTCCTTCGAGAACGGGTCCGGCACAAAACGCTCGGCGGTCAGCGCCGCACGGTTGTGATAACCCCGCGCCAGACCGGCATGACCGATATGCAGTTCGCCACTGCAACCCTGTGCCACCGGGTTGAAATCCGCGTCCAGCACGTACCACGACAAATCCGGAATCGCCTCGCCAATCGGGCTCGCGGCACTCAGGGTGTCGGTCCGGGTGATCGGACGATAGGTCACGTGGACCGTGGTTTCGGTGATGCCGTACATGTTGATCAGTTGCGGCGTCTGATCGCCGAAGCGCTCGAACCATGGGCTCAGACTGGAAACCTCCAGTGCTTCGCCGCCGAAGATCACCGAACGTAGCGCCAACGAAGCTGGAGAATCGCAAGCCACGCGCATCAATTGCTTGAACGCCGATGGCGTCTGGTTCAGGACCGTGACCTGTTCCTGCACCAGCAAGGCATGGAAATCTTCCGGCGAACGGCTTACTTCGCGGGGCACGATCACCAGACGTCCGCCGTGCAACAGCGCGCCAAAAATCTCCCACACCGAGAAGTCGAAAGCGTAGGAGTGGAACAGGGTCCAGACGTCCTTTTCATCGAACTTGAACCAGTCATCGGTGGCGGCAAACAGACGCATCAGGTTGTGATGCGGCAGCAGCGTGCCTTTTGGCTTGCCGGTGGAACCCGAGGTGTAGATCACGTAGGCCAGGTTATCCGGAGTCGTCAGATTGACCGGGGTGCTCTCGGCATAACCTTGCAGCGAATCGTTCAGCGACAGCACCTGGAGTTGCGCAGGAACCGGCAGGCGCTCGCGCAGATGATCCTGGGTCAGCAACAGGGCAATGCCGCTGTCGTCCATCAGATAGTTCAGGCGCTCCTGCGGCGAATCCGGGTCCAGCGGCACATAGGCGCCACCGGCCTTGAGGATTGCCAGCAGGCCGACGATCATTTCCAGGCTGCGCTCCACTGCCAGACCGACCCGCACATCCGGGCCGACGCCCTGCTCGCGCAGTTTGTGGGCCCACTGGTTGGCGCGGCGGTTGAGCTGTTCGTAGCTCAATTGCTCGCCGTTCAGGCTCAGGGCAATCGCCTGCGGTGCTCGGGCAGCCTGTGCTTCAATCATCTGATGAGCGCATTGCTCGCTGGGGTAAACCGCAAGATCGCGATTCCAGTCCTGCAGCGTCTGTTCGCGCTCGGCAGCGCTCAACATCGGCAGATCGGCAATGCGTTGCTGGATATCGGAGCCCATGGTTTGCAACAGATTGCGCCAGTGCGCGGCCATGCGCTCGATGGTTGGCGCATCGAACAGATCGGTGGCGTAGATCAGCGACGCAGCAAGGCCGTCTGCACGCTCACAGGTGTCCAGCGTCAGGTCGAACTGTGCGGTGTGTTTGTCCGACACCTGATATTCCAGACGCAAGCCCGGCAACTGGCGTGCCTCGTTGCGCCCCTGGGTCTGATGGTTATAGGCAACCTGGAACAACGGGCTGCGGCTCAAGTCGCGCTCCGGCTGCAAGGCCTCCACCAGTTGCTCGAACGGCAGATCCTGATGGGCCTGAGCCTGCAAGGCTGTCTGCTTGACCTGCTGCAATAACTGGCCAACCGTAGTCTGCGCTGCGAACTCGGCCTTGAGCACCTGGGTGTTGACGAAAAAGCCGATCAGGCCTTCGGTTTCGGCGCGGGTGCGGTTGGCAATCGGCACGCCCACTCGCACATCGGCCTGCCCGGTATAGCGATGCAGCAGGGTCTGGAACGAGGCCAGCAATAGCATGAACAAGGTAACACCTTGTTGGCGGGCCACGTCCTTCAAGCGCCCCAGCAGCACGGCATCAAGTTCGACATTGATGCGTGCGCCGGCATGGCTGCGTACTGCCGGACGTGATCGATCAGTCGGCAACTCCAGCACTGGCTGCTGATCGCCCAACTGTTCTTTCCAGTAACTCAGTTGACGCTCCTGCTCGCCCATTTCCAGCCAGTTGCGCTGCCACTGCGCGTAGTCGGCGTACTGGATCGGCAAGGGCGTCAGGGCAGCCTCATGGCCCTGGCTGTCGGCTTCATAGAAACGCAGCAGTTCCTCGACCATGATAGGCATCGACCAGCCATCGGAAACGATATGGTGCTGAGTCAGGACCAGAACATGTTCGGCGTCGCCCAGGCTCAACAGCCGGACCCGCAACAACGGTCCCTGCTGCAGATCGAAAGGCTGCTGCACTTCGTGCTCGACATAGGTTTCGACCGTCTCACCGGCCTGCAAGCGGTCCACGTTCAGGGTGAAAGGTGTGGCCGGATGAACGACTTGCAGCGCTTCGTCGCCTTGCTGCTCAAAGGTGGTGCGCAGGGTTTCGTGACGCTCGATCAGCAACTCGACACTGCGGCGCAATGCTTCGACATTCAGAGCCCCGTGCAGGCGCAGGGCCAGGGGGATGTTATAGGCAGCGCTGTGGGGTTCCAGTTGCCAGATGATCCATTGCCGCTGCTGGGCGTAAGAGAGCGCAGCAGGTTGCTGCGACTCTCGCTTGAAGATTGGCGTGACGGCGTAGAGATTCACCCCCTGTCGCTTCAGCAGTACCGCCAGCGCCTTGCGTTCACGGGCGGACAGCGATTTCACGGACTCAAGCAACTCTTGCACGGGGGTATCTCCTGCTAAGCAATCAAATTATCAATTTCCTCCGCTGATAAACGTTTGAGTGCCTCCAGTGATTTAGTCAATTCGTCCTGTGCGTGATCACTTTTGCCATTTTTTTGTTGAATGACCGCACTGATACCCGCCAGCGACGGCTGCTCGAACAGTTCCTTCAGGGACACCTCATGCTGCAATTGCTCGCGCACGCGGACCAGCATCTGCACGGCGATCAGCGAATGCCCACCCAGCTCGAAGAAGTTGTCGTGCAAACCGACCCGTTCGACTTTCAGCACATCGGTCCAGATCGCTGCCAACTGCTGCTCCAGTTCGCTCTGCGGTGCCACGTAGCTGCTCTGCAACTGGCTGGCATCCGGCGTGGGCAAGGCCTTGCGATCCAGCTTGCCGTTGCCGGTCAGCGGCATGGCGTCCAGTACCACGAAATGGGTCGGGATCATGTAGTCCGGCAAGTGCGCCTTGAGCTCAGCTTTCAGTGCCTCGCGCAGGCTTTGCGGATCGACGCTCGGGTCCTGTGGCACCAGATACGCGGCCAGTTGGCCGTCCAGAGCCAGAACGACAACTTCACGGACACTGGACTGCGCCTGCAAGCGGGCTTCGATTTCTCCCAGCTCGATGCGGAAACCGCGGATCTTCACCTGATGGTCGATACGCCCGGCGTATTCGATCACGCCTTCGGACCGGTAACGCGCCAGGTCGCCGGTGCGGTACAGACGACTTCCGTCCTTCGAGAACGGGTCCGGCACAAAACGCTCGGCGGTCAGCGCCGCACGGTTGTGATAACCCCGCGCCAGACCGGCATGACCGATATGCAATTCGCCACTGCAACCCTGTGCCACCGGGTTGAAATCCGCGTCCAGCACGTACCACGACAAATCCGGAATCGCCTCGCCAATCGGGCTGGCGGCACTCAGGGTGTCGGCCCGGGTGATCGGACGATAGG
>NZ_RBRE01000050.1 GCF_003700275.1 Pseudomonas cichorii | reverse complement strand
TTCGCCATGCACCGCTGCCAGGGCAGTCGGTTGCTCAGCGACTTGCGCCTCGAACAGGCCATGCACGGAGCTGTCGCGTGGATAGTCCGTCGCACTGTCGTTGAAAGCATGCAGCAATTGCTCGCGTTCGGCTTCGGGCAGAACGGTAATGGCCTGAAGCGCGGTAGCCGGATGGTTCTCCAGCGCATCGATCAGATTGTTCAGCGCGCACAGCAGCGTGTCGCAAACCCGTTGTGCGCCAATTTCCACCATGGCCAGCGCCGTCACGGCAAAACCGCTACCCAGGTCATCTACTGAAAGGGTCAGCGGATAGTTGGTGCGTTCCTCGTTACTCAGGCTTTCGATACCGTCCCAGGCCGACAACGCCTGCCCGGAAGTCACATCAACTGCACTATGGCGATAATTGAGCAAGGAGTTGAACAGCGACGCAGGTGCAGCAACCGCACTGCAACGCTGGGCCAAAGCCAGCGAGGCGTGTTCATGGCCGAGCAGCGCGCTAAGACGCGCATGAGTGGATTTCACCCCTTCAACCACGCTGCGCCCATCGATATCCACTCGCAGCGGCAAGGTGTTGATAAACATGCCCAGAGCACGATCCGAGCCCTCGCCCCCCTGCATCCGGCCCATCAGCACCGTACCGAATACTACCTGATCGCGACCACAAGCCGCGCTGGCGGCCAAAGCCCAGGCCAGATGCATGACACTGGCTGCACTGCTGCCCAGTTTCCGCGCCTGAGCCCGCACACGCTGGCTCAGCCCGTCATCCAGCGCGATGCGCGCTTCCTCGATGCCCGTGCCGTCGTCTCGAACACTGGCCTGACCATATGCCAGGGTCGGCTCTTCGATATCGGCGAGCTGGCTGCGAAAGAATGTTTCATGCTCCTGCTCGCTCAATCCCAGGCAGGCCTGGGCCACGTAATTGCGGTAAGGCATGGCAACCGGCAGCGAATCGCCTTCGCCAAGCATGAATGCCTGCATTTCATGGCGCACAACCTCAAGCGCGGTGTGATCCAGAACCAGGTGATGGAACATCAGCAGCATGATCCAGCGCCCGTCGGCTGGATCATGGGCGCAGGCCAGACGCAGCAGAGGCGCCTTGCCGAGGTCGAGACGGTGATGCCGGGTAGAGAGTCGTTCACGAATCTGGATGGCGATATCACCATCCTCAGGATTCAGCTCAAGGGTTTGCACGTCCAGTTGCGCCTGGCGCCAGACCACTTGCACTGGGCTTTCCAGTCCTTCCCAGACCACCGAGGTACGCAAGGTGTCATGCCGGTCGATGACTTTTTGCAGGGCCGTGGCAAAGGTTTCGATACGTGCCTGATCCCGGACCGTGAAGGTCGCCTGGAGCACATAGGGATCGCCCCGGGATGCAGTGACGTGGTGATAAAGAATCCCGGCCTGCAATGGCGCCAGCGGATAGATATCCTGCACATTGGCTGCACCACCCGGCACGGTCGCCACGATGCGATCCAGTGCACTCTGGTCGAGACTGGCCAGCGGCAGCAGTTCGGGAGTAATGCGGGTACAGCCCGGCCCGATCAGATTGGCCGGGACCACGACTTCACGGTTATGACCCACGGCAGCGGCCAGTGCAGCAACCGTCGGCTGGCTGAACAGGATTCGCACATCGGCCGACAGCCCCTTGCGACGCATACGCTCGATCAGGGTCACGGCCAGCAGCGAATGTCCGCCCAGCTCGAAGAAGTGATCATGCCGCCCGACGCGCTCGACCTGCAGCACTTCAGCCCAGATCTGCGCCAATGTGGTTTCGGTTTCACCTTGTGGGGCTTCGTAACCACGGCTGATCAGGGCTTGCTGGTCCGGTGCTGGCAATGCCTTGCGGTCCAGCTTGCCGTTGGGGGTTAGCGGCAGTGCTTCCAGATGGACATAGGCTGCCGGGACCATATAGTCCGGCAACTGGTTTTGCAGATGAGAACGCAGGCTGTCCAGATCGATATCTTCGATGGCCGTGAAATACGCCACCAGACGCTTGTCACCCGGCACGTCCTCGCGAGCCATGACCACCGCTTCTTGCACGGCAGGATGGCGCGCCAGCTTGGCTTCGATCTCGCCCAGTTCGATACGGAAGCCACGAATTTTTACCTGATCGTCGTTACGACCCAGGTATTCGATATTGCCGTCCGCCAGCCAGCGACCCAGGTCGCCGGTGCGGTACATCCGCGCCCCGGCGTTGAATGGATCAGCCAGGAAACGCTCGGCAGTCAGGTCGTCACGGTTCAGGTAACCACGCGCCACACCGGCTCCACCGATATAGATTTCACCAGGAACACCCAGCGGCACTGGCCGACGGTGTTCATCGAGCAGATAGAACCGGGTATTGGCCACCGGTTTGCCGATATGGGATGCAAAGCCGTCTTCGCGATCCATTGCGACCCAACTGGAATAGGTCGTGGTTTCCGATGGGCCATAGAGATTGCACAGGCGTCTGACGCTGGTTTCGGCAAACAGCTTCTCGACCAAGGAGCCTTTCAACGCTTCACCGGCGACGTTGACGGTATGTACGCCCTGCCCCAGGCCGCCAGATTCCAGCAGCGCTTTAAGGGCCGAAGGCACAGTATTGATCAGCGTGACGTCATGCTCGCCGTCCTGCAGAGCCAGCACGTTCCTGACCACTTCGATGCAGCCACCGGAAATCAGCGGTGCAAAGCACTCGTA
>NZ_RBRE01000018.1:6903-15266 GCF_003700275.1 Pseudomonas cichorii | reverse complement strand
TTCGCCATGCACCGCTGCCACGGCAGTCGGCTGCTCAGCGACTTGCGCCTCGAACAGGCCATGCACGGAGCTGTCGCGTGGATAGTCAGTCGAACTGTCGTTGAAAGCATGCAGCAATTGCTCACGCTCGGTGTCGGGTAGCACCGAAATGTCCGTCAGGTCTGTTTTTGCACCAGCCTCCAGAGCACTGACCAGATTCGTCAGGGCAGACGCCATATAGCGTGCGACACGATGTGCCCCAATCTCCATGGAGGCCTGAACATTGAGCGCAAAATGTTCGCCAAAATCATCCACCGAGAGGATCAGCGGATAGTTGGTCCGCTCTTCGGCGCTCAGCGTTTCAATACCTTGCCAGGCCGCCAGGGTCTGCGCATCCAGCGGTTGCCCTGCATCGGCGCTGTGCCGGTAGTTCAATAACGCGCTGAACAGTGGCGTCGGGGCGATAACTCCACTGCAACGCTGAGCCAGCGCCAGCGATGCGTGCTCATGACCAAGCAACTGTGTCAGCGTCGCGTGAGTGGCCGCGACTCCGTCACGGGCGCTCTGCCCGCCGAGGCGCACACGCAACGGCAAGGTATTGATGAACATGCCCAGGGATTGGCCGCTGGCCTCGGTTGCCTGCATGCGTCCCAGCATGACCGTGCCGAACACCACGTCGTCACGGCCAGCCACGACACCCAGCACCCGAGCCCAGGCCAGATGGCAGAGGCTGGTCGCACTCACGCCCAGTTGCCGGGTCTGGGCTCGCAGCCGCTGCCCCAGTTCGGTGGACAGGGTCAGATGCGCTTCTTCGATCCCGTTACCGTCGCCCAGCACATCCTGCTGGCCGAACGGCAAGGTCGGTTCATCCACGTCGCTCAGCATGTCGCTGAAAAACGCTTCATGGCCCTGGCGTTTGCCGGGCTGGCGAGTCTGCGCCACGTAGTTGCGGTAAGGCACAGGCGCTTCAAGGGCATGGGCCTGGCCGGTAAGGAACGCCTGCATTTCCCGCTGCACGATATCCAGTGCCGCGTGGTCGATGGCCAGGTGGTGGAACAGCAGCATGGCCACCCAACGTTGATTGGCCGGGTCTTCGCTGACCAGCAGCGACAATAGCGGTG
Source organism: Pseudomonas cichorii (assembly GCF_003700275.1). Classification (GTDB taxonomy): domain Bacteria; phylum Pseudomonadota; class Gammaproteobacteria; order Pseudomonadales; family Pseudomonadaceae; genus Aquipseudomonas; species Aquipseudomonas cichorii_B. The sequence continues at coordinate 14,166 of NZ_RBRE01000018.1, read as the reverse complement.
CCTGGCCGAGATCCAGGCGATAGTGGCGAGGATCGAAACGGGCCTTGAGTTGTGGCAGCACTTCGCCCTGCTCCAGCTCCCGGGTAATGTCCCGCACCGCCAGTTGCGCTTTACGCCAGACCACCTGAACCGGCTCTTCCAGCCCTTCCCAGTGCAGCGAGGTGCGCAGAATGTCATGCCGGTCGATCACACTCTGCAAGGCGCCGACGAAGTCATCGAGTCGTTCGCGGCTGGCCAGGGTGAATTCGGCCTGCAGAACATACGGATCGCCACGCTCGGCGGTCAGGTGATGGTAGAGAATCCCTTCCTGCAACGGTGCCAGCTGATAGATATCCTGGACATTGGCAGCGCCTCCGGTGACCTGGCTGACAACCCTGTCGATTGCTTCCTGTTCCAGGGCCAGCAACGGCAACATCTGCGCAGTGATACGCTCGCAACCCGGGACAATCCCGTTGGCCGGTACGCTTTGCAGGCTGGCCAGGATGCTCGCATAGGCTCCGCTCCTGATCGATTCTATAAGCGTTGCCTTGTGCTCTCGCAGCAATGCCAGGGTGGCCGGCTCGGCCAGTGACTGCTTGCGGCCGCGTACCGCCAGTTGCTCACCGTTAACGGAAAGTTCGACGCCTTTTTCTTCAAGAGTGGTCAGCAGTTCAATCAAGGTCACAGGAAAATCTCCGTTTTTTCCGTCGCAGCGGCGTATTTTGCGAGGGTGGGTTGTTCAAACAGGGTTTTGACGTCGGCTTCGATACCGGCCTGACGCACCCTTTCCATCAGGCTGACCGCCAGCAACGAATGGCCACCCAGTTCAAAGAAATGGTCATGCCGCCCGACACGCTCGACCTGCAACACTTCGGCCCAGATCTGCGCCAGAGTGGTTTCGGTTTCGCCTTGCGGAGCTTCGTAGCCACGACTGATCAAGGCCTGCTGGTCCGGCGCCGGCAGCGCCTTGCGGTCAAGCTTGCCGTTCGGCGTCAGTGGTAGTTTTTCAAGATGGACATAGGCCGCCGGGACCATGTACTCCGGCAACTGGCTTTGCAGATGGCTGCGCAGGGTATCCAGATCGACGTTGCCTGCAGACGAGGTGAAATACGCCACCAGACGCTTGTCGCCCGGCACATCCTCGCGAGCCATGATCACTGCTTCTTGCACGGCAGGATGACGCGCCAGCCGGGTTTCGATCTCGCCCAGTTCGATGCGGAAGCCACGAATCTTGACCTGATCGTCGTTACGGCCCAGGTACTCGATATTGCCGTCCGCCAGCCAGCGACCCAGATCGCCGGTGCGGTACATCCTTGCGCCGGAGTTGAATGGATCATTAAGGAAGCGCTCGGAGGTCAGGTCATCGCGATTCAGATAACCGCGCGCCACACCGGCACCGCCGATATAGATTTCACCCGCAACGCCCAGCGCCACAGGTTGGCGGTGCTCATCGAGCAGATAGAACCGGGTATTGGCCACCGGCTTGCCGATATGCGCGGCAAACCCGTCCTCGCGGTCCATCGCCACCCAACTGGAATAAGTCGTGGTTTCCGATGGTCCGTAGAGGTTGCACAAGCGTTTGACGCTGGTTTCGGCAAACAGCTTCTCGACCAAGGAGCCCTTGAGCGCTTCCCCGGCGACGTTGACTGTGTGCACGCCCTGCCCCAGGCCGCCCGATTCCAGCAGCGCTTTAAGGGCCGACGGCACGGTATTGATCAGCGTGACGTCATGCTCACCGCCTTGCAGGGCAAGCACATTCTTGACCACTTCGGTGCAGCCACCGGAAATCAGCGGTGCAAAGCACTCGTAGACCGCCAGGTCGAAGTTCAGCGAGGTGGAGAACAGGGTTTTGGCCAGCACTTCCGGTTCAAATGACTGCTGCGCCCAGGTCAGGAAGTTGACCGTATTGCGGTGCTCGATCATCACGCCTTTCGGCAGGCCGGTTGAGCCGGAGGTATAGATAACGTAGGCCAGATGCGCCGGCGTCAGTTCTGCAATCACTGGATTGGAGACGGGCTGATCCTGCCAGGTAACCTCATCCAGATTAACCAGAGGCAACGCAGCCGCCGACAGCAGTTCCAGAGTCGAAGTCTGTGCCAGTACCGCTGCAGGCGCGCTGTCCTGCAACATATAGGCAATCCGTTCCACTGGATAAGCCGGGTCCAGCGGCACATAACCGCCGCCCGCCTTCATGATCGCCAGCAGGCCGACCACCATCTCGATTCCGCGCTCGACACAGATCGCCACCCGCGAATCCGGCATCACGCCCTGACTGCGCAGATGATGGGCCAGGCGGTTGGCACGCTCATTGAGTACCCGATAACTCAGGCGCTCATGCGCATGCACCAACGCTATTGCATGCGGCGTACGCTCGACCTGCGCCTCGAACAGGCCATGAACGGTCTGATCCAGCGGATATTCGACCGCCGTAGCGTTGAAGCCAGAGATCAGCAGATCCTGCTCCTGCGCCGGCAGAATCGAGACATGCCGCATGCGGCCCGCAGGTACCCGCTCCAGCGCATCGGCCAGCCCGGCCAGTGCCTGCTGCACATAACCACACATCCGTTCGGCACCTATACGCACCGGAGTCATGATCGAAAAGGCAAAGTCCTGCCCCTGATCGTCCACCGACAGGGTCAACGGATAGTTGGTGCGCTCTTCGCCCTTGAGCAGTTCGATGCCTTCCCACGAATCAAGCCCGTCGCGAGCCCTGGATGCACCGGTGTGGCGGTAATTGAGCAAGGCACTGAACAATGGCAATGGCGCTTTTACCGCACTGCAACGCTGGGCCAGCGTCAGCGAGGCGTGTTCGTGCGCCAGCAGCCCGCTCAAGCGCCGGTGCGTGTTCTTGACTGCCTCACGGGCATCGATAGCGCCGACAGCCACTCGCAGCGGCAAGGTATTGATAAACATGCCCAGCGCCCGGTCGGCACCTTCACCGCCCTGCAGGCGACCCATCAGTACCGTACCGAATACGACGTCGTCCTTGCCGGTGATCCGCGCCAGGACCTGGGCCCAGGCCAGATGGTAAAGACTGGCCATGCTGACGCCAAGACCGCGCGCCTGCTGGCGCAACCGCCCGGTCAGGTCACTGTGCACCGCCAGGCGCACTTCCTCGATGCCGCTGCCATCGCCCTGTACATCATGCAGATCGAAAGGCAGCGTCGGCTCGTCGATATCCCCCAGCATGTCCTGGAAGAACGCTTCGTGCGCCTCACGACTGACGCCCAGGCGGGCCTGCGCCACGTAGTTGCGGTAAGGCACTGAGGCGGCCAGGGTGTGTTCACGTCCCTGCATGAACGCTTCGATCTCACGGGACAGCACTGCCAGCGAGGTCGCATCGTCGATCAGGTGATGGAACAGCAGGATCGCCACCCAGCGCTCGTTCAGCGGATCCTCGGCATAGGCAATGCGCATCAGCGGTGCCTGGCGAATATCCAGCCGGTAGTGACGCGGGTCGAAACGCGCATGCAACTGGCTGGCGATATCGCCATCTTCCGGGTCCAGAGTCACCGCTTCTACAGCCAGTTTCGCTTCGCGCCAGACCACTTGCAGCGGCTCGTTCAATCCTTCCCAGAGCACGCCGGTGCGCAGGATATCGTGGCGTGAAACCACGCCCTGCAAGGCTGCGGCAAATGCCTCGATGCGTGACAACCGGTCGAAGCCGAACAGCACATATTGCAGGTACGGATCGCCCTCGGTCGCACTCAAATGGTGATAGACAATCCCTTCCTGCAGCGGCGCCAGCGCATAGATATCCTGCACATTGGCAATCCCGCCCGGCACACTGGCCATGACCCTGTCGATCTGTGCCTGACTCAGGCTGACCAGCGGCAGCATCTGCGGGGTAATCTGCTCGCAGCCCTCGACAATCAGGTTGGCCGGGATCAGCATCTCGGACTTTCCGCCCACGGCCGCCGCCAGTGCTTCGAGGGTCGGCTGACCAAACAGCACCCGCACGTCCGCACTGAGATTCTGCTGACGCATGCGCTCGATCAGTTTGACCGCCAACAGCGAATGGCCGCCCAGCTCGAAGAAGTGGTCCTGGCGCCCCACCTGCTCGATATCGAGCAATTCCTGCCAGAGTTGAGCAATCGCCACCTCGACCGAGCCCTGTGGTGCTTCATAAGCCCGGCTGGCCAGTGCCGATTGATCCGGCGCCGGCAAGGCCTTGCGATCCAGCTTGCCGTTGGTGGTCAACGGCAGTGCTTCAAGGGTCACAAAGGCGCTAGGCAACATATGCTCGGCCAGGCTTTGCAGCAGTTGGTTGCGCAGTTCGGTGGCTGAAGGTGCCTTGCCTTGCTCAGGAATGACGTAGGCCACCAGGCGCTTGTCGCCCGCTACATCCTCGCGGGCAATGACCACCGCTTCACGTACACCGGTACAGGCCGAAAGCTGCGCCTCGACCTCGCCCAGCTCGATGCGGAAACCGCGAATCTTCACCTGGTCGTCGTTACGGCCCAGGTAATCCAGGGTGCCTTCGGCGGTCCAGCGCGCCATATCGCCGGTGCGATACAGGCGTGCGTTTTTAGTGGTACGGAACGGATCCGGAATAAACCGCTCTTCGTTCAGCTCAGGACGATTCAGGTAACCTCGCGCTACGCCCGCGCCGCCCACGTACAGCTCGCCAACGACACCAACCGGCACTGGCTGTCGATTGGCATCCAGCACATAGGTCTGCAAGTCCGGAATCCGCACACCAATCGGGCTGACACCGGCCTGCAAGGCATCTGCCGCCTGCAGCGCACGATAGGTCACATGCACCGTGGTTTCGGTAATTCCGTACATGTTGACCAGTTGCGTACCGGCGTTCACCGCTCTTGCGTACCACGGTTTGAGAATCCCGGTTTCCAGCGCTTCACCGCCAAAGATCACTTGACGCAATGAGTGCGCCTGATGACTTTCACCCTGGGCAGCAATCAACTGGCGGAAAGCACTTGGGGTCTGGTTCAACACCGTCACGCCCGCCTCACAGAGCAAGGCATAGCATTCCTGCGGCGAACGGCTGACCAGTTGCGGCACGATCAGCAATTCACCGCCGTGTACCAGCGCGCCCCAGATTTCCCAGACCGAGAAGTCGAAGGCAAAGGAATGGAACAGCGCCCAGACATCGGTCGGTCCGAAGTCGAACCACGCCTGGGTCGCCGAGAACAGCCGCGCCACGTTGCGGTGCTCGACCTGTACGCCTTTCGGCAAGCCGGTGGAGCCCGAGGTGTAGATCACGTAGGCCAGATGCGCAGAGGTCAACCCTTTAACCTGCGGGTTCTGCATTCCCATACCGTGCAGACTGCCGTCATCCAGGCAGATGAACGCAATACTGTGCTGCGCCAGCGCCTGGGCCGTCGAACGCTGGACCAGCAGCGCAACCGGGGCACTGTCCTTGAGCAAGTACGCCAGACGCTCCGCCGGATAGGCCGGATCCATTGGCACATAACCGGCACCGGCCTTGAGGATGCCGAGCAGGCCAACGATCATTTCCGGACCGCGTTCGACACAGATCGCCACCCGATCGTCCGGGCCGACGCCCTGTTCGATCAGACGATGGGCGACCTGGTTGGCACGGGCGTTGAGTTCGCCATAAGTCAGACGCCGCGCCTCGAAACGAATTGCCAGAGCCGAAGGGTTCGCCGCGGCCCAGGCTTCGACCGCCCGATGAATCAGCTGGTCGTCGGCAAAACCCGCAGCGCTGTGGTTCCAGTCATGCAGCAACTGCTGGCGTTCAGCGTACGGCAGGATCGACAGGTGATTGAGCGGCGTTTGCGGAGCCTGCTCCAGTGCATCGATCAATTGCTCCAGCGCAACCTGCATATAGCTGCAGATCCGCTGTGCACCGATTGACGCCAGCGCCAGCGCGGTGAGTTTGAAAGCGTCACCGAAGTCATCGACATTGAGGGTCAGCGGATAGTTGGTGCGCTCATCGCCGCCCAATGCCTGCATGCCTTGCCAGGCAGCCAGATGTTCGCCGCTGGCCACAGGCGCGCTGTGCCGGAAATTGAGCAAGGCGCTGAACAGCGGCGTCGGGGCCGCCACGCCGCTGCAGCGCTGGGCAAGGGCCAGTGAAGCATGTTCGTGGGCCAGCAAGGCGGTGAGCCGTTCGTGGGTTTGACGAACACTCTGGCGCACGTCCTGCCGGTCGAGGGATACCCGCAAAGGCAGGGTATTGATAAAGATCCCCAAGGCCCGGTCAGAACCCTCGCCGCCCTGCATCCGGCCCATCAGCACCGTGCCGAAGACCACATTGTCGGTGGCCGACACCTTGCCCAGTACCAGCGCCCAGGCCAGATGCATCAGGCTGGCGGCGCTGACACCCAGTTGCCGCGCCTGCTGGCGCAAGCGTGCCGACAACTGCAGGTCGAGCGGATGATGGACTTCTTCGATACCCCGTCCGTCACCCTGCACATCGTGCACGCCGAACGGCAGGGTCGGCTCGTTGATATCGCCCAGCATGTCGAGGAAGAACTGTTCATGCTGGCCAGTGCTCTGGCCGAGTCGCGTCTGCGCCACATAATTGCGATAGGGCATCGGCGCGCCCAACCGGTCTGCAGTCCCGAGCAGGAAGGCCTGCATTTCCAGCTGCATGACTTCCAGCGCGGTATGGTCCAGCGCCAGGTGATGGAACAGCAGCGTGGCAACCCAGCGGTTCTGTTCGCGATCCTCGGCACAGGCCAGATGCAGCAGCGGTGCGCGGGTCAGATCCAGACGATAGTGGCGGGCATCGAAACGCGCCGACAATTGACTGGTAATCGGGCCATTTGCCGGATCAAGCTCGACCCATTGCGGTTGCAGCCTGACGCTTCGGCATACGACTTGTACCGGCTCATCGAGCCCGGTCCAGTGCACTGCCGTGCGCAGGATATCGTGACGATCAATGACCGATTGCAGCGCCTGGATAAAGGCGTCCAGACGTTCGCGGCTGTCAAAGGCGTACTGCGATTGCAGCACATACGGGTCGCCGGCTTCGGCTGTCAGGTAGTGATAGAGAATCCCTTCCTGCAACGGCGCCAGTGGGTAAATGTCCTGCACATTGGCCGCGCCGCCCGGTACAGCCGAGAGCAGACGCTGCAGCGAAGCCTCACTGATTTCCAGCAAAGGCAGCATTTCAGGAGTGATCCGCGAGCAACCCGGTTCGATCAGATTGGCCGGTACGCGGATTTCCGTGCCACTGCCTACTGCGGCGGCCAGCGCCAACAGGGTTGGCTGACTGAATAGCACGCGCACATCGGCACTCAGGCCTTGCTGGCGCATCTTCTCGATCAGCTTGACGGCCAACAGCGAGTGACCGCC
>NZ_RBRE01000018.1:0-6896 GCF_003700275.1 Pseudomonas cichorii | reverse complement strand
TAGCCACGGCTGATCAGGGATTGCAGATCCGGAGCCGGCAGCGCCTTGCGGTCCAGCTTGCCGTTCGGGGTCAGGGGCAGTGTTTCAAGATGGACATAGACTGCCGGGACCATATATTCCGGCAACTGGCTTTGCAGATGGCTGCGCAAAGCTTCCAGATCGGCTGCAACTTCGGTCGAGGTGAAATACGCCACCAGACGCTTGTCGCCTGGCACGTCCTCGCGGGCCATGACCACCGCTTCTTGCACGGCAGGATGGCGCGCCAGCTTGGCTTCGATCTCGCCCAGTTCGATACGGAAACCGCGAATTTTCACCTGATCGTCGTTACGCCCCAGGTATTCGATATTGCCGTCCGCCAGCCAGCGACCGAGGTCTCCGGTGCGGTACATGCGCGCTCCGGCGTTGAATGGATCAGCCAGGAAGCGTTCGGCCGTCAGGTCATCGCGATTCAGATAACCACGCGCCACACCGGCACCGCCGATATAGATTTCACCAGGAACGCCTAATGGCACCAATTGGCGATGTTCGTCCAGCAGGTAGAACTGTGTGTTGGCCACCGGTTTGCCAATGTGGGATGCAAAGCCGTCTTCGCGATCCATTGCGACCCAACTGGAATAGGTCGTGGTTTCCGATGGACCATAGAGATTGCACAGGCGTTTGACGCTGGTTTGCTCGAACAGGCTTTCAACCAGAGAGCCCTTGAGCGCTTCGCCGGCGACGTTGACTGTGTGTACGCCCTGCCCCAATCCATCGGACTCCAGCAACGCTTTCAGCGCCGAAGGCACGGTATTGATCAGGGTGACGTCATGCTCGCCGTTTTGAAGAGCCAGCACATTCCTGACCACTTCGATGCAGCCACCGGAAATCAGCGGTGCAAAGCACTCGTAAACTGCCAGGTCGAAGTTCAGCGAGGTGGAGAACAGGGTTTTGGCCAGCACTTCCGGTTCAAATGACTGCTGCGCCCAGGTCAGGAAGTTGACCGTATTGCGGTGCTCGATCATCACGCCTTTCGGCAGGCCGGTCGAACCCGAGGTGTAGATCACATAGGCCAGATGCGCTGGAGTCAGTTCTGCAATCAGCGGATTGGAGACGGATTGATCCTGCCAGACTTCCTCATCCAGATTAACCAAAGGCACCGAAGCCGCCGACAGCATTTCCAGCGTAGAGGTCTGTGCCAGCACCGCTGCCGGAGCACTGTCCTGCAACATATAGGCAATTCGCTCCAGCGGATAAGCCGGATCCAGCGGCACATAACCGCCGCCCGCCTTCATGATCGCCAGCAGCCCGACCACCATCTCGATCCCGCGTTCGACACAGATCGCCACCCGCGAATCCGGGATCACGCCCTGACTGCGCAAGTGATGAGCCAGGCGGTTGGCGCGCTGGTTCAGTTCGGCATAACTCAAGCGCAAATCGCCATGCACCACAGCCACGGCATCCGGCGTACGCTCAACCTGCGCCTCGAACAGACCATGCACGGTTTCATCGAGCGGATACTCCGCAGCCGTGACATTAAAGCCCTGCAACAGTTGCGCAAGTTCTTCGTCAGGCAATACCTGAATCGAGTGAAGCGACGCAGTCGGTGTGTTTTCCAGCGCATTGACCAGCTCGGTCAGCGCCGTGCTCATATAAGCCGCCACCCGCGCAGCGCCGATACCGTTCTGGACCAGCACGGTCAGCTCGAAACCTTCACCCTGATCATCCACCGACAGGGTCAATGGATAGTTGGTGCGTTCCTCGCCCAGCAGCGATTCGATGCCCTGCCAGGCCGGCGACAGACTGTGCTCACCGGGCGCCGCACTATAGCGATAGTTAAGCAGCGCGCTGAACAATGGCGTCGAAGCCGCTACACCGCTGCAACGCTGGGCCAGTGCCAGCGGCGCATGCTCGTGGGCCAGCAAGGCGCTCAGGCGTGCGTGGGTTTCCCGCACACCCGCCTGAGCCTCGCAGGTACCCAGTTGCAGGCGCAACGGCAAGGTATTGATGAACATGCCCAGCGCTCGATCCGCGCCGTCACCGCCATTCAGGCGGCCCATCAATACGGTGCCGAACACTACATCGTCGCGCCCACTGGCGGCACTCAGCACCTTGCCCCAGGCCAGGTGATGCAAGGACGCCACACTGACCCCGAACTGACGGGCCTGAGCCCGCAGCCTCAGGCTCAATTCCCTGCTCAGTGCGAGGCGGTGTTCCTCGATATCGCGACCTTCACCCTGCACTTCATGCAGGCCGAACGGCAGGGTTGGCTCGTCGATATCACCAAGCATCTCGCGGAAAAACGCTTCCTGAGCTGCCTGATTGTTCCCCAGTCGCGCCTGGGCCACATAGTTGCGATACGGCACCGGCGGATGCAAATGCCGGGTGTCATCCAGCAGATACGCTTCCATCTCCTGGCTGACCACTTCCAGCGCGGTGTGGTCCATGACCAGGTGATGGAACAGCAGCAATGCCACCCAGCGCTGATTGAGCGGATCCTCGGCATAGGCAATTCGCATCAACGGTGCCTGGCGAATGTCCATCCGGTGTTCGCGGGCATCGAAGCGTGCCTGCAACTGGGTCGTTACATCCTCGGAAGATCCGTCCGTCACGATCTGCTCCAGGCCCAACTGCGCCTGGCGCCAGACCACTTGCAGCGGTTCGTCCAGGCCTTGCCAATAGAGCGAAGTGCGCAGGATATCGTGGCGCTCGATCACGTTTTGCAGCGCACTGGCAAAGGCATTGAGGCGCGCTTCGCTGGCGAAGCCGAAGACCGCCTGCAACACGTAGGGATCGCCCTGCTCGGCCGCCAGGTGGTGATAAAGAATCCCTTCCTGCAACGGGGCAAGCGGGTAGATATCCTGAATATTGGCCGCGCCGCCGGGAATGGAGGCGATGACCTGCTCAAGCTGTGCCTCACTGATATTCAGCAGCGGCAGCATCTCAGGCGTAATCTGCGTGCAGCCCGGCTCGATCAGGTTGGCCGGCACGCGAATTTCCGTACCACTGCCCACGGCGGCAGCCAGAGCCATCAGGGTTGGCTGGTTGAACAGCACCCGAACATCGGCGCTCAGCCCTTGCTGACGCATTTTCTCGATCAGCTTGACCGCCAGCAGCGAGTGGCCGCCCAGCTCGAAGAAATGATCGAAACGCCCGACGCGCTCGACCTGCAGCACTTCGGCCCAGATCTGCGCCAACGCGGTTTCTATTTCGCCTTGCGGGGCTTGGTAGCCGCGACTGATCAGTGCTTGCTGATCCGGCGCTGGCAAGGCCTTGCGGTCCAGCTTGCCGTTATTGGTCAGCGGCAGTGTTTCCAGACGCACATAGGCGGCCGGGACCATATAGTCCGGTAACTGGCCGTTCAGGTGCGCTCTCAGGCTTTCCAGATCGACTTCGGTATCGCTGGCGGTGAAATACGCCACCAGACGCTTGTCGCCCGGCATATCTTCACGCACCAACACCACCGCATCTTTTACTGCTGGGTGAGCAGCGAGTCTGCTTTCAATCTCTCCCGGTTCGATCCGGAAACCACGGATCTTGACCTGATGGTCATTGCGGCCACGATATTCAACCGTGCCATCCGCCCGCCAGCAGGCCAGGTCGCCGGTGCGGTACAAGCGTGCGGCAGGATCAGCGCTGAATGGATCGGCATCAAACACCTGCTCGGTCAGATCGGCGCGGTTCAGATAACCCAACGCCACACCGTCGCCACCGATATACAACTCGCCGGTCACGCCCAGCGGCACCGGCTGCTGTCGGGCATCCAGCACGTACAGCCGGGTATTGGCCAATGGTTTGCCAATCGGGATACTGCCCTCGCCCACAGCCTTGATTTCATGGGTGGCCGAGAAGGTTGTCGCTTCGGTTGGGCCATAGCCATTGAGCAAGTGTTGCGGTGCGCCGTGTTTCAGGACCTGGGCGATCACCGCAGGGTCCAGCACATCGCCGCCGACGATCAGGTAGCGCAGTTGTGCAAAAGCGTCGTACAGACCGGCTGCATATTGATGGAACAAGCCAGCCGTCATCCACAGCACGCTGACCGATTGCTCCAGCAGCAAGGTCTTGAACTCCGGCAGCGACAGCAGCACATCCTGATCGACCACTACTACACAGCCGCCATTGAGCAACGGTGCCCAGACATCCAGGGTGCTGGCATCAAATGCCGGGTTGGAAGCAAACGCCACCCGATCCGACGCCTTGAAATCGGCATAACCGTTATTGATCACCAGCCGCACAATCGCCCGATGCGGCACCAGTACGCCTTTGGGCGTACCGGTCGAGCCTGAGGTATACATGATGTAGGCCGCAGCTTCGCTGGAACTGGCCAGTTGCGGATTGCTTTCAGGCTGTTGTGAAAGATCGAGGCGGTCCAGATCAATCCGTGCAGCACCTTGCGGAACAATCTGATCGCCATGTACCAGTACGTAACGCGCACCACTGTCCTGCACCATGAAAGCCTGACGCTCTTCAGGTGCATTGATATCCAGCGGTACGTACAGCGCCGTACATTTATTGATCGCCAGTTGTGCTACCAGCAGATCGAGTGAACGCGGCAGCAGAATCGCTACGGCATCGCCTGCACCAACACCCTGTTCAAGCAGATGATGGGCCAGGCGATTGGCGCGGGCATTGAGTTCGGCATAAGTCAGGGAATGTTCGCCATGCACCGCTGCCACGGCAGTCGGCTGCTCAGCGACTTGCGCCTCGAACAGACCATGCACGGAGCTGTCGCGTGGATAGTCAGTCGTACTGTCGTTGAAAGCATGCAGCAATTGCTCGCGTTCGGCTTCGGGCAGAACGGTAATGGCATTAAGCGCGGTAGCCGGATGCTGCTCCAGTGCCTCGACCAGCCGTGCCAGTGCCGTGCTCATGTAAGCCACCACGCGCTCGGCACCGATACCCTCCTCTACCAGCACAGTCAGGTCGAAACCTTCGCCCTGATCATCCACCGACAGGGTCAGTGGATAGTTGGTGCGCTCCTCGCCCTTGAGCGGCTCGATACCTTCCCAGGCCGACGACAGACGATGCTCGACGATTGCTGCGCTGTAGCGGTAGTTGAGCAGCGCACTGAACAATGGCGTCGCGGCCGGTACACCACTGCAACGCTGGGCCAGCGCCAGCGGCGCATGTTCGTGGGCCAGCAAGGCGCTCAGCCGGGCGTGGGTTTCCCGGACACTCGCCCGTACTTCGCTGGCACCCAGTTGCAGGCGCAGCGGCAAGGTATTGATAAACATGCCCAGCGCCCGGTCGGCGCCGTCACCGCCGCTCAGGCGGCCCATCAGTACCGTGCCGAAGACCACGTCGTCGCGACCACTGGCGGCGCTCAGCACCTGGGCCCAGGCCAGGTGATGCAATGCGGCCACGCTGACGCCGAGCAGACGCGCCTGGGCCCGCAGTCGCAGGCTCAGCTCCGGATCCAGTGCGGCGCGGTGCTCTTCGATACAGCAGCCTTCGCCCTGCACTTCATGCAAGCCGAACGGCAGCGTGGGTTCCTCCACGTCACCGAGCATGCCGCGCAGGAAGGTTTCGTGCTCCTGCTGCGAGACGCCCAGACGCGCCTGGGCCACATAGTTGCGATACGGTACTGGCTCGCTCAGGTGCTGTGCCGAACCCAGCAGATAAGCCTCCATCTCATGGCTGACCACGTCCAGCGCGGTGTGGTCCATGACCAGGTGATGGAACAGCAGCAGCGCCATCCAGCGCTGGTTGGCCGGATCATGGGCATAGTGCAACCGCAGCAGTGGCGCCTGCCCTACGTCCATACGGTGCTGGCGAGCATCGAAACGCGCGTGCAACTGACTGGCGATATCGCCTTGCGCCGGGTCCAGCTCAAGGCATTCCACTTCCAGGCGGGCCTGACGCCAGACGACTTGCAGCGGTTCGTCCAGGCCTTCCCAATAGAGCGAGGTGCGCAGGATATCGTGGCGGTCGATCACATGCTGCAGCGCACTGGCGAAACTACCCAGCCGCGCTTCGCTATCGAAACCGAAGACGCCCTGCAATACGTAAGGATCGCCAGCCTTGGCTGTGAGGTGGTGATAAAGAATGCCTTCCTGCAACGGCGCCAGCGGGTAAATGTCCTGAATATTGGCCGCACCGCCGGGAATCGACGCGATGACCCGCTCAAGCTGCTCTGCGCTGATGTCCAGCAAAGGCAACATTTCAGGCGTAATCCGCGTGCAGCCGGGCTCGATCAGATTGGCCGGTACGCGAATTTCCGTGCCACTGCCCACTGCTGCGGCCAGCGCCAACAGGGTTGGCTGGCTGAACAGTACCCGCACATCGGCGCTCAGGCCTTGCTGACGCATCTTCTCGATCAGCTTGACCGCCAGCAATGAGTGACCGCCCAGCTCGAAGAAGTGATCATGACGCCCCACGCGCTCGACCTGCAGCACTTCGGCCCAGATCTGCGCCAACGCTGTTTCGGTTGCGCCTTGCGGGGCTTCGTAATCACGGCTGATCAGGGATTGCTGGTCCGGTGCTGGCAATGCCTTGCGGTCCAGCTTGCCGTTCGGGGTTAGCGGCAGTGCTTCAAGATAGACATAGGCTGCCGGGACCATATATTCCGGCAACTGGCTTTGCAGATGGCTGCGCAAAGCTTCCAGATCGGCTTCAACTTCGGTCGAGGTGAAATACGCCACCAGACGCTTGTCACCCGGCACATCCTCGCGAGCCATGACCACCGCTTCCTTCACGGCAGGATGGCGCGCCAGCTTGGCTTCGATCTCGTCCAGTTCGATACGGAAACCGCGAATTTTCACCTGATCGTCGTTACGACCCAGGTATTCGATATTGCCGTCCGCCAGCCAGCGACCCAGGTCGCCGGTGCGGTACATGCGCGCTCCGGCGTTGAATGGATCGGCCAGGAAGCGTTCCGCAGTCAGGTCGTCACGGTTCAGATAACCACGCGCCACACCGGC
>NZ_RBRE01000067.1:2610-6305 GCF_003700275.1 Pseudomonas cichorii | reverse complement strand
AGGGTTTTGGCCAGCACTTCCGGTTCAAATGACTGCTGCGCCCAGGTCAGAAAGTTGACCGTATTGCGGTGTTCAATCATCACGCCTTTCGGCAAGCCGGTCGAACCCGAGGTGTAGATCACATAGGCCAGATGCGCCGGAGTCAGTTCTGCAATCACGGGATTGGAGACGGATTTGTCCTGCCAGTCCGGCTGATCCAGATTGATAAGTGGTACGCCAGCAGAGGAAACCAGTTCCAAAGTCGAGGTTTGTGCCAGCACAGCCGCAGGCGCACTGTCCTGCAACATATAGGCAATCCGTTCCACTGGATAAGCCGGGTCCAGCGGCACATAACCGCCACCCGCCTTCATGATCGCCAGCAGGCCGACCACCATCCCGATCCCGCGTTCGACACAGATCGCCACCCGCGAATCCGGCATCACACCCTGACTGCGCAAGTGATGAGCCAGACGGTTGGCACGCTGATTCAGCTCGGCATAGCTCAAGCGCAAATCACCATGCACCAGTGCTATTGCATCCGGCGTACGCTCGACCTGCGCCTCGAACAGACCATGAACCGTCTGTTGCAGCGGATATTCGGCGATCGTGTTGTTGAAGCCTTGCAACAGTTGCACGATTTCCGCGTCGGGAAGTACCGACAGACTCCCCAGTGCCGTCTGTGGCCGCTGCTCCAGCGCCTCGACCAGACGCGCCAGCGCCGTGCTCATGTAAGCTGCTATCCGAGCAGCGCCGATACCGTCCTGCACCAGCACGGTCAGCTCGAAACCTTCGCCCTGATCATCCACCGACAGGGTCAATGGATAGTTGGTGCGCTCCTCGCCCTTCAGCGGTTCGATACCTTCCCAGGCTGGCGACAGACTGTTTTCGCCCGGTGCCGCGCTGTAGCGGTAATTGAGCAGCGCACTGAACAACGGCGTCGAAGCCGCCACACCACTGCAACGCTGGGCCAGCGCCAGCGGCGCATGCTCGTGGGCCAGCAAGGCGCTCAGGCGTGCGTGGGTTTCCCGCACACCCGTCCGGGCCTCGCAGGCACCCAGTTGCAGGCGCAACGGCAAGGTATTGATGAACATGCCCAGCGCCCGATCCGCGCCGTCACCGCCATTCAGGCGGCCCATCAGCACGGTGCCGAAGACCACGTCGTCACGGCCACTGGCGGCGCTCAGCACCTGAGCCCAGGCCAGGTGATGCAGGGATGCCACGCTGACCCCGAGCACACGTGCCTGCGCTCGCAGTCGCTGGCTCAGATTCACGTCGAGAAGTGCCCGATGCTCCTCGATACCGCGCCCCTCGCCCTGCACTTCATGCAGGCCGAACGGCAGGGTCGGCTCGTCGATATCACCGAGCATCTTGCGGAAGAACGCTTCCTGAGCGGCGCGATCGTTCCCCAGTCGTGCCTGGGCCACATAGTTGCGATACGGCACCGGCTGGCTCAAGTGTTGTGCAGAGTCCAGCAGGAAAGCTTCCATCTCCTGGCTGACCACTTCCAGTGCGGTGTGGTCGAGAACCAGATGATGAAACAGCAGCAATGCTACACAGCGCTGATTGGCCGGGTCCTGAGCGTAGGCAATCTGCATCAGTGGAGCCTGGCGAATGTCCATCCGGTGCTGACCGGCATCGAAGCGTGCCTGCAACTGCTCGATCACATCCTCGGAAGATCCGTCCGTCTCGATCTGCTCCAGCCCCAATTGCGCCTGGCGCCAGACCACTTGCACCGGTTCATCCAGACCTTCCCAGTAGAGCGAGGTACGCAGGATATCGTGGCGCTCGATCACCGATTGCAGAGCGCTGCAGAACGCATTCAATCGTTGTTCGTGATCAAAGCTGAAGATTGCCTGCAGGACGTAAGGGTCACCGGCTTCGGCACTCAGGTGGTGATAAAGAATGCCTTCCTGCAACGGCGCCAGCGGGTAAATGTCCTGAATATTGGCCGCACCGCCGGGAATCGCGGCGATGACCTGCTCAAGCTGCTCTGCGCTGATGTCCAGCAAAGGCAGCATTTCAGGCGTAATCCGCGTGCAGCCGGGCTCGATCAGATTGGCCGGTACGCGAATTTCCGTGCCGCTGCCCACGGCGGCGGCCAGGGCCATAAGGGTTGGCTGGCTGAACAGCACGCGCACATCGGCGCTCAGGCCTTGTTGGCGCATCTTCTCGATCAGCTTGACCGCCAGCAGCGAGTGCCCGCCCAGCTCGAAGAAGTGATCATGACGACCCACGCGCTCGACCTGCAGCACTTCGGCCCAGATCTGCGCCAGAGCGTTTTCGGTTGCGCCTTGCGGGGCTTCATAGCCACGGCTGATCAGGGATTGCAGATCCGGAGCCGGCAGCGCCTTGCGGTCCAGCTTGCCGTTCGGGGTCAGCGGCAGTGTTTCAAGATGGACATAGGCTGCCGGGACCATATAGTCCGGCAACTGGCTTTGCAGATGGCTGCGCAAAGCTTCCAGATCGGCTACAACTTCGGTCGAGGTGAAATACGCCACCAGACGCTTGTCGCCCGGCACATCCTCGCGAGCCATGACCACCGCTTCTTGTACGGCAGGATGGCGCGCCAGCTTGGCTTCGATCTCGCCCAGCTCGATACGGAAGCCACGAATTTTCACCTGATCGTCGTTACGACCCAGGTACTCGATATTTCCGTCCGCCAGCCAGCGACCCAGATCGCCAGTGCGGTACATCCGCGCTCCGGCGTTGAATGGATCAGTCAGGAAGCGCTCAGCCGTCAGGTCATCGCGATTCAGATAACCGCGTGCCACACCGGCACCGCCGATATAAATTTCGCCCGGTACACCCAACGGCACCAATTGGCGATGTTCGTCCAGCAGGTAGAACTGTGTGTTGGCTACCGGTTTGCCAATGTGGGATGCAAAGCCGTCCTCGCGGTCCATTGCGACCCAACTGGAATAAGTCGTGGTTTCCGATGGGCCATAGAGATTGCACAGGCGTTTGACGCTGGTTTGCTCGAACAGGCTTTCAACCAGAGAACCCTTGAGTGCTTCACCGGCGACGTTGACGGTATGCACACCCGCTTGCAGGCCGCCGGATTCCAGCAGTGCCTTCAGGGCCGAAGGCACGGTATTGATCAGCGTGACGTCATGCTCGCCGTCCTGCAGAGCCAGCACATTCCTGACCACTTCGATGCAGCCACCGGAAATCAGCGGCGCAAAGCACTCGTAAACTGCCAGGTCGAAGTTCAGCGACGTCGAGAACAGGGTTTTGGCCAGCACTTCAGGCTCAAAGGCCTGCTGCGCCCAGGTCAGGAAGTTGACCGTATTGCGGTGTTCGATCATCACGCCTTTCGGCAAGCCGGTCGAGCCTGAGGTGTAGATCACATAGGCCAGATGCGCTGATGTCAGCTCTGCAATCACTGGGTTGGAGACGGATTTGTCCTGCCAATCCGGCTGATCCAGATTGATAAGTGGTACGCCGGCAGAGGAAACCAGTTCCCAAGTCGATGTTTGTGCCAACACAGCCGCAGGCGCACTGTCCTGCAACATGTAGGCAATCCGCTCCAGCGGATAAGCCGGGTCCAGCGGTACATAACCGCCGCCCGCCTTCATGATCGCCAGCAGCCCGACCACCATCCCGATCCCGCGCTCGACACAGATCGCCACCCGCGAATCAGGGATCACGCCCTGACTGCGCAAGTGATGAGCCAGACGGTTGGCGCGCTGATTCAGTTCGGCATAGCTCAAGCGCAA
>NZ_RBRE01000067.1:0-2600 GCF_003700275.1 Pseudomonas cichorii | reverse complement strand
TCGGGAAGTACCGACAGACTGCCCAGTGCCGTCTGCGGCCGCTGCTCCAGCGCCTCGACCAGACGCGCCAGCGCCGTGCTCATGTAAGCCGCCACACGCGCTGCGCCAATACCGTCCTGCACCAGCACGGTCAGCTCGAAACCTTCGCCCTGATCATCCACCGACAGGGTCAATGGATAGTTGGTGCGCTCTTCGCCCTTCAGCGGTTCGATACCGTCCCAGGCCGGCGACAGGCTGTGTTCGCCCGGTGCCGCGCTGTAGCGGTAATTGAGCAGCGCACTGAACAACGGCGTCGAAGCCGCCACACCGCTGCAACGCTGTGCCAGCGCCAGCGGCGCATGCTCGTGGGCCAGCAAGGCACTCAGGCGCGCGTGGGTTTCCCGCACCCCCGTCCGGGCCTCGCAGGTACCCAGTTGCAGGCGCAACGGCAAAGTATTGATGAACATGCCCAGCGCCCGGTCGGCGCCGTCACCGCCATTCAGGCGACCCACCAGCACAGTGCCGAATACCACGTCGTCACGACCACTGGCAGCGCTCAGCACCTGAGCCCAGGCCAGGTGATGCAGGGATGCCACACTGACCCCGAGCACACGCGCCTGCGCTCGCAGCCGCTGGCTCAAGTCGATATCCAGCGCAGCGCGATGTTCCTCGATGCCGCGACCTTCACCTTGTACTTCATGCAAACCGAACGGCAAGGTGGGTTCGTCGAGGTCGCCCAGCATGTTGCGGAAGAATGTTTCCTGGGCTGCGCGATCGGTTCCCAGACACGACTGAGCCACATAGTTGCGATATGGCACTGGCTCGCTCAAATGTCCGGTGTCATTCAGCAGATAGGCTTCCATCTCCTGGCTGACTACTTCCAGCGCGGTGTGGTCGAGGACCAGATGGTGGAACAGCAGCAACGCCACCCAACGCTGGTTGAGCGGATTTTGAGCGTAGGCAATCCGCATCAGCGGCGCCTGGCGAATGTCCATGCGGTGTTGACAGGCATCGAAGCGTGCCTGCAACTGACTGCCGATATCGCCTTGTGCCGGATCCAGCTCAAGCTTGTCCATACTCAGGCGGGCTTGACGCCAGACCACCTGCAGCGGCTCGTCCAGTCCTTCCCAATAGAGCGAGGTGCGCAGGATATCGTGGCGGTCGATCACGCTCTGCAGTGCGCTGGCAAAGGTGTTCAGCCGTGCTTCGTTGTCGAAACCAAAGACCGCCTGCAGCACGTAAGGATCTCCGGCCTTGGCTGTGAGGTGGTGATAAAGAATGCCTTCCTGCAGCGGCGCCAGCGGGTAGATATCCTGAATATTGGCCGCACCGCCGGGAATCGCGGCGATGACCTGCTCAAGCTGCTCTGCGCTGATGTCCAGCAAAGGCAGCATTTCAGGAGTGATCCGCGAGCAACCCGGTTCGATCAGATTGGCCGGTACGCGAATTTCCGTGCCGCTGCCCACGGCGGCGGCCAGCGCCAACAGGGTTGGCTGGCTGAATAGCACGCGCACATCGGCACTCAGGCCTTGCTGGCGCATCTTCTCGATCAGCTTGACTGCCAACAGCGAGTGACCGCCCAGCTCGAAGAAGTGATCATGCCGCCCCACGCGCTCGACCTGCAGCACTTCGGCCCAGATCTGCGCCAACGCTGTTTCGGTTGCGCCTTGTGGGGCTTCGTAGCCACGGCTGATCAGGGCTTGCTGATCGGGGGCCGGCAGCGCCTTGCGGTCCAGCTTGCCGTTGGGGGTTAGCGGCAGTGCTTCCAGATGGACATAGGCTGCCGGGACCATATATTCCGGCAACTGGCTTTGCAGATGGCTGCGCAAAACCTCCAGATCGGCCTCAACTTCGGTCGAGGTGAAATACGCCACCAGGCGCTTGTCACCCGGAACATCTTCGCGAGCCATGACCACCGCTTCCTTCACGGCAGGATGACACGCCAGCTTGGCTTCGATTTCACCCAATTCGATACGGAAGCCACGAATCTTGACCTGATCGTCGTTACGGCCCAGGTACTCGATATTGCCGTCCGCCAGCCAGCGACCCAGGTCGCCGGTGCGATACATCCGCGCTCCGGCGTTGAATGGATCAGCCAGGAAGCGTTCCGCAGTCAGGTCATCGCGATTCAGGTAACCACGCGCCACACCGGCACCGCCGATATAGATTTCACCAGGAACGCCCAATGGAACCGGCTGACGGTGCTCATCGAGCAGGTAGAACTGGGTGTTGGCTACCGGTTTGCCAATGTGGGATGCAAAGCCGTCCTCGCGGTCCATCGCCACCCAGCTGGAATAAGTCGTGGTTTCCGAAGGACCGTAGAGATTGCACAGGCGTCTGACGCTGGTTTCGGCAAACAGCTTCTCGACCAAGGAGCCTTTCAACGCTTCACCGGCGACGTTGACGGTATGTACGCCCTGCCCCAGGCCGCCGTATTCCAGCAGCGCTTTAAGGGCCGAAGGCACGGTATTGATCAAGGTGACGTCATGTTCGCCGTCCTGCAGAGCCAGCACATTCCTGACCACTTCGATGCAGCCACCGGAAATCAGCGGTGCAAAGCACTCGTAGACCGCCAGGTCGAAGTTCAGCGAGGTGGAGAACAGGGTTTTGGCCAGCACTTC
>NZ_RBRE01000087.1 GCF_003700275.1 Pseudomonas cichorii | reverse complement strand
AAAAGTTGACCACTACACCTCGTCCCTCGTCTGAGCAATCGATGCGAGCTTGATCTCATAAGTGACTTCTGGCACGTCGAAACCAAACTCTGGACAAATCTCGTCCACTAGATAGCCCAAAACCTGATCAGAGATGCGCTCAGCAGTGCCACGAGCGAATTTGAAATCAATCCTTGTCTTTTTATCTGCCGGGATGATTGAGATGTCAGGGACAATGATTTCGTGAGGAGGTACCCAAGTGGTGGCGTCTGCCTCGCGAAGGGACATCGCCAGCCCCCAACGCCCTTTCGCCGCCTCAGGAGTGGAGTCACCCAGAAATTCTTCGAGCATGACCATTTTAGCTCGAGCATATGGGCCCAGGCGGTCGTCGTGTACATACACCCACTCTGCTCCATCCCGGAAGTCATAGCCGAGCGCGGTAATGGCGTGGCCTGCCTTGATGTATTCACCGGCGGCGTTAGGCCTCAAACCATATACTGTCCCCGTCAAGATGACAGGCAAGTCACTATCGATGTGGGCGACCAAGGAATCACGGAACGATTCTTTAGTCGATTTTTCGAGGCCCGCGTTGTGATAGCGCAGCCCCTCGACATCCAGCGTTCGCTGAATCTGCTTGTTGGTTAACTCTTTATTAGGGAAGCCGTTGCTTGAGCCATCCACGAAATTCAAAGCGGCTGTGGTGATCTCACTACAAGACTTGATGTCCTTCACCCCTCGACCTGGCAGGCTGTGGAGCGCCGTCCAAATGGCGGTAGTTGCGCAAGCAGCAACAACCTTGTCCTGCTCTTGAAATGCAATCGAGTCGATTGTGAGTTTGATTCCAAAGAGATTCACATCATAGCATTTGGCGATCTTCTTCTTGCCCACACCTTGGTCTCCGCTAACACGCAGACAGGTCTTCCCCACAAAAGTCCTGGTGAGCGGCTTAATCACGATGAAGCCGAGATAGTGCGACTGTAACTGCTCTACAGTTTTTACGGAATTTTCATCCACGTCATCTGCCAGCACCTCTCCTGCATCACCAGCAAGCAATGCATCGAGCCGCTTGTGGGTCAGGTCGCAATTGAAAAAGTGAAGACGAGCGCACTTATATCCATCGTTACGGAAACGCCCCAAGTAGAAGCGGGAGTAATCCTCGAGAAAATCTCGGTCGATATACTCATGCTCAAGCAGGATGCTCCCTACGGTCTTCCTGCCCTCCTTCAGCTTCGGCATGAAGGACTTCAGATAGTTGTAGATGTATTTGATTTGAGGCTTTTCGAAGATGTCAGCGTGATCATAGCCGTAGGGCTCATGAATCAGAGCTGCCAGCGTCGCTTCCTCGAAACTGGTGATGAGATATGGAGTCATTTTGATCGCGCAAAAAAAAGCAGCCCATCAGGCTGCTTTCGAGTGAAGAGGCTTATTAGAGGCTGCAGGCTTTAGCCAGCAACGTCGCGGTGACTTCTTGGTTAGCGAATTCACGTGCCAGACGGTTGTTGGTCTCAGCCATGCGATCACGAGCCGCCTTCAGGCTGGCCTCATGAGTACCCTTCCGGTTACGGGCCTCTTCGATCATACGCTCCAGAGTCATAGCTCCATCCTCTAAGAATTTTGGGTTCACAGTGCATCAACGAATCCAAATGCGCGACCACTGACTTCACGAGATATCAACGTGGTACTGACGCGCTTGCGACAGCGGCGCGGATTATCGAGTCCGGTTGCCAAGCTCCACAAGCAGTACCTGTCGTCACCCGACAAGCGGCATCACGACTGTAGTTGAGACCGAGCCAAAGCGCCAAGGTTCACAAACAAACAGGACTATGATCTGCCAAACGGTAGCGCCATTACAGTTTCGCATTCGTAAGCAAAGCTGAATGGTTCTCCCCTGTTAGCCGGCGCTATCACGCCAAAACCTCCATCACGAAGGTGCCTTAGCCGGGCGAGAAACATTTGATAAATCGAGTATGGCATATGGCAATCATCCACTTAAAGTGTATTTCGCCATTATTTTTGCACTACTACAGTGCATCGTAGCCTCGATTTTTGAGTCTTCTACGTTACCAATCTGCGTTTACGAGGCTTAGTGAAAGGGAGGTCAGGTGGGGGGGAAATATGATTAGAGGGCCCTTTTCCTCTTGGTCGGGCCCTGTATTTGTTAGGGAGGCAGATGGTCGACTCGGTCAGAACCCGAACCACTTCCTCAGCCTGGTGATCAAGGACGGTGCTTCGGTCGGCTGCTGGATTTGTGGTGCCGGCTGACGAACCTCGCTCTCCCTTGGCCTCCCCGGCTGCTGCCGTACTTTCGCTTCAGCATCACGCTTACGCCCTGCGTTGATCGCCTCTTGGGACATGTTTCCAGCCCACTCAATGCGGCCAGACCGCACCCAGTAGTGAGAGCGGCACTTAAATGTCCAGTTGCCAATTGAGGGCTTGAGCGACACCGTTTCGCCATCGAATGACATCTGCCAGTCGGTTGGAGAGAAGGGGGTGATCACCTTGTTGCCGCAACCACAGGCACACAGATGAGCCGCCGTTGAGAACTCCATGGCGAGGTACAGTTCGCCTGACTCCAACCTATCCGGGAAATGCTCAACAAACTGAGGGGTGAGGTTCCTAATAGTCATGGGTACTCCTCACTATTACCCATCTCGTTGAGGTGAGTCGCGTACGTGAGGTGACCGGCCTGGACGTTATCCGCGTAGAAACCACAGAGCCGCTTCCAGGCACCAATCGCCAGTACCGCATTGAGGGCATTTAGATCTGCGATCTGAATGTTCGAGCGGTACATGTCCTCTTCAGAATTTTCAGTCAGGGGCATGGTGCGACCAGCATGGTCGTGATGTTCAGGTGTAAGCGTTGTGACCCGACACATTCCCCAGATTTGCTGAGTCTCGCCAACTAGGTGAACCCCCATACCGACATCGATCAGAGATGTACGGGTACTCCGGAGCGCCTTCACCACAAAATCCCTCACCGTGGGGTTATCAACACTTAGGAAAACGTAGTCGAAAGCACATAGCTGATCGACATTCTCTGCTGTGATCATGCATGAGTGTGCGGTGATGTTGCGGTGCATCTCTCCATACTTCTCTTGGAGATACTCAACCTTCTTCATTCCCCGTGCTAGATCAACGAATGACACCGCTCCAGGGTAGCGAAACGCATTGTGCTGCTGAAGCACATCGGCATCGAAGAGATGGATCTCCTCCACGGGAGTCTTGGCGATCTGATCCAAAATGTAGGCGCCGGTACCGCCAAGCCCCACCACTGCCACCTTCAATCCTTTGAACTTTTCAGTGGGCATTCCTATGCCAGCGCGTGTCGACGCCGTGTCGGTATATGCGAAGACACTTCCCTCCACATCCGACCGGATCGGCGCAAAGGTCTTTGCTGTGACGCTCTTGTCCAATGCCTCGGCTTGGCCGCTCAGGATTGAAGCGTAGATCGAGACCTTCTCGTAATAATCGGCGTAGTTGCCACTCCGGGGTTTTGCCGAGAAGTAGTGGTTCACGACCAAATTAGGCAAAAGCTGATTCGAATTGCTGTTGTGGATGATCTGTTCGAGGGGACGCCCTTGCGAATCGCAAGGGCAATCACCAATGAAATGTGCCGTATGGTCGCTCGGTTGGCCCGCAACATCTGCCACCAGATTGAGCGGCATGACTAACACACCGCAGCGGCACACCTTACGCTGAGCGTTTACATAGGGCACATCATGAACCATGAGGTAACCCTCATAGGTGTCCAGGTTGTACCCTTCGTTGCGCAAGCGCAGGAGGTGAGGACTACGACTTATCAGTTGGTGTGACATTAAAATGCATCCCCTTCTTGATCCGGACGTGTTGGCCATCAACCAGATTGGTGAGCGAGTTGCCTTCATGGCCTTTGGCGTAGGTCACGGTGAAGTGAGCATTGGGGGCAGGCTGCGCGTCCGGGTAGGCTAAGCGCACTACCTCCCAGTACGACAAAGTGTGAGAGTGGACAAACACTGGCTGCGTATTGACGAAGACCTTGATATTGATTTCCACCGCAGCGAAATGCTCGACGCCAGGGCGCGCCAAATCGAACAAGTCGCGGTCTTCGATCAGCTCATCGTCATCTCCGGGGATGACCAAAAAGATGTCGTACTTCTGAGCATCCACGTCGGCCAGCTGCTTCAAAGTGCGACCAGAAATACGCTGAGCGCCCCAGTCCTGCGCACGTCCATCAATGAAGAACCGGAAGGTGCGATCACTCTTGAATGCAAGGAACTTCTCAATGCCGGCCTTACGCAGGTCGGTAGTTTCAGTGGGGCTAAGCAGCTCCAAGTGGCCATTGGTGAGAACTTGAAATAGCAAGTAATCGTCCACTGGGCGGAGCTCCGCAGCCTCCAAGACTTGCTGCCCCGTGGGAACAGGATCCGCGATCACCAATGGCCGGTATTCCAGAGCATCGTCGCCGAGCTGGATTTTATACGGCCCCTGATCACGTACCTCGCGGCCCGCTAAGACGGCGGCGGCCACGTCTTCAACCTCAAAATCGTTCAACTGTGACATAGGGAAAAATCCTCGTATCTGAACCAAATGAGCTGTTGCCTACACAGACAACACCACCGCCCTTAAAAAAACGACCCGAGAGTCGTTGTCCTGCCAGACAACAGTGGACTTCAAAAAAAAGCCGCTTATCATGGATGATGAATCGCGAGCTGTTGCCTGACTAGACAACAGACTACTCCCGCCCTATCGGGCATTGCAAGTGGTTGGAGAA
Organism: Pseudomonas cichorii; assembly: GCF_003700275.1. Classification (GTDB taxonomy): domain Bacteria; phylum Pseudomonadota; class Gammaproteobacteria; order Pseudomonadales; family Pseudomonadaceae; genus Aquipseudomonas; species Aquipseudomonas cichorii_B. The sequence continues at coordinate 21,035 of NZ_RBRE01000087.1, read as the reverse complement.
AAAAATGGATTTGGCCGGGTTCATCGCTGCCATGCGTGAACGAAAAGAGCTGAGTTTTCGTGACTTGGAGAAACGTGCAGGCGATCTAGATCACGCATACATTTGGAGATTGGAAAAAGGAGACCGTGCAGCCCCCTCTGAGGAGGTCGTAGGACGCCTGAGCCATGCGCTCGAGCTGGATGACCGTGAGGGTGATATTTTCAAGTTACTGGCCAAATCGGTCACTGTTGAAGACTCGCTTTACAACTTGATGGTGTCCCGCACGGACATCCCATGGGAAGATTTTGAAGACGTAGCAACAATGAGCTTTCGAGGTGAGCGTCCGAACACCGAAGAGGCTTGGCTCAAACGGATCGAACTCATTCAGCAGATGTAATGACGAGGAGCTTCATGGACGAAAACGTTGTGATCTCACGGGCCAGGAAACTGTTAAAGGAAGCTGGCATCAGTACAGCACCTGTTGATGTAGAGGCGCTTGCTTTTCATTTGGGCTTTAAGGTTTCGTGCGTGCAACTCCCCGATGGTGAAGCGGGTAACACTTTTGAAAGGCGCAAACAGAGACACATCTGGGTCAACGAAAAGGACAGTGTCGTTCGACAGCGCTTCACCATCCTCCATGAAATTGCTCACCACGTCCTTGAACTGCCCTCCATGCACGGTGAGAAATTGCCAAGTGATGAGCTTGAGCGTTTCACGGGGCGCCCCCAGGAAGAGATTGCGTGCGACATCTTCGCTGCTGAGTGCCTGGTTCCCTGGGCAATGATTCAGCCACTCGCGGAGGACATGAACTTCACATTGGAGCACCTCGCCGAATTGGCTGAACGCTTCCAAGCATCGCGCTCATGTATCGCTTCCAAGTTCGCCCAAGCCTCAGAAGGCCACTTGGCCTTTGTCGTCGCGGAAGACGGCGTCGTGAAGTATTCCATTGGTTCAAAGGCCCTGCGCGATGCCAGAGTGTGGATCAGCCAAGGGATTCCCCTTCCTAAAAACTCTGCCGCAGCAAAAGCGTATAAAGCCGGTATCAGCGGCCTTCATGAGGCAGACATCGAGGGAAGTGATTGGAGCACCAGTGATGATGCTCGGCGGTTCGCCTGCTACGAACAAGCCACATACCACGCCCCGACTAGGCAGACTCAATCGATCCTGAATTTCGAAGAGCTCGATCCTCGCCCGGTTTCGAACGGCTATCGAGCGAAACACGAGGACGATGACCTTCTTGAAGAGCTAGATGGTAGACCCGGATGGTCGAAGTATCGATGATCTCTTCTCAATCAACTGGGCGGTTGTATAACAGGCTGCACCGGATTCTAACCTCCAATCTTCCAAAATGCTGATGGAGAGTTTGCTGGCCAACTATGGTGTACGTAGGCCAACTGGCAAAAGAGATCTCATTCCCAATCCGGAGCATCCGAGCAGATATCCGGCAGGCCTTGAAGGTTGCTTAGGAAAGTAAGCAGTGATGGTTGAGCTTCGGACAGGGATTGTCCATGTAGCGAGAGGTGAAGTTGCGGCAGGAGAGCACATATCCCGACTAGCTCCAAATCACAGCGTCTGGCCTTTGATTGTAGCTGCCCAAGGTGTTGTGCACTTGGATGCGTCTACATCGACTTAACCGAGACCATTTCCACATACTTGTACTTCTTCCTTGCAGACTTCACAGCCTCTTGCTCAGCCAGCAACGAGCTCAACGTGTCGGCTTCGTGGATGAGTTCGTGCATCTCCCCCTCGTATTCGTTTCCAACCCGAAGCGTGACCCTGAGCCTAGGCGTAAAGGCTTTCGCCGCTTTCTTCTTGGCTGCCGGGGGAGGCAGTGGCGTCGTGATCACTTCTTCTGTCACAGGCTGTGGCGTTAGAGGCGCAGGAACCTCTTCGGGCTCAGCCGAGCCAAACAATGCACGACGCATTTCTTCTTCAGTTAAATCAGCGTTCATAAAACATCTCAATGGAGCGGAAATTAGCTCAATAAACTCTAGTAGGATGGCTGCGTTACGGAGCCCTTTAGAGCATGAATGGACATCAAATACCTAGGTCGATTTCGAGACAGGAGCCTCTCCATGCTCGAGAAAGCTTTTCTTTCGGCAGTCGCGTAATGAGCCCATCCGCTAGGTCACTGGCGTGACGAGCGTACAACGTCATGATGCCCGGAACAGGTGTTTGCCCCGGTACGAACGCCCCGACAAGCTCTTGGGCAATTTTCAGTATATTCAGGACTTCCAGGCTCAACTTATCGGTGGTCAGGTGCTCAACGACTGGCTTGGGCGGAGGAGCGGCGCGGCTCCACACTTCTATGACCGCGTTGAGGAGTCCGTCTGAGCCAAGATGCTCGAGGGCCATTTCCCATAGCTGACCTTCCTGCGCCATATCCAGGCGATCCCTAGCCATTTCGGAGTTCTAACATGAGGCTCTTTCTTGATTGCGAGTTTACCCGGCTATCAGCAGCAGCGAAGCTGATATCACTCGCATTAGTGGCTGAGGATGGGCGCGAATTCTACGTGGAATTGCTCGACACATGGCGAGAAGAAGACTGCAGTGATTTCGTGAAGAAAATCGTGCTTCCGCAGCTGTGGGGTGGGAGCTACGCATTGCCCATTGTTGAAGCCAGGATGTCGCTGCTCAGGTTTCTGACGTCGTTCAAAAAGGAGGTCGAGATCGTCACTGATGCTCCCCAGTACGACTGGGAGCTTTTTTGCGATCTGGTCTATGACGGCGGGCGATGGCCCAGAATCGTTCGTAATTTCCCTACTGACGCAACGACACTTACCCCGACTAGCGAGGGCGAGGAGCTGCCCCATCATGCTTTGCTCGACGCCAGGATTATCGCTGGCATGTTTGCCTCAGTGCGACGAGGTAATGGGGTTTCCTGATCATAGATCATCAACAATACCAAGCCTGCAGCTGTTATCGGCATCCCCACACTCATGACCGTTCGTCATGGTATGCACCCACCATAGCGGTCTATTCAGAGCGCATCTTAGAGTAACTGGCCTCGGCACGGAAAATTTGCTGACGGCTATGCCGCCTTTGGGTACCTATCCCAACGGCTCGCGGCTCAGACCAACACACCCCCGCTAGCGCTTCAGAAAGCGCTAGCGGTACCGTGTTAGGGCAGCGCCTCTGTCTGATAGGTCACACCCTTCACCAAGTGAACTGAAACGTTCTCCGGCGATGTACCCAGACTGAACTCTGGCATCTGATCAGGATGGCGTATTTGAGCGGATGTGGTCTTGTCGAACAGTACGTAGTTGATTCCGCCATCACTGCGCTGGACAGAACGAAAAGCGATTCCATCAAATCCATGGGCTGAGTAGCGAATGCATTCAGCGAGCGCTTGGGTCATTACATAATCCGTATCGCTTGCTCTAACAGGCCGTGCGATCAAATCATGCAGATAGCCCAGGAGCAGCCTTCTGTCGGCTCTATTACTGAAGCTTGGACTGAACAGGCTGAGAGGGGAATGTTCAAGAGTCCTGAGTGCCGTGAAGTCGAAGAACTTAAGGTTTTCTGTGGATACAAATTCTGCAACGACGACCTGATCTCCAATTGACGGTCGCACCTCGGCAATACAGGTCTGAGAGTCTCCCGCGACGTACATCAATGGAATTCCCGCTGCACTCATCCGATTGTTAGCAGCACGCTCTCTCGGCGGCGCACCTAATTCCTTTTCCGGATCACCCTGAAAGCGGATGACCTCACTCAAGTTCTGCGCGACACGGGCACGATAGAATAAGGAGCCTGCTGGAACCATTTTGACCGCTGACGGCAGCTCGCTAAGCTCATCCTTTCTCGATCCCATTGCTTCGCGGATCAGCGAGTTGAAAAACACTTTGGCTTTATCGTTGAAGAATCGCTGACCGTGGGTCAGTTCATAAGAAACTGCGTGCCAATCGCCTTCGGCCCACCATCGTTCGTGCTCTTCAGAGTCAAATTTGCTCGGTACCAGGCTGTACTCTTGCCCTGGGGAGTAGAATTCATCCTCGTCGGCTTCGGGATCAACCAGCAGCTCAGCTATCGCTGAGCACACAGCATCAGACTCGCATCTGATCGCCTTGCCTACGATTGTTGGCAGGCTCATTTCGTAGCCTGGATAGAGCCCATAGTCGACGATAAAGTATTCCTGGAGGCGGCCTCGAATTATTGAGGCAATCTCGACCGGCGTCTGCGCCTCTTCGACAACCTTCCCGCAACCGCTGCATGTGCGAGGTTTCACAAGTCCTGTGGCGAGGTTCCTGATCCAATCATCTTGTACGCACGAAGTGCATACGAACATGGAGTTCTCATTTTCCATGCCGAGCCAGATCTCACTCAGAATCGTATCGGTACTGCTGGGAGCCATTGTTCCTGCCTCTCAAAGGGAGCGAATGATTAGCTCAGGTGGCAGAGTTGAGCCGTTGCCGTAATCATTTCCAGTTTTAGCGAGATGTCCATTCAATTCGAGTAGCTGCCGGGACTTCATGCACCTCAACCTGTGCCTCAGCCAGCGGCTTGGCGAGCTCCCCTACGGGCTTTCTATCGATCAATCGATCAATCTGCTCGAGAGCGAAAACCCGAAACAAAGCGCGCTTGCCCATCTTCGAAGAGTCCGCGATGACTGTAAGGTATCGCGTGCGAGCGATCATTGCCCTGATGATCTCTGGCTCTTCTATTCAGAAGTCGAAAGCGCCGTCCGCACTCAACGCACCGATGGTCACAACAGCGTGCTCGGCGTTGAAACGAGCGATCTGCTGCATTGCCGAAGCCCCCGTGTTCTGAGCCGACTCAGGACGGTATTCTCCTCCGATCATGGATACCCGGTTGCCACTTGCCCCCATGCTCTCGGTAATCATGAGGGAGTTCGTAATCACCGTTATCCAGCTGAACTTGGCCAGCTCCCGAGCAAAAAATAGAGTCGTAGTACCGGTATTAATGAGGATGCTGTCCACTAAGCGGTAGAGACCTGCCGCGTAACAGGCCATCATCCGTTTTTCGGCAGAGAACTCGTTCATCCGGGTCTGGAGCGCGTTTTCATGTTCGCCACGAGGCGGCAGGATGGCCGCAGGCGTAAGAGTTAAGCCCGTTAGGGTCAAGACCCGCAACAGTGGGGCTTGGTTCACTACAGCCGGCCCTCGAAGAGCACGCCCGCCCAACAACAATTATCATGACTCTACTGGAGGCGATCAGGCGTTGGCATATACCTATCACCCGCAATACGCATGAACTCACGCAGGCTACGGCGCCCTACGTCCCGCCTGAACGTCGCAATGACGTACTTCGAGTTGACCGTATTGATCACCCAAAACCTACCTTCCTTCGTAACGGACTGAATGTCCGATGTCCGAATCAGCCTACCATCTGCAAATCGTTGGTACGGCCCAGGGCAAATGTGACTGAACACCACGCCAACGGCACTGCACGCATGAATATGGACATTCACCAGGTAGGCCGTGACCAGCCCGTCGTAGTCTTGATTCACTGCTTTTGCTATGCGAAGGAGGTCTAAGTCCGAGTAGCGCTTTTCGTGTAAATCGACTGCAACAGTATTGATGTCTTCCATAGCTACACAGCCTCCGACGCTGAGGCTACGTCAGTGGTCTCAGAACGGTGCCGATATAGCACCCTGACCCCAACCAAGGCATCGACATCCAGGTCGCGTTGATGGGTATTGACGTACACATCACCACTCTCGACCTGCAGAACACAGATTGGCACTTCTGCCTGGTTGAACCCCATGGAAAGTGATTTCAGCATTTCCATCTTCCAGCCTGACCCTTTGTTCATCCATGCCGGGGTAACGACCTGGACATCTTGAATGACCATGCTCTCGTCTTGGGAGACCAGCAGCTCTACCAAGCGAGGCTCATCGTTCAGCATCTCTTCATAAGCTACGAATCGCCCCTCATGCCGGCGCTTGAGGCTCACGTGATACCAATGGGTAACCAAGGATCGCGACATGGCGTGAAAGTGAGCGAGACCGTCCCCGAACATTCCCACCGGGCCGGCCTGGTCTTGCATGCTAATCCTGAACATCGTGTATCTCGTGTTGAGCAGGCCCGCGAAGTGCACCTGCGATTAACATAAGCCAAATATTGTCTTCAGCGAGGCAGTCATCTTGCGCCCTTTTCCCACGAGCACGTACACCGTGTTTCGCGTCTCGAACAGGCAAACACCGTCGAACGATTTACACAGGGTCGAGCGCACCCAGCCCCCTGGTGGAAACCGGCCATGACCGTCATGAATGACGCAATGGGCATACATGAACATCGGCTCCAGACCAGTAGCTCTTACTTTCGCGAGCGACTCTGGGGACTCGTCGACGTGGAAGATGACCCAGTCCTCGACGGTGCAAAAAGGCTTACGACCGAAGCGCCCCGCGACCAATACTTCCACTTCTGCATGAGACAGCGACGTGCCAGCAGAGGAGATTTCCCCTTCCCGCAGCAGCTCGTGCTCAGAAGAATTAGTCATAAATTGATGATCCTCTTGGCGACAAAGAAAATAGGGCTCTGCGCACGTACAGATCGCAAAGGCGGCTCGCCTGTAGTTCCATCGCAATGACTATATACATTTGTGTGGAACACATCAAACGGGGCATACCGTCTCCTTTTGGGGAGAGGTGCGCTGGATGTCTTTGCGGAAGGCATATGCGGCAACGCTACAGTGGCTGAGGGTTCGACATGGGTTGTCGCAAGCAGACCTCCAGCATCAGACTGACCAAGCACACATAAGCCGCTTGGAAGCATCGACGACATCGGCAACCGTCGATCTCAGTGCCGACTTAGCTAAAGCGCTAGGCCTAATGCCACTCTCCTTTCTCACACTGGTGGCAGCAGCCGATGAAGGTAAGACCGCGCGCTCAGTTCTGAATGACACAATGAAAGAACTCATGCAGCTTGGTGTTCTCGATGAGCAGCTACCTGCCGAACCTCAAAAGCTCATTACACCCCAGAGAATTGCTGCCGCAGAAAGACTCAAAGCGGTACGCGATCTCAAGGCGGCCGGCCTTTCTCAAGCGGAGGTTTGCCGGCAATTAGAACTGCCCAAGGGCACAGTTAACCGGCTGTGGCACGTTGGCGGTTAACCCTGTTCAGGTCTCAAACTCAAGAATGTCGGCGGCCTGCCTTGCAACCAACACGACGTTGCGGTCAATTGGATCTGATCCCTGGTCGGGGCGCTCCACATAAGGCGACTCAGGAATTTCCTGTCGATAGTGCTTCAGGACATACATCGCCCGCTTTCGCTTGCCACGAAGGGAAATGAAACCTTGATCCTTGGAAACCGTCTCCGCGACCTTTTTCATCTCACTATTCAGTCTTGCCTGGTCTAGAGACGACGCCATTTTCTCGGCCTCATCCGCAACCTGCTCAAACCTGTCGAGTGCCTCAGTGAAGTCCTGGTAGGCACCTACCTCACAGCCCATAGCGACTAATGCCGCCCCGCAGATAAAGAAACACTGAAGGTGAGAGTATTCAGGACAGGATTTTTGAGCTCTATCCACGATCCCTGCTTCCTTGGACAAGAACTCCTGTCGGAGCTTATCCGCTTCAGCCTGGACTTCTGTGATTTCGGAAACCAGATCGGCGAGTTGTTCCTCCAAAAGGCTATGCTCGCGATGAATGAACACCACAGCAGGTTTGAGGCTTTCACAGGCTTTGATGAAGGCTTCGCGATCCAGCATCGCGACGGCTGAAGCTCCTGTAGAAATGGACGCACACTCAATGATCTGCGCTGGTATAGCGGCCAGTGCAGTCGTAAGTACCTCAAGGCAAGTCTCTATCGACTCCTCGACTCGCAAATAGCTATTCACTTCCATTTGAGTTCCTACTCACAGCCCTGTCACCGGCACAGACTGACCAAAAGTTTTGATCTGCTCAAGATCGAAGGCGTCGAGATCGAACCACTCACCCTCAAGGCGCTTTGCTTGATAAGTGATGTGGAAGCTTCGCTCTGCATGACTGTAATCATCAAACCAGGCGTAATGTTCAAGGCTTATGGGAAAGGGGAGCTTGACCTCAAAGAGCCGAGTGCGAGCTTTCAGGTGAATTGTTTTGCCGATCTTGAAACCCAGCTTAGATCGAATGACATAGACGTATCCACCTGTCGGCGAATTCGAGGGACGACTCACACCTTTCACGGGCGGTGGTGGTGCAGGGATGTCGAATCCAGCGATGTCTGGAAAATATTCGGCATGTAGATCTGGAAGACCGTACCGGTTGACCACGTCAGGAGCAAAAGCAAACCAGTGTTTGGCTTGCACCCAGTAACGTCTTCCATTCGAGCTGGGCCGAAGCGTGACATCAGCCTCGCGCCACAGAATTTTTGCACGGCCTGACTCTCGATCAACCGTCATGACGATGCCAAATGCCCTCACATTACCAACCTGGGCTCTCGCGTCCCAACCGGCCAGCACAATGCAGTCCTTGGGACGCACCTGCAGAATCAGGCCGGCCAAATCGGAATCAACTTGCACGTCGTGCTTCACGGGCATAACAAGCTTTTGGGGATCAAACCGATAAAATCTCATACAAGCTTCCTTGCAATGACCTCTAGGCTACCGCGATAACAAACCCTATGAGGCTCAATGAGGCACCGAAATCATACCCAGCATAGATCAAGTATCCCGCACAAAGAACGCCGTGACCTCAACCTGATATCGCGCTTTTCCGCGCAGTAGCCCAGGCCAGAAAACCACTTACTGGTTGCCGGTAATCCACGAGGTTTTGTAAAGTTCTACAACATGACCTGGGAAACAAGAGGAGACGATATGGATGAGGAATCGCTACCGATGCTCGACCCGGAGCTTGAGGCCATCCAGTGGCCGGCAGACTTCTCCGGCCAGCAGCTGTTTATCCAGGGTGAGGATTGGCAGTACAACGCGATGCTGAACTGGTCTCACTTTCGTGCCGACCTCTATGCTTTTGCATACAAAGATGCCGCCGACGGTCTTGTGGAGGCGATGGCGAATCGTCAGGTACCATTGGACAGCGGCATTTATCCTTTGCTTTTTCTGTACCGCCATTCCTTGGAGCTGCAGTTCAAGCTGATGCTAAAGAGTGCTCGCGCTCTGACAGGCAAAGAGCCCAAGAACTACGATAAGCATCCGTTGATGCCTCTGTGGTCGGAGTTGCGGCATCTGCTCAAGGACTTAGGGCTAGAGCGCTCTGACGTCAACGCTACTGCTGTTCACGAATTCATTCGCCAGTTGGACAACGTCGACCCAGACTCGATGGCGTTTCGGTATGCGACGACCAACAGTGGTAAAGACCATCTCCCAGACGTTACGCATATCAACATCCGGCACTTGCGCGAGGTGCTCAACAGCGTCTTCGTTTGGTTAAACGGCACATACAGCTTGATTGGGGAGATGGAGCAGGGCCAGTCTTTCGACTGATCACGCTAGGTGTCATGCCCAGCGGTTCCCCTTCATACTGAGCATACTTTCTGGACAAGGTCTTACGCCAGACATCACCACCCATGGCTACGACCTAGTCCGTTTTAAATGGTTTGAAAAGTTTTTCGGGCGCTAGGTACAGCCTTCCGCGAGTCCGTGAGAAGGCAACATAGAGTTTGTTTTTTGTCTGTGGAGGGAGCGCGGCAAGCGAGGATGTCTGGTAGATCTTCCAGTGAGTAGTACCCAGCACTACGCACACATCGTTGTAGTGATCCAAACCCTTACTAGCGCCCCAGTTGTTAGATAGACACCCGTATTTGTAATGCTCCTGGTAGAACAGCTTCACCACGTTGCCATCCGCGTGCACGGCGTTAGCATCCACTTGATTGGACAGCGGAATGATTTCGGTTTCATACTTATGCTGCGACTGCATATCGATCTGGAGATGTATACGAATAAAATCACATACGGTGACGCCACACCTCCAGCTTCGGCTCAGTGTTTCCTTGTCGACAGTCACACCCGCCTTTTGAAAAAGCTTTTCGTATTTCCCAATGTCAGCGTGTAGCGCGCTATTCACGTTTCCATCACGGCTGGTGTCGAACGTATGCTGGTAGAAGTCACCTACAAACAGCATGTCAACCTTGGCCTTCGCTAGTGCCATTAGCAGGTTGAAATCATGACCTGCTAGGTCTTGAACTTCGTCGACATAAAACTCATCGTAAAAGCGTTCCATTCGCGCCATCACGTCAGGAATTGCATCAACGGTCTCTAGGAGCTTTGCGAGACGATTGTGGTAAACGCTGCCGCTTGTAGTGGCGTAATACGCCATATTGTCCCGTTTGAGCTTTAGCGTACGCGCGTGCGGAGCTCGAAAGCTGATTCCCCGCGTCTGCATATGCACTTGCAGCAGAGGGCGATAGCAGAAGCTATAAAGGAACGTAAAATAACTCAGCAGGTTGATGTTTTTCGGCACATGGCCAAACCGTTTGATGATGCTATCGCGCAAATGGCGATAGTTGTTCTCCGTGTAGGTGATTATCAGTACGCGCTTTTCTAGGCTCAGACGCCTCACTAGCAAGGTGGTCTTCCCTGACCCTGCCACGGCGAACATCACTCGTTTATCCATTGGATTGCCTCCGCGATGTAGGCAGGAACGGTGAGCTCGCCTGGCTTTCCCTTGAGCAGCTCAAACGCGGCTTCTGCCTTGTTTGCCAACATGTATTCCAAGGGGGAGAGGGTTTTTCGTCCTGGGCCGAAGACGGTCTTGCAGGTTTCCTCGTTGTCGTTGTGCAACCCTATTTCGAAGGTTGAACGGTCATTGTCTTCGTCGGCAAAGACTTTGGCATTGTCCGAAGCGAAGTCGATGTAGTTTTCTACGCAGTTTTTCTGATAATCCTTGTCATTGTCTCTTATGGCTGCGACTCGAATTCCAAGTAGGTTAGCGAGCTCCATGTACCTTTTGAAGCTGGTGCCGCCAATGGAGATTATGTGAACGTCATCGACATGCGGCAGACGCCCATTTGTACATTGCTTATAGAATTCTTCCACCAGGATGAATTCCGCATCACCTTCGACCAATATCACCTTTTTCGAAAGCGCGAACTCCAGAACATTGTTGTCCGGGGCCTTCATGAAGAACTCTGCGGTGTCGGGTGATAGGGCTTTAAGTGAGCCAGCAGCTGCATTCGGGCCGATCAAAAGGGCATGCCGAAGGTCAAGTCTTGAGCAAATATGGCTGCTGTGGGTTGCGATAAAAAGCTGTGTGCTCTCGTTCTCCGCCAGCTTGGCAACGAGTGCTTTCATTGAGGAATGGCTGAGATGGTTTTCAGGCTCCTCCAATAGCATCACATCTAAGCCTCCTTGCTTGTGCTTGCTCAGCGCAAATTCGGTCTTGATGAAGCACTGCCTTCCTTTGCCGTGGTTCTCAAGCGGAATATTGTCTTCCGTGATGATTAGGTCAGTTTCCAGGTTCGACCGGACGCTACTCCGTACGTCAAACTGATACGCGGGTAGGTCAGCGTTGAGCGCTGCGAGATGTTGTCCTGTAAAAGCCTGCTTGCCTTGGCGGTACAGGTTTTCAAGTTTATAGCGGTCTTCAACGGGGGCGTTGAAAGCGTAAACGGCTCGGGTGTATTCACGAGACGCGTGGTCGCCATCAATACGTGAACCGTCTAGCATCATGTGTTTGATGGGTCGGTTGAAAGCTGCATAGGGCCTGCCGGCGAACGTCTCAAACCGCACTGCGTAATATTCGAATGGGAAGTTCGGTTGATCATCAGCCAAGATGGCTTGCACCGCTTCGCCATACTCGGCCATCACCGCAAGGATCATGCGCACACCGTCAGTCTGGCGCTGGTGGGCATTATTGGTTCCATAGAGGCTTTCATCGTCACCTTCCTCTAGGAAAACGTCGACGATCAGCTCAGGTAGTTTCTCCAGGCTCTTCTCCCCCGCAAGGAAGGCGTTCACCGAATCCTTGTTAAGCAGTGCTTCCGCACCCAGAGCTTCGATACGATTGCGGCTCCCGCCGAGCGCGAGGTCGAGAGCGAGCAAAATGCTGCTTTTCCCTGCCTCATTGTTGCCAATCAACACATTCTTCCCAGCTTCGAAATCGAGCGTGAGAGATTTGAATTTTTTAAAATTCTGAATTACCACTTTCCGTATGGTGTGCATGTTGAACCCTGAGCTGGAAAATCAAAAATGAGGGTGAACCACCTGGTTGTAGAGTCAGGTGGTTACGGATTCATAGCCAATACCTATCCGTCTGCAACGAAACCTCGTCAAGAGACCGGCTCGTCTACCGGCTAAAGCGCCTGCGAAAGTGTAATCCCCGGCAAGACGTCATCAGTTAATCGCTCAAACGCCGTACCGCTTGTTACCGCCAGAGGTAATGCAGTATCGACCACCCCGAGGCCCGATACATACGTTTCCTGAGGAACAGGGGCACGAGGAACCGTAAGCTGGAGTCTGTTGGCGAGCAGGCTGTGGAAGCTGGGCCGACGGTCTGGGCTTCGGAGCAACGTAGCAGCCAGCCACACTGCATAGACTCTTGGACGAAAGCCATTTCGAAGATTGACCATCAATGCTGATGCGCGCCCATTCATTCCTCGTCTCGAAGACCTGAACCTTTTCCCCGCGCTTCAGTTTGGAGATGACCTTTCCACCTGGTTGATCCCTGACATTGAGATTATCAGCACTCACAAAGTGTTCAGTTGCGGAATCAGGAGCCGGGGTTGGCGGTGAGGCCGGGGAAATCGACGCTTGCGGATTCGGCGTGCTAATAGCGTGTGGCTGTACCGGGGCTGGAGGCGTGTCTTTCTTCCCCATTGCCCACAGGACAGCAAATAGAATCAGGAGCGGGACAAACCATGACTGGGACTTCTTGCGCATATCCATTGCTCTCATTCGTCACGCATTACAACGGCTGTCTTCCTGACCAACCTGACGTCATTCACCTACTGCGAGCTTAGCCAAGCTTCCATTTTTTGCAGCTTGTCAAAAGCTAAAAGTTTGCGCCTTCCCGAATTCAGGATCTCTAAAAGCCGCTGCTTCGTTTCGGACGAGGGAAACCAATCAGCGACCTCGACGTTGCAGTGCTTAGAATCACTTAGCACCCATTTCATCACCATGTCTGCTGCGGCTCTGCAGTGATCCGCCATGAACAGCCTTTTACCGTCTTCTGACCAGCCTCTCATCGCAAGCTCGTCGGTAACGTCGATGACTCCAGCGTCTCCAAAAAAATCGGTCGTATCTGGATAATGAATACCTGCCAAGGACACTTTCGCTATGCCCGAATCCCGGTCGAAGTAGGACAGGAAATGCCACCCACCTGTAGTGCTTCCAGCGTGCGGAAAGTTGATCGCAGCCTTGCCAGTGATGTAGTGCGTGCGGGAAACGCGTTTGAGATCAAAATCGAAAAGCGGATGGGTCATGGGAGCCTTCTGATGCTTGCGCACGTATTCCAGCGAAACGTCGGTCATCTGTTGGGTCAAGGGTAAGCTGCTATTGTTAAGACTCCACAGTCCAATGCAGTGAGATACCAGGATAGATGGAGTAACTCTGGCTGATTCACGTCGGAGAAAATCGCAGGTTTCAAACTGACATATGTTTCGAGCTTTTTGCGCATCAGATCGATCTGATTGGCATATTCGGTAAAGCATGGTTGCGGCTTACGATTCTCCTCATTGAAGAAATAAAAAAATGAGGCCATTGCTGTGACTGAATACAAGATTGCTTTGCTGGGTTTCGGCGGTGTCAACCGAGCGCTTGCACAGTTGGTTGCTGAAAAAAACGAAGCTTGGGCTGATGAGCTCGGGTTCAAATTAAGAATCGTAGGTGTGAGCGATATCTTCTTGGGTTCCGTGATCGACAAGCACGGTCTTGACCCGCAAAAATTGATCGCACTGCCAGCAGAAAAAGGTGCATTCGCTTCCTTGGAAAATGGGATTGCGGAGCCTGCGAACGAGAATGTCATCTGCCACTCAGGGGCGGACATCGTAGCTGAGGCTACTTTCACCAATCCTGTAGACGGTGAGCCGGCAACGTCGTTTTGCCGCGCCGCCCTTCAACAAGGTATCAGTGTTGTTACGACCAATAAGGGCCCGGTAGCTCTGCATGCGGCAAGCCTGAAGAATCTTGCGATGACCACTGGCTCGTCGTTCGAATTTGAAGGGGCAGTAATGAGCGGCACGCCGGTAATCCGCATGGCGCAAGAAACCTTGGCGGGTTCGGAGATCACTGGTTTCAAAGGTATTCTGAACGGAACCTCAAACTTCATTTTGAGCAGCATGCAAGCGGGTCTGGACTTTGGAGAGGCGTTGGCTAAAGCGCAAGCATTGGGCTATGCCGAGGCAGATCCTACCGCTGACGTTGAGGGGCACGATGTCCGGCTTAAAGTAGTGATCCTAGCTAACGAGCTGCTAGGCGCGAAGCTCACGCCTAACGATGTCTCATGTGAAGGCATTTCCAAGATCACTTCTTCCGATATTCAGAGCGCCGCGAAGAACGATGCTCGGTGGAAGCTGATAGGCAGTGCCAAGCGTAGTTCGTGTGGCGCAGTGACCGCTTCGGTTAGTCCTCAGCTCCTGACAACTACTGACGCCTTGGCAGGTGTCACTGGTGCCACTAACGCCGTCACTTTTGAGACCAACCTTCTCGGCCCTGTAACGGTAGTGGGCGCAGGTGCGGGTCGAATTGAGACCGCCTATGCGTTGCTTTCGGACATCGTCAGCATTCACAAGAAAAAAACCAAACAGGCCCACTGACATGAACAGCTTGACTCTCAAATTGCCTGCAGACGTTGAGACAATCACTGTCTTCAACCCGTTCGACAATACCGTGATGGGCGAGGTTTCAAGGATTCCAGCTGCGGCTGCCCATGCCGTTATCGACGTTGCCCTAGAGGGGGCCGTCATCGCACGTGAACTCTCCCGAGCTGAACGCTCGCGCATTTTGGAACAGGCAGCAATTCTTGTAGAGAGAGACAAGGACGATTTCGCACAGCTTATCTCTGGTGAATCGGGCAAAACCATTCGCCAGGCACGCAAAGAAGTTCTCCGCTGTGTAAACACGCTCAAGCTGTCATCTGAGGAAGCCAAGCGCAATGCTGGTGAGGTGATTCCGTTCGACTCCTATGTCGGATCGGAGTCACGCCAAGGTTGGTTCACCCGTGAACCTCTGGGTGTAATCCTTGCCATCACGCCTTACAACGACCCGCTGAATTTGGTTGCACATAAGCTTGGCCCGGCCATCGCAGGCGGTAACTCAGTAGTGCTAAAGCCTTCTGAGCTGACACCGCTTTCGGCGATAAAGCTGGTCAGTTACTTGAGCAACGCAGGTCTGCCGTCAGGGGTTGTATCGGTAGCGACAGGTGACGCAGAACTGGGCAAAGCCTTGGTTGCCCATCGTGCTGTGCGCATGATTTCGTTCACCGGCGGTTTTGCTACCGGGGAGCAGATAACCAAGACTGCCGGCCTCAAAAAGATGGCTATGGATCTCGGTGGCAATGCACCTGTGATTGTCATGGGAGATTGTGACCTTGACGCCGCTGTTGAGTCTTGCGTCTCTGGCGCGTACTGGGCGGCAGGGCAGAACTGCATTGGTACTCAGCGAATCCTCATTGAAACCAAGATCTACCAGGCATTCAAAGAGCGCTTTGTTGCGAAGTCGCGAAACCTGATAGTCGGAAACCAAGCTGACGAGAGCACGGACGTAGGCCCAATGATCTCTGAAGCAGCTGCCATGCGTGCGGAAGCGTCTGTGCAAGATGCTGTCAGCAAGGGGGCTAAGATTCTGCTCGGCAACAAACGTGAAGGCACGCTGTTTTATCCGACCGTACTTGAGGACGTGAACTCCGAATGCAAGGTTTGGCAAGAGGAGGTTTTCAGCCCCATCGTGATCCTGCAGGAGATCAACACTCTGGAAGACGCTCTGGCTCTCGCCAACGCGCCGGAGTACAGCCTGCATGCCGGCATTTTTACAAGCAACCTGAACACGGCGATGAAGGCTGCCAAGCTACTTGAGGCTGGCGGTGTGATGATCAATGACTCGTCGGATTACAGGTTCGACGCAATGCCGTTTGGTGGCTTCAAATATGGCAGCATGGGGCGGGAAGGTGTTCGATTTGCCTATGAAGATATGACTCAGCCCAAAGTTGTATGCCTTAACGGGTCGAGCTATTAAGGCTAAATACTTACCAGGATTGGTTGAGATGGAAGGGATTAGGTGAATTCTTATTCGGAGTACATATGCAGTACGTAAGCACACGTGGTTCTGCAGAGACATCCAGTTTTCGGAGCGTCGTGTTGTCCGGGATTGCATCGGATGGCGGCCTGTATGTGCCTCAGAGCCTACCGCGCTTCGCTAGCGATGAGATCGCGAGCTGGTCGTGGCTGCCCTTCGATTCCCTCGCTTACCACGTGATTTCCCCTTTTGTCGGGGACGAGATCGACAGCTCAACCTTGAAGGCGATCCTGAAGGATTGTTATAGCCAGTTTGACCACCGGGCCGTAGCCCCGCTACAGCAAATTGGCCAAAATGAATGGCTATTGCAGCTCCACCATGGGCCAACCCAAGCATCCAAGGATTTCGCTGCGCAGCTCCAATCGAGGCTTGTCGAGCATCTTTTGACGCCATCTGAAAAGGCTATCCTCATTGGGGCTACCAATGGCGACACAGGGCTCGCAGCTATCGAAGCCTTCAAAGATCAGCCCAATGTAAGGGTAGTCGCATTATATCCGCGTGACGGAGTACCAGCTGATCGCTTGGCCAGCCTGATGGGATCAATCTCTGAGCAAGTGCAGTTGATTGGAGTTGATGGAAGCTTCGATGACTGCCAAACCCTTGTATCTAGAGTGCTGAGAAATTGGCCTGTTAGGGATGTGGTACCTATCAGCTTCAACTCCACGAATTGGATCGGCGTCCTAGCTCAAATCGTTTTCTTCTTCCATAGTGCTTTGCAGCTAGGGGGCAGCGTTCGACCGCTGGGGTTCAGTATCCCTGGAGCAAGCTTTGCAGAGATTTACGCTTGCTTCATCGCACAGAAGATGGGGTTGCCAATCAACCAAGTCATTGTGTCTACCAATACCAAT
Source organism: Pseudomonas cichorii (assembly GCF_003700275.1). Classification (GTDB taxonomy): domain Bacteria; phylum Pseudomonadota; class Gammaproteobacteria; order Pseudomonadales; family Pseudomonadaceae; genus Aquipseudomonas; species Aquipseudomonas cichorii_B. The sequence continues at coordinate 4,079 of NZ_RBRE01000087.1, read as the reverse complement.
GATGCTTTACATCGTTTTATAAACCAAAACAGCTATTCGACGCGCGAGCTTAGTCATTCCTTATCACCCTCGATGGATTTCTCGCTGTTCTCAAACCTGGAGCGGTTCATCTGGGAGCTGTACGACCATGATGGCGCGTTTGTGCAGCATCTCATGGGCGCTTTCGAGGATTCTGGGAAGCTGAGCATTGGTAATAAACAATGGTTGCAAGCGCGAATGCTGTTCGACTCTTACGCTGTTGATGATGAGCAGGTCAAAGAGGAACTGCTCTCTATTTTTAGAGAGACTGGTACGGCTGTCGATCCGCAGACCGCTACAGGGTCGCTGGCGGCACGGCTATATCGTCGTAGTATGGGAAGTCCCATGGTCACCTTGGCCCAACTAGCACCAAGTAAATCATCCCGTCTCCTTGCAGCACTGAAAATATGGAACGGAGATGTGCCCGTTACAATGGAGTCGAGCGTCAATTCTGCTTTGTTAAGCAAAGGTGATATCGATGGGCTCTCCCTGCTCCTTCATGGCGTATAGGATCAAAGTATGAAGCGCCTACTTGATCCCCAAGATGAGCGTATTTTGGCCGCGCTCACTGCGAATGCAAAGATTTCCCATGCTGAGCTGGGATTAAAGGTTCACCTTTCTCGCAATGCGGTTCGTCAGCGTATTGACCGCTTGGAGCGTGATGGGGCCATCCAAGGCTATACAATCGTTGCAGGTGAAGGACGGAACCCATCACCTCCTATCACCGCCATCATCTTCGTGTATCGGCATGACCGTATGCGAGGCGATGATGTGGTTAACGGAATCAAATCGATCCCAGAGGTGACCATGTGTGAGGTCATGAGCGGTGAATTCGACTTGATGGTTCGGATTGAGGCGGTTCACGCAGAGCGTGTCCATCTGGTCTGGAAAATGATCGCTGCAATGCCAGGTGTTGAAAACACCGTCACGACGTTCGTTTTGAGTCAATTAGTGTAGAAGGTAGGCAGCTTTCCCTACCTATCGCTGCTTCGTGCAGGGCCAAGCTCATGATGGCTGTTAAAGCCACGCTAAGCCTTGCTTGATGTGCCGGCATTCTCACCAATAGTCTCTAAAGCCCCTCGGACGTCATCCCCGACTTCAGCGCTACCCTGGGCTTCGACATGGAGCGTTAGTTCCATCAGCGCATTCCCTATAAGCGTCCAGCCAACGCACCTTCCGAACTCCAGCATTAAGGACGATGGTTTGTAGCGTCCGGCGAACACGCCTTGCACGACTTAGGCAGATATCCATGGGCTCGGTGGCGAGCCAGATAGCGTCGATGCGGATCATTGAGTGAGACCACGGATAAAACGTGCGCACCCGTCGGGATCGGCCAGCGGCCACTTCACGATGAGGTTTTGATGGCCGAACGGAACGTCGATACTGACGGACATTTGCAGATTGGCCTGGGGTGGGGATGGTAGTTTTATCGGAACAAAAGCGGGCAACGTTGTCGCCTCACAGTCACGATAAAGAGGTATCCATTTGCGAACCAGATTGGCGTTGATGCCGTGGCGCAGGGCTACGCTGGCCATCGACATGCCAGGTTGCAGGCATTCCTAGACGATCTGAGCTTTAAAGGGCTTGGGGTAAGAAGTTCTCTGGCGCATGGCCCTTATTGCAGGGATCGGATAGGTGACTTCGCCGGACGGTTACTTCTCATCTAACAACCTCGCCTGAGCTCTTTCAAGAATCAAAAAGCTACTCCGATTCTGGGCGGGGCTCAGATCGCGCACGCACTTCGTTCTTCGTTTCGATCCATGAGTGCAGCAGGTCAGGAAAATGATCCGTTACTCCCCACCTGTGACCGAACGGGGGAAGCTTGTACTTTTTGCGCAATTTATTCGCCAACAGATAGACCTCGTACCCAAAGTATCCGACTACGTCTGCCTCATGGGCATAAACCTCAGTAGGGTCAAAGGACGCGTCATGAATCGCATGGAGGTGCTGATTTGCTAGTGCCTTCTCGGTAGCTATAGAAACCAATGCGCTTGCATGCTTCGAATCCAGGTGCTTGAGCGCATCACGAGAGATATCCAGATCAGGGTGAGCGCAACTCGGCCAATTTTGATAGTCGGTGTGCGGATCAAGAGAGGCTGCGTATTCGTGGTAGTCCCGGACGTTTCGGCGAGACTGGAGTGTGTAAAGATCAAGCACTGCGATCAGCTCAATGGCTGCAAATTTCGCATCTAGTCTCCGATCACGAATATTGAAAAGCCAGTCCTTCAACCATCCGATCAAGGCCGCGACGACACCACTCGCTAATACTATTTTGGCAATGTCGCCCCATCCAAGGCCCACACTGGCGGCTGCGGCCACCGATCCCTGTATTGCATCCAATTGGCACCGTCCAAAACACATTCGATATCGAGGCCCATTTGAGCTTCGTTGTGAGATCTTTTGCAAGCGGAGCGCGCAGGCCTCCAGGCCGAAGCCGCGAGGATGGAAGCCCGAAGGGCCGAGACATCGCCATCAGGCGTGGCTCGGTTCACGACAGCCGGCCCGATTAGGGCGCGCACTGGAGGATTGTTCTTCAGAGCTTTTTCAGAAGCTTCTCAAGCGTCTGATGCTCCCACACTGACAACAGTGCAACAGGATCAGTGCCAAAGCGATCTCCAGAGTCAAACGACCAGCGCCGCCCATCCGGACTCACGCATTCTTCGCAGTAGTCGAGTTCATCGCAGTCGTTGTAAATCGATAGCCGCCAGCCGTCGACGTCTACCAGAAAATGGCCGGCATACACCTCATCCCAAGGTTGGTTGCCCAGCTTGCTCATCATGCGGCGCCCGAAGGTAACCTCCCGAAGCAGTTGGCCGACCTCTCTCGCCGTAACCGCAGGATAACCCCCTTCAGTGCAATCGTTTACCGTCATATCGGAAGCTATCGTAAATGGTCGTTGAGATAGACTACACGGAGGTGGATGTCGACGAAAATCGTAGAGACCGTGACCTACAGCGTCGGCTAAAGGAGAGCATATGGAAAATGACCAATCCAGTGATGACAACATAATCGAGCCGGCTTCTACTGCTCCGCCATCGTTTTCAGTGCAGGCTAGGGGGTTTGATGACACTGAGACAGCCACCAAGGTGGCGACCCTAGTCGGGAAAATCATTCGAGAACTTGGCCGGCACATAGGTCTGCAGGCGCTCGATGGCGTGACCGTAGCGTTTGATTACGATCAGGCGCTTCTCGATCTGGACAGGGGTTACGAATCCTCCCACCAACTCCGGGCTACCAACTCCCACGTATTTGGCGTAGCCATGACCCCTTCGGTGATCCGGCATGGTGAGCTGAAGTCTCATATACTTGTGCGAGCGCCTATTTTGCTCCCCTTGCTTAATGATGCAGACGAGGAGGGTATTCGCACCGCCATCCATGTTCTCGCTCACGAATGCGGCCATGTAGAGGTTACTCGGCAATTCGACCAATGCTTTCCTGGTGTGCTCTTGCGGGGTCAGCTGCCTCTACTCGATACCCTGCGCTGGAACACCATTTTTGCCGTATGGGATGAGTACGCGGTGACTTGGATTTCGGCTCCGTTTGGCACCGATCAAACCGATGGATACAACCAGACATTCCTTACCGACCTGGAAGCTCTGGATGATCTGAACAACAAGCGGATCCGCTCCTATCGCACTCACGGGAATGTTGATCAGATTTTGTCGGAGGTTTATCGCAATTGCGGAAACCTACTGAAATTCGCCGCCTACTGCATAGGTAATCTGCGAGGTAAAAATCTCGCCTGGCAGGAGCGTGATGATTTGACCTCCGTGTTGAAGGAGCATTGGTTTGAGCCGTTTTTCCAGCGGCTCATTGCGGCATGCGCCGAGCTTGCCGAGAGCTATGGGGAATGGACAGACATGGACGCCTTCTTATCAATCAGCAACATTCTCGATGACCTCGTCTGCCGTGCAGGATTGCTCGTGACGGCGCAGCCTGATGGAGGTGCATATGTCGAGATCCCCTTCACCCATCAAACTTTACCGGAGGCCTAACACAAGGTTGGTGAGTTGTGTTGTGTTGTGTGGAATGGGGATCTACGCAAGCTGAGCTGGTCTAAT
>NZ_RBRE01000105.1 GCF_003700275.1 Pseudomonas cichorii | reverse complement strand
CCGACATGGCGCATCTGCAATAGATTGCCAGCGTTGTCGTAATCGTAGCTTTGGGTGTAATTACTAATCTGATTTGGATCGGGCGGCAGGTTTTGCAGGTCGGGCAGGGCCGGCCCATGACTGGCACCGGTACTGACCTCACGGCCTGTGGCTTCGATGAGTTGATATAGAGTGTCGTAGTGATAATGACTGGTCGGTTCAATACGCTGGTTGGCAAAGAAACGAACCGGCTGCGCGGCGTCTTCGATCTGCAGGATATTGCCAACCGGGTCATAAACGTATTTGAGATGTTGCAAGCGTTCGGTGCTGCGCTCCATCAACCGGCCATCCTGCGGATCGTAGAGTGAGCGGCTGATCACGCCATTGCCTGCGGTTTCCTGCTCGATCTGATCGAAGGCGTTGTAGTGGATATCGCTGACCAGCGTTTGCGATTGCACGGTTCCTGCAAGCTTCAGATCTACGGCTTTCAACTGTCCGGCCACGGTCTGCCGGAAGTGCTGCTGATGGTTCATGGCATCTGTTTGTTCAATGACTTCGCCCAAGGCATTGAACAGCCACTGTGTTTGCAGTGCGGTGTCTTCCAGTAATGCATCACGCTCGCCTTCAGGCTGTGGCCAATCCGGCATTTCCACGGCCAGCAGGAATTGTCGAACCTCGCTCAACCCAGCCCCGAGTAAACCGTAATCGGGTATACGCCGAGTGCCCGCCGTATCGTCGTGGCGTATCAACTGGCCGCACTGGTTATGCTCAAAGGCATCAGATCCACCATAGCCAAAGCGTTCGGTGACTTGCGCCTGTTCAGTAATCGCCAATGGGCGCAGTAACTCGTCGTATTCGATATGGCGCTGACTGCCGCGCCCGTCCCATCCATCAATAGCCTGACTCGCTTCACCCAATAACCCAAGCCGCCAACCGGCATCGACGCTGTCGCTCAGCAGCACCTGAGCGCTGAGGCTGTAAATCGTATTGAGGTTGGAATGAGCAAGGCGAGGATCACGCTGACTGGCCAGGCGTCCCATCGCATCATGGGTCTGATAGGTCACCCGCTCATCCATAGGCTGATCCTGCTCACGGCGACAAAACGCAATGCTGCGTATCAGCAAACCACGCGGGTCAATGACGACCAGCGATGGTGTGTGGCTGTGCACTGTCATATTCATGCGCAAGCGTCCCTGTCTGCGATCTGCAATGAGTCTAGTTCAGAAAGGCCGGAGAACACTGTGTGGGAGCGGATTAATCCGCGAAGAGGTATGAAGTGAGCCCCATATTTAGAGGTTGTCTGAAATACAGCCGTCGCTGCTAAGGCCTCTCCTACAGGATGAACACACCAAATTGTTGGAGAGGGCTTGTCTGCAACGGGGACTGACGATACCTACCTGTTACAGACAGGCTATCGAGCGATCCACCATGGCCTTGGCCATTTTTGCCAGATGCAGGACCGAGAAGGCCAGGAACTGCCACTATCGCTACCAAACGAAGGGTGGCGGCCGCACGCAGGTTGGTAGACCGGTGACCAGGCAACCGGTGCGTCCGAAGACGCCAAGCGCACGGCCATCATAATGCAGGCCGTAAAAATGCGCCTCGTAAAAGGGGGCGCATTGCGCACTGGTCACTCAGGTCTACCAAACCTGATTGCTGATTTTGCAGCGACCGGTGCAGGCTAGAGAGGCAAATGCCGAGGCGCAATAGGTCCGGATTTTCTCGGAAATTTCCCTCAAGAGAAAGAGATGGGGCCTGTCATAGTATTTTCATAAGGAAAAACGCCGATATTGAGTGCGTTTTGGTGTCTCAGTGGCTAGATCCAGAGCAGGAATACTAGAGGGATGCAATACGCTGAGTTTGGCCATTGGGCCGTTAAATTGCTCATTAATGAACGAAATCGCCAGTGATACGGAGTCGGCGTTTTTCAACAGCACTCGGGTTCGTTGCAACGGGTCTTCCTTGAAAGCTGAGCTGTCGAAATTTGCTACGTCGGGCCCACTCCATAGAGCGTTTTCGTAGTGTATCTGTAGCCTCTGTAATTGAGCGAGGATATCAATTCTTCCCGTATATGAGCCTGCCCCGCTGGCCCCCGACGGAGTTGCCCCTGGTGTGTTTATGTACCAGAAGTCTTTAGTGTCCAAGGCTATATGCGAAGCTTCATGAATAATGTTCCAGGCTGCACGATGGGCTTCGTTATGGAGAGGACCTGCTCTCATGAATAAATGATGTTCAGAGTCATTGGTATATTGCCAAGCTACTTGCCGATTGTTTCTGTCTTCACTCATACCAACCATCCTTTCGTTGTCCCAGTTTTGAAGAAATAAGGAAAGTGGCCTGATACTCTGGCTTAACATCCGGAGGATTTGTGTATCTGTGCTAGGGGTGGTTTCAAATGAAGTTCTATAGTGGCTTAAGAGTGTCTCGCGATCTGTCGGTGACGCAAAGGGAGACATTAGTTGATTGGTCGTTTTTTGTGCAAAGGCCAAACCTTCTCTGCTGGACGTCAACGCTATATGGAGCGAACCACCAAGCTGTGGGTTCCAGCGGGCGATACCTTTAAGCCCTTTCGCTTGGACCGGATCACCACTTCTCCCGAGTTCGGCAGCCACATCAGCAAAATTAAAAGGACTTGAGCCCGACGGATCCACCCACAAGGTGGGGGCATTTTTTGAGAAACGGAAAAGATTCAACCCATCCACATCCCCCGCCGGATCAGGATTGATCCAGCGTTGCAACCATGGCGCGTAATAGCGGAATCCGTAGTAATACAATCCGCTTGCGTCCCGCTCCTTGCCTGAGTAACGCACCGTCTTGTACTTCGCTTCCACCGCGTTACGTCCCGCCCACCATGAAGTACCGCCGAACGGGTAGTAACTTTCCTGACTGATCAGTTGGCCTTGTTGATCCAGTTCCAGCATGCTTGAGCCGAGATGATCGCTGATGTGGTAGCGGATTTGATCGTTGGCGATACCGCCTGGCTGGCCAGCTTGCCAGTGCAGTAACCGTGCATTCTTGGCAGTAATGACATGCAGGATTTCGCCATCGGCAGTGGTGCGGATTTCCACTCCTGGCAGGTAGCGGACTTCATTATTCAATGTGCGACTGGAGGTTTTGGCGCTGTTGATCTTGCGGCAGCGCTGGCCTTGCCCGTCGTAGATATAGCGTTCGTGATCGCTGGCTTCGGTGGCTCGGGTCACGGTCGTGATCTGCTGCAATTGATTGCGCAAATCCCATTCCAGCGCCTGACCGCGCACCAGTTGCAGCAGGTTGCCGTTGGCGTCGAAATCCACCCCGGTTTGATCGTCCGAAAAGCTGCGATTGCTGTCCGGGGCCACGTGCATGGTGCGGGTAAATGACTGCGCGCCGACATGGCGCATCTGCAACAGATTGCCTGCTGCGTCATAGTCGTAGCTTTGGGTGTAATGACTGATCTGATTTGGATCGGGCGGCAGGTTTTGCAGGTCGGGCAAGGCTGGGCCATGACTGGCACCGGTATTGACCTCGCGGCCTGTGGCTTCGATGAGTTGATACAGCGTGTCGTAGTGATAATGACTGGTCGGTTCAATACGCTGGTTGGCAAAGAAACGAACCGGCTGCGCGGCGTCTTCGATCTGCAGGATATTGCCAACAGGGTCGTAAACGTATTTGAGGTGTTGCAAGCGTTCAGCACTGCGCTCCATCAACCGGCCATCTTGCGGATCGTAGAGTGAGCGGCTGATCACGCCATTGCCTGCGGTTTCCTGCTCGACCTGATCGAAGGCGTTGTAGTGGATATCGCTGAGCAGCGTCTGTGCCGCAGCACCGGCCAGGGTCAGATCAACTGCTTTCAATTTCCCGGCCACGGTCTGCATGAAGTGCTGCGCATGGCCCATTGCATCGGTTTGCAGAGTAGTGTCGCCCAAGGCATTGAACACCCATTGCGTTTGCAGTAGGGCGTCCTCCAGCAGGGCATCGCGCTCGTCTTCAGGCTGTGGCCAATCCGGCATTTCCACAGCCAGCAAGAATTGCCGAACCTCGCTCAGCACACTCCCGAGTAAACCATAATCGGGTATACGCCGAGTGCCCGCCATATCGTCATGGCGTATCAACTGGCCGCACTGGTTATGAGCAAAAGCATCGGGCCCGCCATAGCCAAAGCGTTCGGTGACTTGCGCCTGTTCAGTAATAGCCAATGGTCGCAGTAACTCGTCGTATTCAATCTGGCGCTGACTGCCACGACCGTCCCACCCATCAACAACCTGACCTGCTTCACCGCATAAACCAAGCCGCCAACCGGCATCGACGCTGTCGCTCAGCAGCACCTGAGCGCTGAGGCTGTAAATCGTATTGAGGTTGGGGTGAGCAAGACGCGGATCACGCTGACTGACCAGGCGTCCCATCGCATCATGGGTCTGATAGGTCACCCGCTCATCCATAGGTTGATCCTGCTCACTGCGACAAAACGCAATGCTGCGTATCAGCAAACCACGCGGATCGATGACGACCAGCGATGGTGTTTGGCTGTGCACCGACATATTCATTCGCAAGCGTCCTTGTTTGCGGCCTGAACTCAGTCCAGTTCAGGTTGGTTAGTTGTACCTATTCTCTGCGAGCACGCTTCGATGGCCCTGCCGGAAACTTTTCCTTGTAACGCTTGTGCAGTTGCTGTGCTGCCCATATCAGGCTGTCGGCGTTATTTGAAGACATTTCAGCAATGATGCCAGGATCTCGATTGAATTCAGTGATGGCAGTGTCCAGATCGACGATTGTGTCGGGGGCTGAATGAAGAGCTCGGACTCGTGTTTCAAATTCGTCGGCCAAGTCTTGAATTTTTGAAAAATAATCGCGGGTCAAGCCACCGCTGGTGATCGCTTCTGCAACCGCTCGGTACTTGTTTTGGTTCGTCACATTTTCGCCATTTGTCAGTTTTGAAAGGTCTTTAGGGAAGAGGTAGTAATAGTCATATGAGTCCGGTCCTGTTACTTCGCTTCCGGTTACATTGCTTAAATGGGAGAGTTCGTGGCCCAGTGTGATATGTAGTTTCTTTTTTTTGATTTTATCTACATTCATAACGACTCGGCCGTGTGGGTCATTAGGATTGATATAGGCGTTATCCTTGCTGTCGGCGGCCTCTATGCCGACGAATTTCCCTTTACCGAATCTTCCTCTGTATTCGGAAACCCGTAAGTGGGTCTGCCTCCAGGACTCTATGACATGGTGCATTATGTCGGCATGCTGTTGACCAAAGAAGCTGCTCATAATGTCATCGTTTTCAGTGGGGTGGTTGCTGATTAAATACAATGCATGCTTATAGATTTTTTCGGTTTTTTTCAAGGCATCTTTCAATATTTTTTGATGGTGCTCAGGGAACTCATTCAAACCACGGTAACGGATGATATCGCCCGTGGAAGTAATAAGTTCTTCAGTGGGGTCATCTTTTCCTTCATAAAATCTCCCGTCCAGATCGCTGTGAGTGATGGGGTTGTTGGTAACGAAAGAGAATAGATTAAGCCCGTTTACATCACCGGCCGGGTCCGGATTGATCCAACGCTGCAGCCATGGCGCGTAATAGCGGAAACCGTAGTAATACAATCCACTCGCATCGCGCTCCTTGCCTGAGTAACGCACCGTCTTGTACTTCGCCTCCACGGCACTGCGTGCCGCCCACCACGCCGTACCTCCAAACGGGTAATAACTTTCCTGGCTGATCAGGCTGCCTTGTTGATCCAGCTCCAGCGTGCTCGACCCGAGATGATCGTTCAGGTTGTAGCGGATCTGGTCGTTGGTAATGTTGTTCGGCAGACCTGCCTGCCAGTGCAGCGCTCGTGCATTTTGGACCGTGATGACATGCAGGATTTCGCCATCGGCATTGGTGCGGATTTCCAGTCCCGGCAGGTAGCGGACTTCATTATTCAATGTGCGACTGGAGGTTTGCGCGCTGTTGATCTTGCGGCAGCGCTGGCCCTGGCCATCGTAGATATAGCGTTCGTGATCGCTGGCTTCGGTTGCTCGTGTGACGGTAGTGATCTGCTGAAGTTGATTGCGTAGATCCCATTCCAGCGCCTGACC
>NZ_RBRE01000012.1 GCF_003700275.1 Pseudomonas cichorii | reverse complement strand
GGGCTCGGAGATGTGTATAAGAGACAGCCCCTCCCTGGCCCCCCGTGGCGTACACCCAAACTCCCGCCGAAACACCGTATGCAGATACTGCGCAGACTTGAACCCGCAATTCCTCGCCGCCTCGGCAATCGTCACACCGCCATCCTTCAACTCATCCGCCGCCGCCGCCAATTTGAATCGCAATATCTCGTCATGCACGCTACAGCCGCGCACTTTGCGGAAGTGGGATTCCAGCGATGAGCGCGACACGCCGACATAAGCCGCGACTTGCGCAGTCTTGATGCCCTGGCAGGCGTATTGGCGGATGAATAGCAGGGCCTGCATGACGTACGGGTCGCCCAATGGCTGGTGCAGGCTGGAGACCTGGACGTTGATGGAGTCGGGCGGAATCAGGATCTGGGTGGTTTTGGCCGGCATGCCGTGCAGCATCTGGTGGAGCAGTTGTGCGGCGGTGCGGCCCATGGTTTCGGTGCCCTGGACGACGGAGCTCAGTGGCACTCGGGTCAGGCTGCGGGTCAGTGGGTCATTGTCGATGCCGATCAGGGCCACTTGTTCCGGTACGGCGATTCCGGCCGTGAGGCAGGCTTGCAGCAGTTGCCGGGCGCGGGCGTCGCTGACAGCGATGATGCCGATGGGTTTGGGCAGGCTTTGCAGCCAGGCGATCTGTTGTTCGACCGCGCTGTCCCACAGCGGCGCGCTGGTGCCCATGCCGCGATAGACCTCGGCGTGCAGGCCGTCGCGTTGCATCAGCCAGCGAAAGGCCTTTTCCCGCTCCTGGGCCCAGCGGTTGGCCTGGGCTTCGGGCAGGCTGAAGCAGGCAAAGCGCGTCAGTCCGGCTTCGATCAGGTGCTCGTAGGCGAGGCTGATCATGGCCTTGTTGTCTGTGGCGACGTAGGGAATGCCTTTGGGGTAGGCGCGTTCGTCCTGATAGGAACCGCCCACGGCGACCACCGGTAACTTGATGTCGGCCAGGGCTTCGCCAATCAGCGGGTCGTCGAAGTCGGCAATGATCCCGTCGCCTTGCCAGCGTTCGATTCCTTTTAGACGGCACAGAAAGTCTTCTTCGAGAAACAGATCCCACGAAGCACGGGTACTGCTCAGGTAGTTGCCGATGCCGCTGATGATGCCGCGGTCGTAGATCTTGCTGCCGTTGAACAGCAGGGCAACGCGGTGCACGGGCGGTACGGTTTTCATTGTTTTTGTCCTGGGCCGGTCCACACCAAGGTGGTGCTCACAGACTAAGCGCGGGGAGGGCGAATCTCAATACGCAAAATCGCACCCGCTGTTGGTGATTTTCATAATTTTTGGCCATGGGGTGGTTGCTAGTATCTGGGCACTGACAAGAACAACAAAAGGACATTGCCCATGCCGTACTTCCCCGAGGTCGAGAGCATTCGCTACGAAGGCCTGGCCAGCGATTTTCCTCTGGCTTTCCGCCATTACGACGCCAACAAGATCATCCTCGGCAAACCCATGCGCGAGCACCTGCGCATGGCTGCCTGCTATTGGCACACTTTCGTCTGGCCCGGTTCGGATGTGTTTGGGGCCGGCACCTTCAAGCGCCCGTGGCAGCGAGCGGGCGATCCGCTGGAAGTGGCGATTGGCAAGGCCGAGGCCGCCTTTGAGTTTTTCACCAAGCTCGGTATCGACTATTACTGCTTCCACGATACGGATGTGGCTCCTGAAGGCAGCTCGCTCAAGGAGTACCGCAATCATTTTGCGCAGATGGTCGATCATCTGGAGCAGCACCAGGAGCAAAGCGGCATCAAGCTGCTGTGGGGCACCGCCAACTGTTTCAGCAATCCGCGCTTTGCCGCCGGTGCGGCGAGTAATCCGGACCCCGAAGTGTTTGCCTGCGCCGCCGCGCAGGTGTTCAGCGCCATGAACGCCACCCAGCGCCTCAAGGGCTCCAACTACGTGTTGTGGGGCGGGCGCGAGGGTTATGAAACTCTGCTCAATACCGACTTGAAGCGCGAGCGCGAGCAAATGGGCCGTTTCATGCGCATGGTGGTCGAGCACAAGCACAAGATCGGCTTCCAGGGCGATCTGTTGATCGAGCCCAAGCCGCAGGAGCCGACCAAGCATCAGTACGATTACGACAGCGCCACGGTGTTCGGCTTTTTGCAGCAGTTCGGGCTGGAAAATGAAATCAAGGTCAATATCGAAGCCAACCACGCGACTCTGGCCGGGCATAGCTTTCATCACGAGATTGCCACGGCTGCTTCGCTGGGGATCTTCGGCAGTATCGATGCCAACCGCGGCGATCCGCAAAACGGCTGGGATACCGATCAGTTTCCCAACAGCGTCGAAGAAATGACCCTGGCCACTTACGAAATCCTCAAGGCCGGTGGTTTCAAGAATGGCGGGTTCAACTTCGACTCCAAGGTGCGTCGCCAGAGCCTCGACCAGATTGATCTGTTTCATGGCCATGTTGCGGCGATGGATGTGCTGGCCCTGTCTCTGGAGCGTGCCGCCGCCATGCTGCAGAACGACCGGCTGCAGCAATTCAAGGATCAACGCTACGCGGGCTGGCAGCAGCCTTTGGGGCAAAAGGTTCTCGCAGGTGAGTTCAGCCTTGAATCACTGGCTGAACATGCCTTTGCCAGCGAGCTGAATCCGCAGGCCGTCAGCGGCAGGCAGGAAATGCTCGAAAACATCGTCAACCGGTTCGTTTATAGCTGACGGTCAGTCGCGTCTGTCGGCTGTTACATTCTCACGACAAATCTGTGCTGGTCCGGTTTTACAACGCTCTACAGTTGTACCAGCACGATACTCATCGTCAGGCAGTGTCTTTCAAACAACAATAAAAGGACGCACCACCATGAATAAAGTCAAACGCACGCTACTGGCCGGCGCTCTGGCCTTGCTGTCTGTTCCGGCCATGGCCGATTCTGCCAACCCGAAAATCGGTTTTTCGATTGATGACCTGCGTCTGGAACGCTGGTCGCGGGACCGGGATTACTTTGTCGCGGCGGCAGAACAAATGAACGCCAAGGTCTTCGTCCAGTCGGCCGATGCCAACGAGCAGAAGCAGATTTCGCAGATTGAAAATCTTATCTCCCGTGGTGTCGATGTGATCGTCATCGTGCCGTTCAACGCCACAGTGCTGACCAACGCAGTGGCCGAAGCCAAGAAGGCCGGGATCAAGGTCGTATCTTATGACCGGCTGATTCTCAACGCCGATATCGATGCCTACATCTCCTTCGATAACGAAAAGGTTGGCGAGATGCAGGCCAATGGCGTGCTGCAGGCTGCGCCTAAGGGCAATTACTTTTTGCTCGGTGGCGCGCCGACCGACAACAACGCAAAAATCCTTCGCGAAGGGCAGATGAAGGTGTTGCAACCGGCCATCGACCGGGGCGATATCAAGATCGTCGGCCAACAATGGGTGAAGGAGTGGAACCCCACCGAAGCGCTGAGCATTGTCGAGAATGCCCTGACCCGTAACGACAACAGGATCGATGGCATCGTCGCTTCCAACGACGCCACCGCAGGCGGCGCGATCCAGGCGCTGGCTGCGCAGAAGCTGGCCGGCAAGGTGCCGATTTCGGGGCAGGACGCCGATCTGGCAGCGGTCAAGCGAGTGATCAATGGCACCCAGACCATGACCGTCTACAAACCGCTGAAACTGATCGCCTCGGAAGCCGCGAAGCTTTCGGTGCAACTGGCGCGTAACGAGAAGCCCAGCTACAGCTCGCAGTACGACAACGGCAACAAGAAAGTCGACACCATCCTGCTGACCCCAACCCCGTTGACCAGGGACAACATCGACCTGCTGGAAAAGGACGGCTTCTACACCAAGGCGCAGATCGCCGGACAGTGACTCTTCGGGCCCCAGCGGCTCGATTGAGCACCGGAACAACTGCGCAGATTCTGCGCAGTTGACCTTCGGTCTGTGACCGGAGAGTGGACCCTTTTCTGTGAGCCTCGCCATGTCCGACTATCTGCTGGAAATGAACGGCATCGTCAAAACCTTCGGCGGCGTCAAAGCCCTCAATGGCATCGATATCAAGGTCAGGCCGGGGGAGTGCATCGGGTTGTGCGGCGAGAACGGCGCCGGTAAATCCACGTTGATGAAAGTGCTGTCGGCGGTCTATCCGCACGGCACCTGGGACGGCGAAATCCTCTGGGATGGCCAGCCGCTCAGGGCACAGTCGATCAGCGAAACCGAAGCCGCCGGCATCGTCATCATTCATCAGGAACTGACTCTGGTCCCCGATCTGTCGGTGGCCGAAAACATTTTCATGGGGCATGAGCTGACGTTGTTCGGCGGACGCATGAACTACCCGGCCATGACCCGTCGTGCCGAAGCCCTGATGCGTGAGCTGAAAGTGCCGGACATGAACGTATCGCTGCCGGTTTCCCAGTACGGCGGCGGCTATCAGCAACTGGTGGAAATCGCCAAGGCGCTGAACAAGCAGGCGCGTCTGCTGATTCTCGATGAGCCGTCCTCGGCACTGACCCGTTCGGAAATCGAGGTGCTGCTGGACATCATCCGCGACCTCAAGGCCAAGGGCGTGGCGTGCGTCTACATCTCCCACAAGCTCGATGAAGTGGCTGCGGTGTGCGACACCATTTCGGTGATCCGCGACGGTAAACACATTGCAACCACCGCCATGGCGGACATGGATATTCCGCGAATCATCACCCAGATGGTCGGCCGGGAAATGAGCAATCTGTATCCCACCGAACCCCACAGCATTGGTGAGGTGGTTTTCGAGGCTCGACACATCACTTGTTATGACGTCGACACGCCGAAACGCAAACGGGTCGACGACATTTCGTTCGTCCTCAAGCGCGGCGAAATCCTGGGCATTGCCGGGCTGGTCGGGGCCGGTCGCACGGAACTGGTTTCGGCGCTGTTCGGTGCCTATCCCGGTCGCTACGAAGGCGAGGTCTGGCTGGACGGTGAGCTGATCGACACCGGCACGCCGCTCAAATCGATCCGCGCCGGCCTGTGCATGGTTCCCGAAGACCGCAAGCGCCAGGGCATCATTCCGGATCTTGGAGTTGGCCAGAACATCACCCTGGCGGTGCTGGACAGTTACTCGAAGCTGACCCGCATCGACGCCGAAGCCGAGCTGCACAGCATCGATCAGGAAATCTCGCGCATGCACCTCAAGACTGCGAGTCCGTTCCTGCCGATCACCAGCCTTTCCGGCGGCAATCAGCAGAAAGCCGTGCTGGCCAAGATGCTGTTGACCAGGCCCAGGGTCCTGATTCTCGACGAGCCGACCCGCGGCGTGGATGTCGGCGCCAAGTACGAAATCTACAAGTTGATGGGCGCGCTGGCGGCCGAAGGCGTGTCGATCATCATGGTGTCCTCGGAGCTGGCCGAAGTGCTTGGTGTTTCGGATCGGGTGCTGGTGATCGGCGAGGGGCAGTTGCGCGGTGATTTCATCAACCACGAACTGAGCCAGGAACAGGTGCTTGCCGCCGCACTCAGTCAGACCGCTGACCATAACAATAACGATCGGAAGTCCGCGTGATGAACCAGGTCAAACAGCTCTTCACCCGCTACAAAATGCTCGCGCTGGTTATCGCTGTGGCGATTATCTGGCTGTTCTTCAGTTGGCAGACCGAAGGCGGATTCCTGACCCCGCGCAACCTCTCCAACCTGCTGCGGCAGATGTCGATTACCGGGATTCTTGCCTGCGGCATGGTGCTGGTGATCATCAGCGGCGAGATCGATCTGTCGGTCGGCTCATTGCTGGGCCTGCTCGGCGGCCTGGCGGCGATTCTCGATGTGATCTATCACATCCCGCTGCTGGCGAACCTGAGTATCGTCGCTCTGTGCGGACTGATGATCGGTATCGCCAACGGCTACATGACGGCCTATCTGCGCATCCCGTCATTCATCGTGGGCCTGGGCGGCATGCTGGCGTTTCGCGGCATCCTGTTGGGGATTACCGGCGGCACGACCATTGCGCCGGTTTCGCCGGAGCTGGTTTATGTGGGGCAGGGTTATCTGCCGCATACGGTCGGTACGGGGCTGGGCATTGTGCTGTTCGCACTGACGCTGTTCCTGACCTGGAAACAACGCCGCAATCGCGCGCTCCATGGTCTGGCGGCGCATTCACTGGTACGTGACGTCCTGCGCGTGGTGTTGATCGGCGCGGTGCTGGCGGCCTTCGTCCAGACCCTCAACAGCTACGACGGTATTCCCGTGCCGGTGCTGCTGTTGCTGGTTCTGCTCGGGGTGTTCAGCTACGTGACCAGCCAGACCGTGTTCGGGCGCCGGGTCTATTCAGTGGGCAGCAACATGGAAGCCACGCGCCTGTCCGGCATCAACGTGCAGGCGGTGAAGCTATGGATCTTTGGCATCATGGGCGTGATGTGTGCGCTCGCCGGGATGGTCAACACTGCACGCCTGGCTGCGGGCTCGCCCTCGGCTGGCAGCATGGGCGAACTCGACGCCATCGCAGCCTGCTTCATCGGCGGCACCTCCATGCGCGGCGGCTCCGGCACGGTCTACGGCGCACTGCTCGGAGCGCTGGTCATCACCAGCCTCGACAACGGCATGTCCATGCTCGACGTGGACAGCTACTGGCAGATGATCGTCAAGGGCAGCATTCTGGTCCTGGCGGTGTGGGTCGATGTGAGTACCCGAAACGAACGGCGCTGATACATTTCGTAGGGTGCCCGAGAACCAAAGGTCGAAAAGCCGGTCTTTAGTTCAGTTTTCGGCCATTACAAAAACGGACGGTGCGGTATGAGCCTGATCGATTGCTCTGAGTGCGCAGCAAGGATTTCCGACAAAGCCTACGCTTGCCCACATTGCGGCAACCCTCTGAAAGAGCCGCCTTCCAGCGGGCCTTTCAGCGAGAAAAACATTGGTCAGATCGCTGGCGTGACCGGCGTATGGCTGACCGCACCATGGCTGGCACGCATGGTGTTTGGCGTGGTCGCTGTGATTGCTGTCGCGGCGGTATTGATTCTGCGTTGAGGTTGTTTTCGCGAATGAATTCGCTCCTGCACAGTGCGTAGGAGCGAATATGTTTTGCCCGGATGCTGCGTGGATTTGACCGATCCATGCAACAAACCGTCTCCTGTAATCGGCTATTTCTCCGTCTCATAAATAAATAACGTAGAGGCCTGACGAATAACCGGAGCCGTTTTCCATGGCCAGCCTCAAACTTCATTACCTTTTTGACCCCCTGTGTGGCTGGTGCTACGCCAGTGCTCCGGCGCTTGAACGCCTTGCACATGAATTTCCACAGGCATTGCAACTGTGCCCGACCGGCCTTTTTTCCGGCGACGGTGCCCGAGCAATCACGCCAGCCTTTGCCATGCATGCCCGCTCCAATGATCAGCGTATCGCCAGCCTGACGGGCCAACTCTTCAGCCCGGGCTACTTCCAGCGGATTCTGGGCGGCGCGAACATGCGATTCGATTCCATGGCCATGAGCCGGGCGCTGACGGCAGTTCGAGAAATTGACGCTACTCTGGAACCCGTACTGTTTCATCGTCTGCAAACAGAGCGATATGTCGAAGGGCTGGATACCTCATCGCCAGACATCGTTGCCAGGATCAGTGTTGACCTGTTGCGAAATGAAGGTCATGAACTCAGCGAAAGCGAGTTCGCGACCCGGCTCCAGCACGGAAAAAACCTTGCGAAGCAGACCCGCCAGCGCATCGAGGATGCGCAGTTTCTGATGGACCAGGCTGGCGCCAGCGGTGTGCCGCTTCTGCTTGTCGAGATCGATGACAGCGTCCATTCGTTCAGCGGCGCGGATCTGTATGCCGCGCCAGGTGACCTGATAGCGAAAATCGAACAAATCGCATCAACGACTGCCTGATTGTTCAGGTACGTGATGCCAGATCTTGCAATCCAATCATCAAGCCAGGCAGAGATAGAAATCATGACTAAAGTTGCAATCGTTTACTTCAGTGGCTACGGCCACACCGCCAGGCAGGCGGAAGCTGTCCAGCGCGGTGCTGCTTCGGTTCCGGGGGCATCGGTAACCATGCTGCGCATTGACGAGCAGGGCAATCTTGCGGATGACAGCTTTGAATTACTCGCCCAGCAAGACGCGGTGATCTACGGTTCACCCACCTACATGGGCGGCCCGGCCTGGCAGTTCAAGAAGTTTGCCGATGCGTCCTCCAAACTGTGGTTCCAGCAGGCACTCAAGGACAAGGTCGCGGCCGGCTTCACCAACTCGGCTTCGGTCAATGGCGACAAACATTCCACCATTCACTATCTGTTTACGCTTTCTCAACAACATAGCCAGGTGTGGGTCGGCACGGGGCTGCTGCCAGCCAACAAGAAGGAAAACGGTCCTGATGACGTGAACTGGACCGCAGGTTTTGCGGGTGCAATGGCCATTTCCCCATCCGACGCATCTGCCGAAGAGGCACCTCGCAGTGGTGACCTGAAGACCGCAGAGCTGTTGGGTGAGCGCGTAGCGCGGATCGCTGGGAAACTGGCTTCCTGAGGTTTGCTCCTCCCGCATGTTTGAATTGCCATGGCCTGTGGGAGGAGCTTGCTCGCGACAGCGGCATTGAAGGCGACAAATGCATAATGACCAGGAGCAGATTCATCGGCGCCATTACTGAAACTAACGAAATCCCGCCAAAGCAGAAGTATTCCTCGCAGGGAATGCATCGGCTTTTTTGCAGTCTGTATCGGCATCCCAGTCAAGGATCCGACCATGCTCACCTATCGCAACCTCTGTCTACTCTGCCTGCCATTGCTGTCAGGCTGCCAATATCTGCCGCACAGTTCGTTCTTCAAGGCGCCCGAGAATGAGCCGAATCCGGGAATCGGGGAGCGTTCTATAACGTCTGGCGAGAGGTGGCATCCGTTGTTACTTATCTTTAATGAAGCATCGCTTATCCCTATTGTCTTGACCGGTTTCTCCAACCATCCAGAACTAGCTGCTACTGTAGACGCAGAGCCGTATCATGGCTAAGCCATATCACGCAGTTGAAACGTTGGAATTATTGGGAGCGATCATGTGTAACTGGGGGCGGTTCTGAAAGACCTGACTAGAGAGGAGCTGGAGGCTGAAGTCGTACGGCTGCGTACTGCACTTGAGAAAGCTTCTGCCCAGACGGCAACTGCTCCCCGACAGCCTCGGCCTCCGGTCGTCGGGTCTGGCAAAAGCCTGTCCCTGGATGCCGCACGGCAACGCGCCGTGTTCGAGAGTGCCATCGACTTCGCCATCATTCTCAGCAACCCGGCCGGGATCATCACCAGTTGGAACTCCGGTGCCACGCATATCATGGGCTGGAGTGCTGAGGAAATGTGCGGCCAAAGGGTCGACCGGATGTTCACGGCCGGGGATCAGGCCAGCGGCAGGGTCGAGCAGGAAATGCAGTTGGCGTTGCACAACGAAAGGGTTTCGGACGAACGCTGGCATGTACGCAAGGGCGGGCATACGTTCTGGGCTTCCGGCGAGTTGATGCCTCTCTACGATGAAGCGCGCACGCATCTCGGTTTCATGAAAATCCTGCGCGATCGCACAAAAGAGCATCTGGCCGGCCTGGCCATGGAGGAAACCAAGGAAAGGTATCGGCTGGCTGCCAAGGCTACCAACGATGCCGTCTGGGACTGGGACCTGGAAGCGAACCATGTCCATTGGAACGAGGCGCTGGAAGAGGCCTATGGTCATCCGCTGGCGGCTATTGAAGCAACGGGTGACTGGTGGATCGCCCACATCCATCCAGATGATCGACAACGTATCCATGACTCGATCCATGCGGTGATTGACGCGGACGGCACTGACTGGACTGACGGCTACCGGTTTCAGCGCCTGGACGGCACTTACGCGGAAGTGCTCGACCGCGGGCATGTGATTCGCAATAGCGAAGGTCAGGCGATTCGCATGATTGGCGCGATGCTCGATCTGACCAAAATGCGCACGGCAGAGATCGCCCTGCGCAAAAGTGAAGAACGTTTCAGAACGATCCTCGACACGATTGAAGCTGCATTTGCCATCGTCAAGGTCAAGTTCAATGCCGACGACCATCCTGTCGACTACCAGTTTCTGGAAGTCAATCCGGCCTTTGAACGCCAGTCGGGTGTCGATCTGCGTGGCATGTGGGTGACCGAATACGCTCCGAATCTGGAACCGTTCTGGTTTGAAATCTATGGGCATGTCGCAAAGACAGGAGAACCTACCAACTTCGAGAATTATGCCGAGGCGTTCAAGCGCTGGTTCGATGTGCGGGCAGTGCGTGTGGGGGATCCCGAAGAGCGCCAGATTGGCATCTTTTTCAACGATGTCACCGAGCGACGCAATACCCAGGAACGCCTGCTGGTCAGCGAAGCCGTTGCGCGTGCCAACGTGGAGCGAGTTCAGCTTGCCCTCGCGGCCGGAGCCATTATTGGCACCTGGCATTGGGATTTGCCGACCGACCGGTTTACGGTCGACGAAGCCTTCGCTCGCGCTTTTGGTCTTGATCCGGCCCACGGTCGCGAAGGTCTGGCTCTTGAGCAGGTCGTTGAAACCGTCCATCCCGATGATCGCGAGGGGCTGATGACCGCGATCAACGAAGCTGCACTTCGTGGCGGGCCATATTCGTATCAATATCGGGTGCGGCGTGCTGATGGGAAGTATTACTGGATTGAGGCGAACGGGCGTGTCGACCACGCCGAAGACGGTACTCCTCGGAGCTTTCCCGGCGTATTGATCGATGTCGAGGAACGGCGCACCGTGGTGGCGGAACGTGACCATGCGCTCACCGAATTGCGTGTCCTCAACGAAACACTGGAACAGCGTGTCACAGAGCGAACCCATGATCTGATGCAGGCCGAAGAGAAGTTGCGTCAGTCGCAGAAGATGGAGGCTGTAGGCCAGTTGACCGGTGGCCTGGCACATGACTTCAATAACCTTCTGGCGGGTATATCCGGCTCTCTGGAATTGATGAACATACGCATTGCCCAGGGCCGCTTGAATGATCTGGACAAGTACCTGGTGGCCGCTCAGGGTGCCGCAAAACGGGCTGCATCGCTCACGCACCGCCTGCTCGCATTCTCCCGTCGACAGACGCTGGACCCGCAACCGACCAATGTTAATAAGCTGATGGAGGGCATGACCGAACTGATCCAGCGCACGGTCGGCCCCGGCATTGTGGTCGAAACCGTTGGCGCGACCGGCCTCTGGCCTGCTCTGGCAGACGGCGGCCAGCTTGAAAATGCGTTGTTGAATCTCTGCATCAATGCGCGAGACGCCATGCCGGACGGCGGGCGAATCACCATCGAGACAGCCAATCGCTGGATTGATCGCGAAGCCGCTCGCGCCCACGACATGCCCGAAGGCCAGTATCTGGTGTTATGCGTGACCGACACCGGCACAGGCATGACCCCTGAGGTGATCGCCAAGGCCTTCGATCCGTTTTTCACCACCAAACCCATCGGGCAGGGCACCGGCCTGGGCTTGTCCATGATCTATGGCTTCGCCCGCCAATCCGGCGGCCAGGCTCGTATCTACTCCGAGATCGGCCTGGGGACCACCGTGTGCATTTACCTGCCGCGCTATTACGGAGATACGCCGCAGGATGCCGGTGAAGTAACCAACGCGATGCGTCCATCGACCGCAACCGGTGAAACGATTCTGATCGTTGACGATGAGCCGACAGTACGCATGCTGCTCACCGATGTTCTGAGTGATCTGGGGTACGCGGTGTTCGAGGCGGCCGACAGTATTGCCGGACTCAAGATCCTGCGCTCGAACGTTCATATTGACCTGCTGATCACGGATGTCGGCTTGCCCGGTGGCATGAATGGCCGCCAATTGGCCGATGCCGGAAGAGACCTGCGCCCGAATATGAAAACGTTATTTATCACCGGTTATGCGGAAAATGCAGTGATTGGAAATGGTCACCTCAGCCCCGGCATGCAGGTGCTTACCAAGCCTTTTGCGGTGGATACGCTCATTTCTCGTGTTCGGGAGTTGATAGGCAGTTAGTGGAGGATGGCGAGGCTATTTCCCGGGATTGCGCCCTCGTGAAGTCGGGCGCTTTTCAAGCGTATCGCCGTATTGCTGCCACCAGGCGGTCAGCGCTTCCATCGTCGGTCCAAGCCCTTGCGCCTTGAGGGTTATTGCATATTCAACGCGCGGTGGCACCTCTGCGAAGACCGTGCGTGATACAAGGCCGTCCGCTTCCAGCTCGCGCAACTGCGCCGTCAGCATGTGCTGGGTAACGCCGGGAATCGCCTTGCGCAGCTCTCCGAAGCGATAGATCCGCTGATTGAGCAGCCACATGATTTCCAGTTTCCACTTCCCGGACAGTAGCGAAAAAGCGCGGCGCATTTCTTCATGCATATTGATGCCGGTATCTTCAATAGTATTGTTTTCCATACTAAGTCCAACTTATTCATCCTGCTTGTGAGTTTTTATCTTAGTCAATACTGTGGCGGCCTGTCTAACTTGAATACAGATTGGAAATAATATGGCTGTCTATATTTACTGGATAAGTACTGCACTTCTGGCATTGCTGTATTTTGCTTCTGCCTTCCTGTACATCACCAAGGGCGACTTTGTTCGCAAGGCACAGGAGGAACTGGGTTATTCAGCTTCCCTTCTGGTGCCGTTCATGATTGTCGTCAAGGTACTTGGGCCTGTCGTGGTGCTGTGGCACTTCAACACTGCACTCAGCGATCTTGCCTACGCCGGCATCTTCTACCACCTGATCTTGTCCGGTCTGGCGCATCTGGGTGTTCATAAACCCAAGGGGGCAGTACCTGCGGCTCTGGGCCTTATTTTTCTGCTCCTGTCCTTCTCGACACAAAATGTCGCACGCGAACTGTCTTCGCCTTATGCACCTGCTGCGCCTGTGATCCAGGCACTTTTCAATTAAAGGAAAACTTACATCTTCAGAATTGCATCACGGCATGCCGCAAGAATCTCGTCGGCCAGAGGCGAGTCATCCGGACAGGCACGAGACATGACGATGGCGCCGAGCGCATGAGCCATGATGGCAATGTACTTGGCGCGTGCATGTGCAGCGTCTGAGCTGTCCGTTTCGCCACGTCCCTCGCGCAACGCCGAGAGCTGGGTTTCAATCCCGGCGGCAAATGTGGCTCGCACGCCTTCCTCCTTGCGGGCGGCGTCAGCGCACAATGCTGCAAATGTGCAGCCTGCGGCGCGATCATCGCGGTGCTCACGGGAAATATAGAGCTTCACGAAATCTTCGACCGAAGTGCCGACCGTCAGCTCTGCAGATTGCGCAATGCCACAGGCCGACGACTCCGCCATCAGATCGGCTTTGGAGTTGAAGTGCTTGTAGAACCCGCCCTGAGTGAAACCCGCAGCACCCATCAGGTCCGCGATACCGACTCCGTCGTAGCCGCGCTCTCGAAAGAGGGCAGACGCGGTTTCCACGATATGTGCGCGATTTTCCTGTGCCTGTTTCCTGGTTACTTTCATCGTCTGTCCAACCGTTTTTACATGGCAGCAGTATGCATTGATGTCACTTGAAATCAAAACGTTGACTTTTTAGAGGTTGATCGTAATCATTAGTGCCGTCTCGCAGCGTTCACCTCCTTGCTGCAAACCTTCAGGAAAGCCACATGACCACACTTGCGTCAGTTCTCATCATGGGTGCTTCCAGCGGTATGGGTGCCGCCGAGCGCTATCAGGCACTGACCTGATCTTTGCCGCCTGCGCTCTGCCAGGCAACTCCAGCACCTGACATCGTTCAAGCACACCGGACTTCGACCAACATGAAAGCACTTACATTAAAGCGTTATGGCAAATCACCGGAAATCGGCTTTGCGCAAGTTTCCCGCCCGACGATAAAGCCTGATGAACTGTTGGTTGAGGTTTACGCAGAGGGCTTGAACCCGATCGACAATATGATTCCCACGGGTATTTTCAAACCTGTCCTGAAGTTTCAACTCCCCGCAGTCATGGGCAGCGATCTCGCTGGCGTGGTGAAGGAAGTTGGCAGTGCGGTAACTCGCTTCAAGGTGGGTGATGCCATATTTGCCAGTTTGTTTGACCTTGGCAACGGTTCCATTGCCGAATTTGCAGCCGTGCCGGAAAGTGTTGCCGCCTTGAAACCAGACAACCTGGACTTTGTGCAAGCCGCTTCCATCCCCATGGTCGGGCTTACCTCCTGGCAAGCCCTTAAAGAGCGCGCCAACCTCAAACCCGGACAGAAAGTATTCATACCCGCAGGCTCGGGCGGCATTGGCACCTTTGCGATCCAGCTGGCAAAACAGCTGGGTGCTCAAGTGGCGTCGACCACCAGTACCGGGAATATCGAGCTGGTTCGCAGTCTGGGCGCGGACGAAGTGATCGATTACAAGAAGCAGGAATTTGAGCGGGTGCTGAAGGGATACGATCTGGTACTCGGCGCAACCAGAGGAGATGCGATTGAAAAATCCGTGGGCATCCTCAAACCGGGGGGCAAAATTGTTTCTCTCGTCGGCCCGCTGGATAAAGCCTTCGCTAAAGCTCGCAGAATGAATTTTCTCCTTACTTTCGTCTTTGGTCTGATGAGCCGCAAGATCATGGGCCTCGCGAAAAAGAGCAACGTCAGTTATTCATTCCTCTTCGTGCGCCCGGATGGCTCTCAACTCAACGAAATTGGCAGGTTGCTCGAATCCGGGCGGATAAAGCCTGTGATTGACCAGGTCTTTCCTTTCGAGCAGGCCAGGGAGGCACTTGATTATTTGGCAAAGGGCCGTGCCAAAGGGAAGGTTGTCGTGAAGATAAACCGGCTATAAAAGGGAGAAAGGATTGCGGCACTGAAACGGTCAAGTCACACCCGTTTTTCAAGAACGCATACCCATCCAGATTACGGCCTCAGTCCAGGCAGTCACTATCGGTGTCAGCACTCGGAACCAGGGATCGCGCACATCAATCTGTGCTGCTGAATGGTCATGATGGTGCTGCTCCTCTGCCACAATCGAAGTAATAGCCATCACCGCGTGGTGATCGATATCGCCCAGCACATCAAGTTGATGTGCCAAGTGCTTGAGCACCACACGTTCAACCGCGACGGTAGTAGCGACAATGGCTTTGCGGCCACAGATGCCCGTCACCAGACCCAACGCCAAGCCGCCGATGCCACACAACCAATAACTACGGCAGCGGGGAAAGTTGCGACGTTTCAGTTCATCCTTGAACACCGTTCGATGGCGGCGCTCATGGGAGAGAAATTCCTTGAGTTCATCCACCATGTCCGGAACGAAAAGCCGGGCCATAAACAACTGTCCGCTGTAGATACAGATCGCACCATGTTCACCTGCATGGTCAACTTTCATCATGCGATTGCCGAGATCTTCGTTCTTGGCCGTATAGACGGGTGAGTTCACATTGAGGTTTCTTGTTGGAGGGGCTTGGTCATCGATTATATCCGCGCTCTTTGGCCGTTGAGCATCTTGAATGCAGTACGGCCTGGGTGAGATTCACTCCAGCAAAGGGCGCAGAAAGCTACGCTCGTAGCTCAGGATGAACTTTTTCTCTACAGCCTGGCTGACTGCTGCAATGCACTCCTGATCAGTTTCGGCGTCCTTACGATAGCGCTCGTAATCTGCGAGGCTGGAGAAACTGAATAGGCAGTACGCGATATTGTTGGCTCCTTCAGCGGGGAGAAAGTAGCCATGATGTTGGCCGCCCATACGGGTGACCAGTTGTATCCAAAGTCGTGAGTAGCTTTCAAAAGCCGGGAGTTGATAGGGGTCAATAACGTACTTTACGTGACATGTGATCACTCAATCATTCCTTTGAAAAACGTGGGGGGCTTATCTTACGCTCGACTCTGCTGCAGATGAAACGTCAGCGACGGATTCCATGTAGCCTCCACGGTAACAGCCTGTCAGCTCCGGCTCGTTATACCCTTGCCGGCATACCTATCGCCTGCCGTATTTCGCGTACGTCGCGTGCAGGCGGTGCGCCGAATTGTCGTACATATTCGCGGCTGAACTGTGACGCGCTTTCATAGCCGACAGCGAACGCCACGTCAGACGCGCGATGCTCGCCACCGAGCAAAAGCTGACGAGCTTCCTGCAGTCTGAGCTGCTTCTGATACTGGATAGGGCTGAGGCCGGTCATCGCCAGAAAATGACGATGCAGGCTGGCGCGGCTCATGCCGCTTGCATTGCACAACGCCTCGATGCGCAGCCGGGTAGTGTAATTGTCCCTGATCCAGGCAATGGCCCGGCGGATACGATCCAGTGCGCCATCGGGTTGGGCAATCTGCCGCAGCAGTCGCCCCTGAGGACCCTGCAAGAGACGATAGAGCAATTCCCGTTCGAGCATGGGAGCGAGAACCGGGATATCGACAGGCGTATCGAGCAACGACAACAACCGCAGCAGCGTGTCGCGCAGTGGGGCCGTCATCGGGTTGATCATGATGCCAACCCCTTTTTGTTCGCTCTCGCGAACCGGCGGCATGGTCGAGGCCAATTCCGCCAGAATGGCCGGATCCAGCACCAGCGATACCGCAACATAGGGTTGTCCCCCTTCAGCATCAATAATCTGCCCGATCAAAGGCAGGTCCAGGGCGCTGATGAGGTATTGCTCACTGTCGTAGCCGAGAAGATTGTCGTTGATAGCAACCTGCTTCGAGCCTTGCAGGATAAAGCAGATCATCGAGCGATACAGGCAGGGCGCCTTGTCTGTCGTGCCTTGTCCGACGCACAGGTCCAGACGCGGAATCCGTGTGCTGGTCAAACCCGGCGGCGCATGGCGCAGGGCGATATCAAGATGCGGTGCAAGGTTGTTGTTCATGAGCCGATTATGCCCATGGTTCGCGAGCACGCAAACTGATTGATACAATCAGGCAATTAATTGAGCTTATTGGGCGTGGGTTGAAAACCGGTCATTGCCTATCTTGAGCAGGTCACGAAAGCGTCGAAAGGCGCTCCCAACCTAGCAGAGACAATCCATGACCCATCAGATCGCACTCATCACCGGCGCCAGCCGTGGCCTTGGCCGCAACATGGCTCTTCACCTCGCCAGGCGCGGCGTGCATATCATCGGCACCTATCGCAGCGGCGCAGCAGAAGCCGAAACGCTGAAACAGGAGATCGAGGCGCAGGGCGGCAAGGCCGCGATGCTGCCGCTCGACATCACCGATACCGCCAGCTATCCGGCTTTTTCCAAGGCTGTGACGGACACGCTGCAGAGCACCTTCGGCCGCGAGCGCTTCGACTTCCTCGTCAACAATGCTGGCAATGGACTCTTTGCGAACTTCAGTGACGCGACCGAGGAGCATTTTGCATCACTGGTTGCCACGCACCTGCGCGGTCCGATTTTTCTGACCCAGAAACTGTTGCCACTGGTGGAAGACGGCGGGCGTATCCTGAACGTTTCCTCCGGCTTCGTGCGTTTCACCCTGCCGGGGTACAGCCTTTATGCGGCGGTGAAAGCCGCAGTGGAGGTTCTGACCCGTTACATGGCCGTAGAACTCGGTGCGCGGCAGATTCGGGTAAATGCAATCGCCCCTGGCGCCATCGCAACCGATTTTGGCGGTGGTGCAGTGCGCGACAACAAGGATGTGAACGCCTATGTTGCACAGGGCATCGCTCTGGGCCGTGTTGGTCTTGCGGACGATATCGGTGGTGCGGTAGCCGCCATCCTGTCCGATGACATGGCCTGGGCCAACGGAACGACTTTTGACATTTCGGGCGGGCAATTGCTGTAGCCACAACCGCACTCACTTCATCCCGTCGCAGCCTCATCATCGAGAGACACTTATGCCGAACGCTCAACTTACGCTCATCAGCCATCCGCTATGCCCATTCGTTCAGCGTGCGGCAATCGTGCTACTGGAAAAGAAGGTGCCCTTTGTGAGGATCGACGTCGACCTCGCTGCCAAGCCCGATTGGTTTCTGGCGCTTTCGCCGACGGGAAAGGTGCCGTTACTCAAGGTGGGTCTGGCAGATGGGACGGACGCGATATTGTTCGAGAGCATGGCTATTTGCGAATATCTCAATGAAACCCGGGAGGGTGTCAGCCTGTATTCCAGCGACGCGCTGCTCCGTGCACAACAGCGCTCCTGGGTAGAGTTTGGCGCGGCGGCGCTCTCCGATGCATGGCAGTTTCTCAATGCCAAAGATATCGAGATTGCTGACAGCAAGAAAGCAGCCTTTCGAGACAGATTGCAGCGCCTTGAAGACAAGCTTGACCAGGCGCCCTATTTTTCAGGATCGGCGTTCAGCATGGTCGATGTAGTGTTCGCTCCTGTCTTTCGTTACTTCGATCTGCTGAGCCCAACCGTCTCCCGGCCTATCTTCGACAATCTTCCCCGCGTATCGGCGTGGCGGGCTTCCATGGCAAGCAGGCCAAGTGTCATCTCTGCCGTGGGAGAAGACTACGCCGAGCGGTTTCAGCAGCATCTCGTCAAACAGCAGGCAATACTCGCTAGGCTTTGTACGAAAAGTGGCTGTGCTCGGTGATGCTGCGTTAAAAACAGGCTCGGAATGCTCATTTACAACACGTAAAGTCGAGCGCGACTCCGACCGTTCCTCGCCTGTTTTTGCCTTGCCTGACCTTCGCTCGCCGACTTTTCGTACAAAGCCTAACCCCCCAACTTGAAATCCACTCCATCCCCGCCCAGAATCCTGCCCCGGTCCGCGGCACACTCCCGACCGCCGCGTAAAAAAGGATACCCCTTGAACGAACAAACCTTATCCATGCGCCTGGAACGTGTGGCGGCGCATGTGCCGATGGGCGCGCGCCTGGCTGATATCGGCTCGGATCACGGCTATCTGCCGGTGGCGCTGGTGCGTCGTGGTGTGGTCGTGGCGGCGGTGGCGGGGGAGGTGGCGTTGACGCCGTTCCATGCGGCGCAACGTTCGGTGCGCGAGAACGAGCTGGACGAGCAGATTAGTGTGCGCCTGGCCAATGGTCTGGCGGCAATCGAGCCGGGGGACGGAATCACGGCGATCAGTCTCTGCGGCATGGGCGGTGAGACGATCCGCGATATTCTCGACAGCGGTCATGCGCATCTGAGTGGTCAGGAGCTTCTGATCATGCAGCCCAACGGCGGCGAGCAGCCGCTGCGCCAATGGCTGATGGACAATGGCTATCGCATCCTCTGTGAAGAGGTGTTGCAGGAAAACCGTTTCGACTACGAGATCATCGTCGCCGAGCGTTCCGGCCCGGTGCTGTATTGCGCCGAGGAGCTGTATTTCGGTCCGTTGCAGATGCAGGCTCGCAGCCCGGCATTTCTGCTCAAGTGGCAGCGCATGTTGCGCCAGAAGCAGAAAACGCTGGCCGACTTCGCCCGGGCGCGGCAGGCCGTACCCGAAGAGCGGGTGCAGGATATTGCCCGGCAGGTGCAGTGGATTACCGAGTTGCTGGCTTGATTGCTGAAATCAGGTCTTCAATCTTCGACAACCGTATCGCTGGCTATTTGTTCGTGACTTGAGACAAATGCATGCAGGGGGGGGGCTTTTTAAATTTATTTGGTGTGGTAACGTACCGTACCAAATTGATCCAAAGGCATCGACTCATGGCCGTACAGCGCGACACAACCTCCAGCACTCATCGCACTGCAAAAGGCGCACAACGGGTCGAAAGCCTGACCGTGGTCGCTGCCGAGCTGTTTCTGGAGCGTGGTTTTGAAGCGGTGGCTGTCGAGGACCTGATTGCGCGGGTTGGTGGATCGCGACGTAATATCTACTGCCATTTTGGCGGCAAGGAAGGGCTGTTCGAGGCTGCGATGATGCATATCTGCGCTGAGATGGCCAAACCCCTCGAACAAATGAACATTCAGGGACTAGACACCGAACGTGTGCTGTCGGCCTTTGGTCTTGAGCTGGTACGTATCGCACTGTCGCCTCGCACGCTGGCAGTGCATCGCCTGCTGACCACCGAAGGCAAACGCTTTCCCGAAATCGCTCAGGCCATGTTGGCGTGCAGTTACCAGAAGGTCATCGAGCTATTGGCGAACTGGATTTCCACTCAGCAGGCTTTGCCGCAACCCAGGCTTGCCAGCCACATCCCGTCCGAGATGCTGGCGGTGCAATTCGTCAGCATGGTGTCCAGCGATCTCAAGTTACGCGCCATCGTCGGGCTGATTCCCTCAGACCTTTCGGCCGACAAGCTCGACCGTCTTGTTGCCAGTGCCGTGCACACCTTTCTGCATGGTGCTGCGGGTGCGCGTACGTAGCCCGAATGCCCCCGGTCGTAATCCCGTTGCCCTTGCGTTTTATCAGGAGAAAATCGCCCATGAAAGCCATTCGCATCGATGCCTATAACGATGTTCCCGCTGAAAAAACAGTGTCCGTACCGGTTATTGCCCCGGATGAAATTCTGGTCCGGGTTCAGGCTGCGGCGCTCAACCCGCTCGATGCGCTGGTGGTGTCCGGGTTCGCCGCACAGTTCTTTGATATCAAGCTGCCGCTGACTCTTGCCACCGACTTTTCCGGCACCGTGGAACATGTCGGTTCGGCGGTCAGCCAATGGCAACCAGGCGATAAGGTGATTGCCTGGGCGGATGCCGGTACCAGCGGTGGCTTGGGCGAATTTGCCGCAGTGTCTGCCAGCGCCTGTGTGCGCTGGCCGCAGAGCTTGTCGGCGGTAGAAGGTGCGGCAATTCCTACCGCAGCGATCACCGCCTGGCACGCGCTGTTTTCTGGCGCAGGCCTCAAGCGTGGTGAAACGGTGTTGATTCATGCCGGTGCCGGAGGTGTAGGCACTTTTGCCGTTCAGTTCGCCCACAAGGCGGGTGCCCGGGTCATCGCTACTGCTTCGGGTGATGGTCTTGAACTGGTGCGTCGTCTCGGTGCTGATCAGGTAATCGATTACAAGGCCGAAGACTTCACGACTGCTGTTTCCGACGTCGATGTGGTGCTGGATCTGGTGGGGGGTGAGACTCTTTCTCGCTCCTTCAAGGTGCTGCGCAAAAGAGGCCGGCTTGTCTCCACGGTAATGCCGCCTGATCAGGCCGCTGCTCAGGTCTACGGGGTGACTGCTGGTATCTTTTACGCCAAGCCCTATGCCGATCAACTCGGCGAGCTGGTGACCTTTATCGCTGAAAATGGCGTGCAGGTGGTTATTGATCGCGCATTGCCTTTTGCCGCGTTCGACGCGGCCTGGGCACGTCAGACTTCAGGGCGGGCACGGGGCAAGGTCGTGCTGAGTATCGAGTAAGTACACCGAATCGATCTGCCTTGAGCGATGGTTCACCTTGTCCGGATGCGATCAGGGTGAACCAGCTGCTTTTCAGTGGGCCTTGATGAAGTCGATAAAAGCCCGCAAGGGCGAGGGCAGGTAGCGGCGTCCGGGGTAATAGAGAAACGGCCCCGAGAAGTTCTGCCACCAGGGTTCGAGTATCGGTTCCAGTGCGCCGCTGTCCAGATGCGGTCGCAGCCAGTCCTCGAACAGGTAGACAATCCCGAGTCCATCGATGGCCGTCTGGATGGCCATATCCATTGCGCCGCCGATCCGGACCACCAACGGGCCGCTGGGCTCGACACAGATCACTTCGCCATTGCGTTCATATTCCCAGCCCGGCATGACCCCGCTGGGAAATCTGCCGCGCAGGCAGGCGTGCTCAAGCAAATCGCGTGGATGTTCGGGGCGGCCATGGGCGTTCAGATACGCTGGAGAGGCTGCTGTCGCACAGCGTTGAATACGCGGCCCGACAGGGATCGCGATCATGTCCTGTTCCAGGCGCTCATCGTAGCGAATGCCGGCATCACAGCCCGCCGCGAGCACATCGACAAAGCTTTCCTCGGCAATCACTTCCAGGCGGATATCGGGATAGGTTTGCAGGAACGGGGTAATGATCGACGGCAATATCACCCGCGCGGCACTCAGCGGCACGTTCAGCCTGAGCGTGCCGGACGGCCGGTCACGAAAGTCGTTGACCACATCCAGGGCGGCTTCGACTTCGCCCAGCGCCGGCACTATGCGTTCCATCAATCTGGTGCCGGCCTCGGTCGGCGTCACGCTGCGCGTGGTGCGATTGAGCAGGCGCACACCCAGTCGCGCCTCCATGCGCCGCACCGCATCACTCAGGCTCGACGCGGATTTGCCGCTGGTTCTGGCACCCTCGCGAAAACCTCCGGCGTTGACCACCGCCACAAATGCCAGCAAGTCCTGAATGTCAGTTGCCACTGTTCGCTCTCCCGTACGACCTGTGCTGATTGCAGCGGATTATCAGGTCAGTCGTCAATATTTATAGTGGCTTCACATACTGATCAGATAGAGGCAAAACAGATGAGCGACGCCAGCAAGGCAGGTACGTTTTTACTCGGCGACCGAACCGTCAACCGCATGGGCTACGGCTCGATGCAATTGGCAGGTCCTCATGTATATGGCCCCCCCAAGGATCCGCAGGCGGCAATTGCCGTTTTGCGCGAGGCATTGGCGTGCGGCGTGAATCACATCGATACCGCCGATTTCTACGGACCGCATTTTACCAACAGGTTGATTCAGCAGGCGCTGCACCCTTACGCCGATAACCTGGTGATCGTCACCAAGGTTGGTGTTCTGCGCGGCAACGATGCTTCATGGCTGCCCACGCAAAGTGCTGCCGACCTGATTGGCTGTGTTCACAGTAACCTGCGCAATCTGAAGCTGGATGTTCTGGATGTAGTGAACTTCCGTGCCTGGGGCACGCAAAATGCTCCGGCTGAAGACTGTATCGAGGAGCAATTCACCACGTTGGCCGAACTGCAACAGCAGGGTTTGATTCGGCACCTGGGGCTAAGCAACGTCACGGCCTCGCAGATCAAGCAGGCGCAGGGCATTGCCAGGGTCGCCTGTGTGCAGAACCACTACAACCTGTCGCATCGCAGCGACGAGGTGCTGATTGCCGATCTGGCTGCGCAAGGTATTGCTTATGTGCCGTTCTTCCCTTTAGGCGGGTTCTCGCCGCTGCAATCGGAAACCCTTTCCAGCGTCGCTTCTCGTGTGGGCGCCTCGCCGCTGTGCGTCGCACTGGCGTGGTTGCTCAAGCGTTCCCCGAATATCCTGCTGATTCCAGGCACTTCGTCGGTGGCTCACTTGCGTGAAAACCTGAGCGCCAGCGAGTTGGAGATTGCACCGCAGTTGCTGGCCGAACTGGATGCACTGGCTTGAGGTGACTAGCTCCAGCCTCGGGAAAATTGCGCCGCGCACCAATCGTGCGGCGCTTTGCTCCTGGACGTTTACCTCTGCTTGTAGGGGTGTCGGAAAGGCAGGATGAACGAGTTCATCCGCTACAGTCGCCCTCAGTCGCGTCAGCGACGTTCTCGGACATCCCCTTCGTTTGTTCTGTTTGAACCCCTCGGCGCAGGGTGTTCAATCTGCGACAGGAAACATTCCTGTTAGCGACCACTCCTCATTCCCGGCCTTTTTATAACCTTCTGTTTTTAAAGAGTTTAGTCAATTCTCCAGTCGTATTTTTATAGTATTTACTGTGTATACATAAGAAATACAAAGCATTGACGGTGCTGGCGACCCGTGCGAATCTGGATTCAACAACAAGCTGTCAGCACGGATTGACCGGTCCTGGAGGTCTTTGTGAAAAGCGGCAAAAGCACTCTTTATGACGACCTGAAACGTCAGATTCTGACCATGGAACTGGACCCCGACGAGGCTCTGGATGAAGTGGCGATCAGTGAGCGTTACGGGCTTTCCAGAACGCCGGTGCGGGAAATATTTCGGCGTCTGGCCGGCGAGGGCTATATCGACATCAGGGAGAACCGTGGCGCCCGGGTGATTGCCATGAACCACTCGACGTTGCGCAATTTCTTTCTGGTTGCGCCGATGGTGTATGCCGCGATTGGCCGTCTGGCTGTGCAGAACTTCAAGGCTCGTCAGTTGCAGGACCTCAAGGAAACCCAGCAGCGATTCCGTGCGGCGACACTGTCGCGCGATGCGTTGACGATGGTGGTGGAGAACAATCGCTTCCACGCCATCATGGGTGAAATGGCCGGCAATCAATATCTGGAACCCAGTCTGGAAAGGCTGCTGATCGATCATGCCCGTATCGGCCATACCTTTTTCCGTCCTCGCGACGAGGACACCGAGCAACGCCTGCAACTTTCTGCCGAACATCACGATGCGTTTATCGTGGCCATCGAGAATCGCGACGAAAGTGCCGTCGTTGATCTGGTGTTTGAGCATTGGGAACTTTCTCGCGAAAACATGGAGATGTTCATTGCCCCTGAAGGGATGAAAGCAGACCTGCCCTTTTCGATGGAATGACATCAGAAGCGGTGCGGTTGTAACTACGCAATAAACCAGAGGGTGAGCTTCACGTTTCACACCACGGGCTTCCATTGTCTGGAAGTTGATAAAAACAAATGCAAACGTAGATCGAGGAACGCCATGAAAAAGATTTGGAAGGCAGTTTGTGCGGTCGCGCTGATGGGCATGGTCATGCTGCCCGTTCACGCTGAAGAAAAGACCATTACCGTGGGGACATTGTCCTGGGAGGATTTGACGCCCATTACCGGTATTACCAAAAAGGCACTTGAAGACTCCGGCTATAGCGTCAAGGTCATTGAGTTTTCCGAATGGGGCATTGCTTATGCAGCCTTGAGCAAGGGTGATATTCAGGTCCTGGCTTCGCAAACCGATTACGCCGCCCAGGATTACTGGAACCGCAACAAGAATCGCCTGGAAAAAATCTCCCCGGTTTCCTATGGCCTTTATCAGGCCATCGCCGTTCCTAAATATGTCGATATCGACTCGCTTGAACAACTCAATGATAACGCCGATAAGTTTGGCTCCCGTGTCATCGGTATCGAACCGGGCTCGGGGTTGATGAGTGATGCCACCAGCGCGGTCAAGGAATACGGCATAAAACTGAAACTGGTCGAAGGCAGTACCGCGGCCATGACCGCTGCATTGAAATCGGCCATCGACCGCAAGGAGTGGGTTGCAGTAACGGTATGGGAACCGTCCTGGATGATGCAGAAGTTCGACCTCAAGTTCCTCAAGGACCCCAAAGGCATATTCCCGCCACCACAAGGTTATTACTGGATCGGCCACAAAGGCTTCTCTCAGGAATACCCGCATGCCCGTGAAGTCATTGCCAGTGTCTATGTTCCGCTGGCCGACATCACCGCCATCAACGGTCAGGTCAAGGACGGCAAGACAATGGAGCAGGCCATCAAGGGCTGGACGGACAATCACGCCGATCTGCTGAAACGCTGGGGCAACATTAAAAAACCATAAGTCATGTTTTTCTTTAACTGCCGCGTTGTGTGTTCCATTGGATAAATAGAAAAACCAGTGAACTGGTTCAATAGGCTTAACAATGAATACGGTCAAAGTAGACGCCAACGAAGTGCTGGTCGATTGTCAGTCTGTCTGGAAGATCTTCGGGCAGAACTCCAGGGCAGCAATGGAGGCAGTGGTACAGAAGGGGCTCAGTAAAACCCGCATCCTGCAGGAATACGGATGCGTGGTCGGGGTTTCCGATGTCAGTCTCCAGGTTCGTCGTGGCGAGATCTTTTGCATCATGGGCTTGTCGGGCAGTGGCAAGTCCACCCTTATCAGATTGCTCAATCGCTTGATAACGCCCAGTTCCGGCAAGGTGCTGGTCAAGGGCAACGATCTTTCCGCACTGTCTCCCGCGCAACTGCGGGAGGTCAGGGCGCGCAATATCGGCATGGTGTTCCAGAGCGTTGCCTTGCTTCCCCATCGTACGGTGCTGGAAAACACCGCCTTCGGGCTGGAGGTCCAGGGTGTTGGCAAGGCCGAGCGTTATCAGGTGGCGGAGCGGGCACTGGCCAAGGTCGGCCTGAGCGACTGGGCTTCACGCTATCCCAACGAGCTGTCTGGCGGCATGCAGCAACGGGTCGGGCTGGCACGGGCGATTACGGCCAACCCCGAAGTGATCCTGATGGACGAACCTTTCAGTGCGCTCGACCCGCTGATCCGTCGGCAATTGCAGGACGAGTTCCGCCAGCTCACCAAGGATCTGGGCAAGTCTGCCGTATTCATTACCCATGATCTGGACGAGGCGATCCGCATTGGTGACCGGATTGCGATCATGAAGGATGGGGTAATCATTCAGGTCGGTACCGCTGAAGACATCGTGCTCAATCCGGCTGATGATTATGTGGCCGAGTTTGTGGCAGGTATTTCCAGGCTGCATCTGGTCAAGGCGCATTCGCTGATGACGCCGGTGGCGGCGTTTCAGGCGGCGCATCCGGGCTGTGATCTGGCGCCATTGCCCAAGGCTTCGACCGAGGCCGACATCAACGAACTGATCGGTTTGACGATGGCTTCCAGTCTCGATGCGATCAGCGTGGTCAACAATGACCAGGTGGTGGGCGTGATCACGTCCCGTGATCTGCTGCGCGGCGTGCAAGGTATCCCCAACGACGGCACGGTCGGGCAAGCGGCTGGCGTGCTGGAGACGTCGACATGAATACTCCCGACTTTTCGGCGCAGTTCGATTCGGCTGTCGACTCTGGACTGGAGTGGCTTGCCGATAACGGCGAGTTTGTCTTCGATGCGCTCAACAAGGGCCTGGAAGGCGTTTTCCGCGGCGTGCTGTGGTGCCTTGCCTCTCCACCGCATTACGTAGTGGCGATTGCCATCGGCCTGATCGGCTGGCGCATGGCGGGCCTGCGCTTTGCCGTGCTGTCGACGCTGGCCTTGCTCGGCTGCGACGCTATCGGTTTATGGGCCGAGACGATGAGCACCCTGGCGCTGGTGCTCACAGCCACGATTCTGGCGTTGCTGGTCGCGGTTCCGCTGGGCGTGCTGGCGGGCCTGGCACCGATGTTCGATCGGGTGGTCGACCCATGCCTGGATCTGGTTCAGACCATGCCGCCATACATCTATCTGCTGCCGGCCATTGCGCTGCTCGGCTATGGTCCCGCTACGGCCTTGCTGGCGACTTTCATTGTCGCTTTGCCTCCGGCCTTGCGCCTGACTTCCCTGGGAATCCGCATGACGCCGCGGGAATTCATCGAGCTGGGTGAGGCCAGCGGCGTGACCGGGTTGCAGATGTTCTTCAAGATCCGCCTGCCGTTCGCAATGCCGAGCATCATGGCCGGCGTCAATCAGAGCCTGATGATGGCGTTCGGCATGGTGGTGATCGCCGGCATTGTCGGCTCCGGCGGTCTTGGCGAATCCATTTATGGTGCCGTGCGCACGCTGGATATCGCCAAGTCGATCAACGCGGCGATTGCCATCGTGATTCTGACCATGATCCTCGACCGTCTTGCCCAAAGCGCGGCGCGTTCGCGGATGGGAGATAGCCAATGAATCTCACGGATATACGCATTTCTCCCGGCGACTTCCTGGCTCCGGTCATTGATTGGCTGAACGCTAATATGCATGGCTTTTTCGTGTTGATCAGCAAGCTGATCGAAGCCACGCTGGGCGGCATTGAAACCGTGCTGCTGGCACCGTCGCCCTATGTGTTGATTGCAGTGGTCGTGGTCCTGGCGATTATTTTTGCCAACCTGCGAGTGGCCATCTTTGCCGGGCTGATGCTGGCTTTCTGTCTGTTCTCGGGGCTGTGGGTTGCGTCCATGCAGACGATTGCCCTGGTTTCCGTCTCGGTACTGATCTCGGTGGCGATTGCCTTTCCCCTCGGCGTGCTGGCGGCGCGGGTCAAGCGGGTCGACGCGGTATTTGTGCCGATCCTCAATGTCATGCAGACGGTCCCGCCGTGGGTGTATCTGATTCCGGCGGTCATGTTGTTCAGCCTCGGTCGCGTACCGGCGATCATAGCCACGATTGTGTATGGCATCCCGCCGATGCTGAGATTGACCACACTGGCCTTCAAGCAATTGCCCAAGGATCTGCTGGAGCTTGGTCAGGCGCTGGGGGCTTCGCCGCGGGCGATCCTGTTCAAGATCGAGCTGCCCAGCGCCGCGCCGACGCTGCTGGTGGGGATCAACCAGTGCATTCTGCTGTCGCTGGCCATGGTCGTCCTGGCCGGGCTGGTGGGCGCCGGTGGTCTTGGCGCGGAGGTCACCCGTGGCCTGACCAGAATGGAGATGGGCCTGGGGTTGCGTGCGGGTCTGGCGATTGTGGCAGTTGCGTTGCTTCTGGACCGCTTGTCACGTGGCGCCTTGCAGCGTCATTCTCCACGCAAGCTGGCTTGAGAAGATTTACATGCCGGGCGCCCTACGGCAGCGAGGTTTGCTGCCATCATGGGGTTGCGGGCATGCGCGATCCGCGCGGTTGGGTTTCTGGTTCAGGAGTGAGCGCTATCAAGGCGTTAAATCACAGGTTCGTCAGCATGGCGAAGCGAGGCGAACGTTGCTAGAGCGTCGTCAGTTCAGTGGTGCGATGAAGGGCAAGAACCTTCGTTATCTCAAGGAGCATGAAGGCCAGTCCGTCATCAGGGCGCGGGCGGGCTTTCTGCTGCTGGAGCATTTTTCCTTGCCGGCCTTTACCCAGGCGCTCGATACGATCGTCACGGCAAACCTGCTGCGGCCCGAGCTGTTTACTACCAAGACCTTTGGTTTGAGCGAGGGGGAAGTGATCAGCGACCTGGGTCTGGTGATCCGTCCCGATGCACGTCTGAGCCATGCCGAGATACAGGACCTCGACTTGCTGGTGGTGTGCGGCGGCTATCGGACCAGCCTCCAGGCAGACGATGAGTTGATCAGCCTGTTGCAGGGCGCGTCCGAACGGGGCGTGGCGCTGGCGGGAATATGGAACGGGGCCTGGTTTCTCGGTCGCGCGGGTCTGCTGGACAGCTATCGCTGTGCGATTCATCCCGAGCATCGTCCTGCACTGGCGGAGATTGCCCGCTTGAGCCAGGTCACCAGTGAAGCCTATGTGGTGGATCGCGACCGTCTGACCGCGTCCAGCCCGACGGGCTCGTTCTATATGGCGCTCGAATGGATCAGGGGCCGGCACGACAAGACGCTGACAGACGGTATCGAGGATATTCTGGCTTTCGAGGCCTCGCGCTACCGGCGGATAAAACCTTCGTTGAAGGTTTCGGTCTGTGGTCCGCTGCGGGAAGTGATCAACCTGATGGACGCCAATCTCGAAGAGCCTCTGGAGATGGAGACGTTATGTCTCTACGCCAGCCGCTCGCGCCGGCAGATCGAACGCCTGTTCAGGGAGCAACTGGATACCACGCCTCAGCGTTATTACATGGACTTGCGAATCACTGAAGCGCGTCGTCTGTTGCAGCACACCACGTTATCGATTGTCGAAGTATCGGTTGCCTGTGGTTTTGTTTCTCCGAGCCACTTCAGCAAATGCTACAACGCCTATTTCGGTTATCGACCTTCAAAGGAAACCCGACTGGTCAAGTAAGTGCCGGACGGGTTCCGGATATTTCATTCAGCGCATACCAATAAACAGAAAAGGGCACTTTTCTGCCTTGTCTCGTCTGTGAGTTTCATTCGTTTCAACCATTCGTCACTGCGTCTTGAGAGTTGATTAATCTCTGTATTTTAATTGTAGACACAAAGAATAATGTTGTCTTATAGTGAAAGTGCAGGTAGTAGACACTGTTCACTTACCCGTACAAAGGTTTCTAACGATGGCCATAAAAGAACTCGATCAACAGGCCTGTACCGATTTGCCTGTTGACCGTAAAGCCGTGTTGGGAGAGGCGCTGCGGCGCCGGATTCTGAGCATGGAGCTGGCGCCCGGCGCCGTTGTTGACGAGTTGGCCTTGTGCGACGAGTTCGGCCTGTCCCGCCCGCCTGTGCGTGAACTCATGCGCCAGATGGCTGCCGAGGGTTATATCGACCTTGAGGCGAATCGGGCGGCGCGTGTTTCATCGATGAGTTATCAGTCGCTGAGAAGTTTTTTCCTCGCCGCGCCGCTGATTTATATCGCAACCACGCAACTGGCTGCGACTCAGGCGACACCGGGGCAGATTGAAGAGTTGAAGCGCATACAGGCGCTGTTTCGCATCGCCATCGAAGAGAAGGATGTCGAGAAGCGCGTGCTCTACAACGATGAGTTTCATCTGCAGATCGGCAAGATGGCGCATAACGCTTATCTGATGCCCAGCCTGCAGCGTTTGCTGATCGATCATGCGCGGCTGGGGAAAATCTTTTATCGCCATCCGACCACGGCAGACATGCAGAACGATCTGGAACTGGCGGCCCGGCAGCATGACGAAATGATCAGTGCGATTGAAAACAATGATCCTGTTCTGGCTGGCGATATCGTGCGCGCCCACCTTGAACTGTCGCGTCGTCGAATGTCCGAATATGCCGCCCCGGAAGGACTGGAAGTAGCTATTACCTATTAAGTAAGCGAACAACACCGGCTTTACAGCAATAAACACTGCAACTTGTGTGATGCAAGCGTGCCTGAAGGAAACTTTGCGCACTTACAACTATAAAAGAACCAGGTCGCGAAAATGGCAAAAGTCAGATACACACCCGCCGACGACTCCAGTTGTGGCTGGTTTCATCTAAGCCCGTTCAGGATGGCTCGTCCGTCTCACTCCGGGACTCGTTCGGCCCGCTGGGTGGTGGTCGGTGCCGGGTTCACCGGGCTGGCGGCGGCGCGGCAACTGGCGCTGAACTTTCCGGATGACGAGATCGTCCTGGTCGAGGCTCAGGAAGTCGGTTATGGCGCATCGGGACGTAATGCAGGCTTCGCCATCGACCTGCCGCATGATATCGGTGCAGAGGACTATATCGGCGATATCAAGACCGCAAGAATCAGCATGGAGTTGAACCTCACCGGGCAGTCCATCCTGAAGAACCTGGTCGAGGAGCACAGGATCGAGTGCCAGCTACGCACCTGCGGAAAGTATCAGGCCGCCATCGAAGACCGCGGCATTGCTGTTCTGGACGCCTACCGCCGTGGCCTTGACCGGCTGGGCCAGGAATACCAGATGCTCGAAGAGCGTGACCTGCCACAGCACATCGGCACCCGCTTTTACCGCAAGGCACTGTTCACACCCGGCACGGCGCTCATCCAGCCTGCCGCGCTGGTCAAGGGGCTGGCCGACAGCCTTCCGGCCAACGTGACGCTGTATGAAAACACCCCGATTACTGAAGTCGAGTACGGTGACAAGACCACGCTGATTCACCGCAACGGCAGGATAGTTGCCGACAAGCTGCTGTTGACCAACAACGCATTCGCCATGAGTTTCGGCTTCCTGAAAGGCCGCATGCTGCCGATCTTCACCTATGGAAGCCTGACCCGACCGCTCAGCGAAGAAGAGCAGGCACGCCTGGGTGGCTTGCCTTACTGGGGCGTGATCCCCGCCGATCCGTTTGGTACCACCTTGCGCCGCACCCCCGATAACCGGCTGTTGGTGCGTAACAGTTTCAGCTTCAATGCCGACGGCAAGAGCCAGCAAAAG
This sequence comes from Pseudomonas cichorii, assembly GCF_003700275.1. Classification (GTDB taxonomy): domain Bacteria; phylum Pseudomonadota; class Gammaproteobacteria; order Pseudomonadales; family Pseudomonadaceae; genus Aquipseudomonas; species Aquipseudomonas cichorii_B. Next base: position 20,875 of record NZ_RBRE01000012.1, on the reverse strand, counting down.
TACCTGCAGCGTTTTATCCAGCGCCACAAGGATTCATTCGATCGGCGCTTCCCGATGCTGCCGGATGTCAATTTCGAGTACACCTGGGGCGGCTCGCTGGCGTTGTCCCGCAATCACATGGCGCACTTCGGTCAGTTGGCCAATAACGTTTATGGCGCGCTGTGCTGCAATGGGTTGGGCGTTACCCGGGGAACCGTCACCGGAACACTGTTGGCCGACTGGCTGGCGGGCAAGCGTAATCCGCTTATCGACTTTCTGCTGACCTCTCCGGGACCCAATAAAAACCTGCCCGAGCCGATGCTTTCGGCGGGCGTCAATATGAACCTGCTCTGGGGACAATGCCGCGCAGGCAAGGAAAGTTGATCAAGTAACACGTCGGGCGTGCCGTTCAAATTTAAATGATTGATTGGAAGTTATAGCGCTATTGGCTTGCCGATAACGGCTGACTGTTGCCTGTCGAGACGGATTTCATTTGTTTGAATTTTGGGTTTGCGCTTCAACCCTCTGAATGATCGAGGCGAACCAGGAGATAATAATGACAAGTCCTAATACCTCTGTTGAGGATATACCACTCAATAACTTTCATCGTCTGTTGACGCTGCGCTCCGGTGGCGGTTCGTTTGTCGATGGTTATGTATTAAGTATTATCGGTATTGCGATGCTGCATATAAGCGATGCCTTGAGCCTGACAGACTTCTGGCAGGGCATGATCGCGGCATCGGCCCTGATCGGAGTGTTTTTTGGCGGTTTTCTCGGTGGCTGGCTGACGGACCGGCTGGGTCGCAAGAAAGTTTATTTCATTGGCCCGAGCCTGTTTGTCCTGTGTTCGCTGGCGCAGTTGTGGGTCGACTCGGCGCCCGTATTGTTCGCCCTGAGATTCATCATTGGCCTGGCCGTGGGCATCGAATACCCGGTCGCCACTTCCTTGCTGGTGGAGTTTCTGCCGAAGAAACAGCGCGGGCCGCGACTCGCTGCGTTGACCATCCTGTGGTTTACCGGGGCGGCCTTTGCCTACGTGGTGGGCAATGCCATTCTCAATGCCGGTGGTGAGGATGCCTGGCGATATGCGCTGGCGAGCACGGCGGTCATTGGCCTGATGCTGTTGCTGGTGCGCATCGGCACGCCGGAGTCGGCGCGCTGGCTGTTGAGCAAGGGGCGTGAGGCCGACGCCGAGAAGGTCATCAAGCATGTGTATGGCGTGCATTATTCGCTGCGGGATCTGCCGGAACAGCCAGACGAAAGGAAAATGTCCTTCGCCGACCTGCTGCGCTCCGGCTACGGGAAGCGGCTGTTCTTTGTTTCAGTGTTCTGGTCCTGCTCGATTATTCCGGTCTTCGCGGTCTACGCCTTTGCGCCCAAGGTTCTGCTGGCGCTGAATCTGAAAGGCGAGTGGGCTTCTTACGGTTCAATGGCCATCACCCTGTTGTTTGTCGTGGGTTGTGTGATTGCCACAAGACTGATCAACACCATTGGCCGTCGCAGCATGCTGATTCACAGTTTCCTGTGGTCGGGGCTGGCGCTGTTGCTGCTGGGGGTATTTTCAAACAGCCACGAAATGCTCGTGCTCTTTCTCTTCGGAGCCTATGCCGTCTTTATCGGCGGTGCGCAGGTTCTGCAACTGGTTTACCCCAACGAACTGTTTCCCACCGAAATTCGTGCCTTTGCCGTGGGCATCGGCACATCGCTGTCCCGGGTTGGCGCCGCAATAGGAACTTACCTGGTGCCGGTTTCGCTGCAGACGCTGGGTATCGGCAACACCATGTACATGGCGGCCGTAGTCACTTTTATCGGGCTGATGGCGGCATGGGCCATGGCCCCTGAAACACGTTCGTTGAATTTGCGGGATGCGGCGGCCTTGAGCAACTGAACCCGAGGCAATGCGTTGTCACCGATAAAGAGCGATGGGCGTTTTATCGGCAAATATTTACCTGACCGATGGAGAGAAATCATGAAATTTGAAGGCATCTATACCCCGGCAATCACGCCTTTGACGCCACAAGGGGAAATCGACAAGCCGGCGTTCGCCGAAGTGCTCGAATACCTGATTGAGTCGAAAGTTCATGGAATCATCATTGGTGGTTCGACCGGTGAGTACTACGCCCACACGTCTGAAGAGCGTATCGATCTTGCGACCCAGGCGAAGGATGTCATTGGCGGGCGTCTGCCATTGATCATCGGGACCGGCGCTATCCGTACCGAAGACTCCGTCGAATACGCCAAGGCTGCCCGCGCCATCAAGGCCGATGCATTGCTGGTGGGTTCGCCGCCTTATGCGCTGCCGACCGAGAAGGAAAACGCCACCCATGCCCTGACCGTCGACCGCGCCGCCGACCTGCCGATCATGCTCTACAACTACCCGGCGCGCATGGGTGTCAGCATGGGCCAGGAGTATTTTTCGGCCGTTTCCCAGTCCCGCAACATCGTTGCCATCAAGGAAAGCTCCGGCGACCTGGCTCAGGTCCATAACCTGGCGCGCAATTATCCGAACATCGGCCTGTCCTGCGGCTGGGACGATCAGGCGCTGGAGTTTTTCGCCTGGGGAGCCCGTAGCTGGGTTTGTGCCGGATCGAACTTCATTCCACGCGAACACGTCGCTCTCTACGAAGCCTGTGTCATTGAAAAGGACTTCGACAAGGGCCGCCGGATCATGAGCGCGTTCATGCCGCTGATGGACTTCCTGGAAAGCGGCAAGTTCGTGCAGTCGATCAAGTTCGGCTGTGAGCTCAATGGCTTGCGCACCGGCAGTGTGCGGGCGCCGCTGCAAGGGCTGTACGAGCATGAAAAAGAGACGTTGAAAGACATCGTCACCATCCTCAAGCGTGAAGTCGCTCAAGTAACCGGGAGTGCAAACAATGGCTGATCTTCTTGGCGCGGCGGAATATGCCGCCATCGCCCAAAAACTGAAATTTCCCACTGCGTCCTTCGTCAATGGCGAGCCCTATATCTCCGGTTCGGGGCAGACGTTTACCACCACCAATCCGGCGACCAATGAAGTGCTTGCCGAGATCACCGCCTGCGATGCCAGCGATGTGGATTTTGCGGTCGACAAGGCCAGGGAAGCTTTCGAGGACGGGCGTTGGCACAAGCTGAGCCCCGGCGAGCGCAAGAAAGTGTTGCTGCGCTTTGCTGACTTGCTGGAGCAGAACGCCCATGAACTGGCAGTGCTGGAAAGCCTGGATAGCGGCAAGCCGATTCGCGAATGCCAGCTCACGGATATTCCTGAAACCATTCACACCATTCGCTGGCATGCAGAGTTGATCGACAAGATCTACGACAACACTGCTCCAGTGGGTGCCGGTGCCCTGACGCTGGTGGTGCGCGAAGCGATTGGTGTGGTCGGCCTGGTACTGCCATGGAATTTCCCGCTGCTCATGCTGGCCTGGAAAATCGGTCCATCCCTGGCTGCGGGCTGCTCGATCATCGTCAAGCCCGCCAAGGAAACCACTCTGACGGCCTTGCGCGTCGCCGGGCTGGCGTATGAAGCAGGCGTGCCAGCCGGTGTCTTCAACGTGCTGTCGGGTGGCGGCAAGGAAGTCGGTGAACCGCTTGGCCGGCATATGGATGTGTCGATGGTCAGCTTCACCGGCTCGACCGATACCGGCCGCCGCTTCCTTAACTACGCGGCAGACTCGAACCTGAAGCGGATCGTGCTCGAATGTGGCGGCAAGAACCCGGCGGTTGTGCTCAAGGACGTCGAAGACCTGGATCAGGTGGCCAGCCATGTGGTCAACGGTGCCTTCTGGAACATGGGGGAAAACTGTTCGGCTTCTTCACGGCTGATCGTGCATGCCGACATCAAGGACGAGTTGCTCAAGCGCATTGGCGCGCAAATGAGCGAGTGGAAAATGGGCAGCCCGCTGGACCCGGAAAACCGTCTTGGCGCACTGGTCAGCAAGGCGCATTTCGAGAAGGTCCGTTCCTATATCCAGCAGGCTGCAGCCGAGAAACTGCGCGTGGTGTTCGGCGGCAATACCGAGGGCGATATCTTTGTCGAGCCGACGGTGGTCGACGGCGTGGGCGCTGACAGTCGTCTGTTTCAGGAAGAGATTTTCGGCCCGCTGCTTGCGGTCACGACCTTTACCACCATCGAGGAAGCCATCGCCCTGGCCAATAACACGGTGTACGGCCTGGCAGCCTCGGTCTACACCGACAACCTGCGCCATGCCATCAAGCTGTCACGGGAAATACGTGCCGGTGTGGTGACGGTCAACTGCTTCGGTGAGGGCGACGCTTCCACACCATTTGGCGGCTACAAGGAATCCGGGTTTGGCGGGCGTGACAAGTCCATCTGGGCCCACGACCAATACACCGAAATTAAGACCATCTGGATCGACGCCTCCGAGTGAAACCGCTTGATGAGGCGGGATAGCAGGCAGGGCGGTTAAAGGATTCGGATCGAGACAGCGTTGTGAGCAGAATGCATGACCTGCATCCTGCTCTTTATCTATCATGCTGCCTTTTGCTGAACCGGAAACCTCATGCCTGCCATTCACTATCGCAATGCCATTCCCGCCGATGCACCTCGTTGCTTCCAGATCGAAACCACGGCCTACGAAGGCGACGAGGCGGCAACCCTGGCAAAGATCACGACGCGCATCGCGCAGTATCCCGAAGGCTTTCTGATCATGGAAAGCGACGGCGAAGTGATCGGTTTCATCAACGGCGGTTGCGCGCATCAGGTCGTCATGTCGGACGAAGACTTCAAGGAACTGATCGGTCATTCGGCCGACGCGCCGAATGTGGTGATCATGTCGGTGGTGATCGATCCCGCCCATCAGGGCAAAGGCTACGCCATATCCATGATGCAGGAGTTCGTGCAACGCATGGTGCGGCTCGGCAAACAGACCATCCACCTGATGTGCAAGGAACGCCATGTGGAGCTGTATCGGCGCATGGGCTACCGCTACGTTCAGCCTTCGGCATCCGATCATGGCGGGATGGTTTGGCATGAGATGGTGATGGCGCTGTAGCGTTATCGATAAAGATACATCCTCCCATGGGAGCAGATTCATCCGCGAAAACGGCATCGCAACCCATGAAGATTCATCGCTTGTAGCGGCTTCTCGCGAATGAATTCACTCCTATATGGCGCTGCATTCCGGTATGGTTTGGCTAATTGAAACAAATTGTTTCATTTGTTCTTGAGGAAAATCAGGGACAAGCGCCTGGAATAAAACCGTACAGAAAGGGGTGTATGTTGGATCTGTCGTCTGCTGCCTGGGTGTTTCATGACACCCGTCTGATTGTCTGCTGCCTGATTGCCATTGCCACGATCATCGTGCTGATCAGCGCTACCCGGCTTCCGCCGTTTCTGTCGATTCTGGTGGGTGCATTCATCGCCGGCATCGGCGCGGGGTTACCGCCCGAGGCGGTTGCCAAGGCCTTCAGCAAGGGCGCTGGCGGTATTCTTGGCGAGGCCGGGATCATCATTGCGCTGGGGGCGATGCTCGGAGCGTTGATGGCGGAGTCGGGGGCGGCGGATCGTATCGCTTCCACCTTGCTCGGGCTGGGCAAGGGCAAGACCTTGCCCTGGGTCATGGCGCTGGTGGCAATGGTGATTGGCCTGCCGCTGTTCTTTGAAGTGGGGCTGGTAATGATGGTGCCGATCATCTTCGTCATGGCGCGTCAGTCCGGTCAGCCGCTGTTGAAGATCGCGATTCCGGCGCTGGCCGGCATGACCACGCTGCATGCCTTGATGCCTCCACATCCCGGTCCGCTGATCGCAGTCAGTGCCTTGCACGCCGATCTTGGGCTGACCATGTTGCTCGGGCTGTGCATTGCCATTCCCGCCGTGATTCTCGCCGGGCCGCTATACGGTAACTGGTTGTCCCGACGCATGCACATCGAGGCGCCTGCCGAACTGGGCGAGCTGTTCAGTGCCAGGCCCGATGCCAGCCGCCAGCCGGGGTTCGGCATTTCGCTGCTGATCATTCTCTTGCCGGTGATTCTCATGCTCGGCAGCACCCTGGCCAAAGTGACCATGGAGCCTGAAAGCAGCCTCGCCCTGACCTTGAAGTTTCTCGGCGAGCCGCTGGTTGCCCTGACCATCGCGGTGCTGGCAGCAACAGTGTGCCTGGGTTGGGCCAACGGTCTGTCCCGTGAAAAGGTGGGCGGCACCTTGCGCAAGAGCCTGGCGCCCATTGCCGTGCTGTTGCTGACCATCGGTGCCGGTGGCGGCTTGAAGCAGACATTGCTCGATGCCGGTGTCAGCCAGACGATCAGCAAGGTGGCGGAGGGCGCGCACATGCCGTATCTGCTGCTGGCCTGGCTGATTGCCGTGGCGTTGCGTCAGGCTACTGGCTCGGCCACCGTGGCGACCACCACGACGGCAGGCATTCTCGCGCCAATGATGGCCGGCCTGGCGCCGGTCGAAGCTTCGCTGGTGGCCTTGGTGATCGGGGCCGGCTCGGTGTTCTTTTGCCATGTCAACGATGCCGGCTTCTGGATGGTCCGCGAGTACTTTGGCCTGCAACTGAAGCAGACACTCTGGGTGTGGTCAGTGTTGCAGACAATCGTTTCGGTTGTCGGGCTGCTTGGCACGCTGCTGTTGTGGCACTGGCTGGCGTGATGCCTGCAACCCTTTAACCACTCGACTGGCTTACTCGACCGCAGGCGCAGGGATGCGCCGCAAGACATCGTCGTAAGGCACCAGATCGAGAAAAGCGGTGGCCTCGACGGCCTTGCCGTTGCGCATGTGAAAGATCCAGGCATAGCTGTTGTCATAGGCTTGGCCGTCGCGAGCCACACCGGCACCTTCCCACTGAACGATGACGTGATCGCCATCCGCCCAGACCTGTTTGCTGACAGGCCGTACCGGGCTGGATAACCGCGATACGAAGGGTCGCACAGCCTTTTCGATGAACCGCTCGCGCCCCTGATAGACACCGGCACTCGGGCCTGAGCCCTTGATCGTCCAGACGATGTCCGCTGTCAGCACTTCAGTGAAGAAACCGTTTCCCCCGGCGGCCCAGCGTTCAAATGCTTCGCTGACGATTTGCTTGTTGCGCGCCGCCACATCCTGCCCGGCAGCATCCGCTACGTGGGGCATCAGTCCGCTGCCGAGCAGCATGGCAAACGCCAGGCTGGCCGGACGGGTCTTTTTGAATATCGACAGGTTCATGTCAGAAACTCCTGTGCAGCAAGCGTCCAGGCGATTCATGGGCATCACCGAATATCAATTGCTGAACCATCGGACGGGATACGAAGCGGGCCGGAAAGATCGCCTCGGGCGCACTGGCCTGATCCAGGCGGGCAATCTGTTCGTCGCTCAAACGCAAGCTGAGCGCCTGCAGATTGTCCTGTGCCTGAGCCAGGGTTCTGGCGCCCATGACCGGCGCGACCACTGCCGGATTCAACAGTGTCCAGGCCAGCGCCACTTGAGACGCTGTGACGCCGATGTCTGCGGCTATTTCGCTGACAACGCCCGCAATCTCCAGAGAGCGTTCGGTCATATGGCCGGATGAACTGATCACGCCCTTGCGCGTCGGGGACACTCCCGCTTCGCTTGCCTGGTTCAGGTCCTCGCGGCTGTACTTGCCGCTCAAGATGCCACCACCCAGCGGCGACCATGGCAATACGCCCAGGCCCATCGCCCGGGCCATGGGGATCAATTCGTGCTCGACGCTGCGCTCGACCAGACTGTATTCGATCTGCAGGGCGACCAGCGGTGACCAGCCACGCAGTTCGGCGAGGGTTTGCAGTTGAGCGACTTTCCAGGCCGGGGTATTGCAGATCCCGAGGTACAGCACCTTGCCGGCACGCACCAGATCGTCCAGCGCGCGCATCACTTCCTCGGCAGAAGTAGTGAAGTCCCACGCGTGCAGATACAACAGTTCGATGCGGTCAGTGTCGAGTTGCTTGAGGCTGGTTTCCACTGAACGGGTCAGATTCAGGCGGTGATTGCCGCCCGAATTGGGATTGCCCGGGTCGCGGGCCATGGTGTATTTGGTCGAAACGACAAGCTGCTCGCGCTTGCCCTTGAGCAACTGGCCGAGGATGCGTTCCGCAGCGCCGTTGGTGTAGTTGACCGCGGTATCGATGAAGTTGCCGCCGTGATCGACGTAGGCATCGAAGATTTGCCGCGCCTGGGCGTCATCCGCTCCCCAGCCCCAGTCGGAACCGAAGGTCATGGTGCCAAGGGCAAGCGGCGAAACCCGCATGCCGGATCGTCCCAGAAGGCGATAGTGGTCGAGTGCAGAGATAGTCGGCATGATGAACTCCTTGCAGAAAATGGAACCTGAAATCTGTAGGGATCAGTCTGCCGTTGGTGGCGCGCCGGGCTGTAGCAGGATTGTCCTGCGTCCTTGCATGATCGTCCGGGTGCGCGCGACATCCCGTTTTCACAGGAGCAAGCATGGGCTCACTGCAAAAGCTGGTCGACCTCATCGGTCGCCACACTCCGACCGATGGCATCCATCGGACCTCGATTGCCGGCGTCAGCCTGGTGCGCTCGGCAACGCCGACGGTGCCCATGCCGGTCGTCTATGAACCGACCCTGTGCCTGATCGTCCAGGGCCGCAAGCGAGTGGTGGCCGGGAGCGCATCCTATATTTATGACGCGGCCAGATATCTGGTCGCCTCGGTGGACATTCCGGTGATGGGCGCGGTTATCGAGGCGAGTGAAGCTGCGCCTTATCTGTGTCTGGTCGTCGATCTGGACATGGCGGCATTGAGCGATCTTGCGCTACGGCATCCCGTTGCCCAGGACAACACGCCACCCGCTGCGGGTATCGAACTCAATGACACCACGCCCGAACTGCTGGACGCCGCAGCCAGGCTGGCCGGGTTGCTGGACACGCCGGGCGATATCGAAGAGCTGGCGCCACTGACGATTCGCGAGATTCTTTATCGGCTGCTCATCCAGCGCGACAACGGCATGGTTCGGCAGATGGCTCAGGCCGACAGCCGCTTGAGCCAGATCGCCAGAGCCATCGCCTGGCTGCGCAGCCATTACCGCGAAACCTGCCGTATCGATGCCATTGCCGATATTGCGGGCATGAGTCGCTCCACCTTCCATGCACATTTCAAGGCCGTCACCTCAATGAGCCCGCTGGAGTTTCGCAGCCAGTTGCGCTTGCAGGAAGCACGTCGGCTGATGGTTGCCGAAGCACTCGATGCAGCAGGCGCCGGTTACCGGGTGGGCTATGAAAGCCCTTCGCAGTTCAGCCGCGATTATGTGCGGATGTTCGGCATGCCGCCGGCCAGGGATGCGTGTCGGTTGCGCAGTGCTGATGGCGCCTGGGCTGGATGATGGTGCAAGGCCGTGCATGGACCTTTCAAGGTTTTGCTCAGCGCGAATGTCCGGCCCGGGCGAGCAACCAGGCATGTTGCCTGGCCCGCACAGATGTATCGGATTCGCCCACCAGTTCCGCGTAAACACCCGGCGCCGTGGCACCTTCGGTGCTGATCAGCAGGATTCGCGATTGCGCATTGATGCCGACCTCGGCGGCCATGGCTGATGCTGCTGCGATGCGCATCAGGCCGGCAAGCCCGGCGACCGCTGACTCTCCGGCTTCCAGCGGAATGTCGTGTTGGCTGCCGGCAGCGAGGCGGCGCATGGCGCTTACTGCTTCGTCGTCGTGCACGGTCATGAAGAAGTCGATGCCAGGTTGCAGGAACTGCCAGGCCAACGGCGAGGTTTCACCACAGGCCAGACCGGCCATCAGCGAGTCGACACTTCCGCTGGCTCTGGCAGCTTTACCCGCCAGCGCACTCTGGTACAAGCAATCGGCCTGTTTCGGCTCGACGACGATGAAAGCTGGGCGTTGGGCACCCTGTAACTCCCAGAAATAGCTGACGATACCTGCTGCCAGACCACCGACGCCTCCTTGCAGGAAAACGTGGGTGAATGGCATGGCTTCTGCTTCGAGGATTTCGGCCGCGATAGTGCCGTAGCCTTGCATCACATCGCGGGGAATCTCTTCATAACCTTCATAGGACGTATCTGAAACCACCCACCATTGCTGTTTGCGGGCCAGTGCTGCCGCTTCCTGTACAGAGTCGTCGTAATTACCGCTGATTCGTAAGATTTCGGCACCGTAGGCCGCAATCGCATGTTCGCGCTCAAGGCTGACGTTGGCATGCAGCACGATCACGCATCGGCATCCGACACTTTGCGCCGCTGCTGCCAGTGCCCGGCCATGATTGCCGTCAGTGGCGCTGATGACCGTAAAACCGGCGAGGGCCGAGCGGTACTCGCCCGACAGCAAGCGTTGAGGCTCGAAACGCTGCTCCGTAAACAGGCGCAGGATCAGGCGAACCAGAGCAATCGGTGCGCCCAGAGCCTTGAAACTCCCCAGTTCCGAACGCTGCGATTCATCCTTTATCAGAAGGCTGCCGACACCCAGTTCTGCGGCCAGATCGGGCAGTGAATACAGCGGTGTCCCGACATGGTTGAGGCGCGGCCATTGCGAGAGCCAGGTACGGCTTTCGTTGGCCTTGCGGATATTCATGATGCGCTTGAGGGCCTCGGGACAGGCTTCGCGTATTGCGTTGGGGTTGGCTAGGAGCATGGCGGTTTCCTTTGGGCAAAGCAGGGCCGTCGTCACCGGATCGAGCGGTGACGCTTTCATTCAGGGGGGTTAGCGGTGAGCGTTCAGACGCTGGAGAACCACATCGAGCAGCACTTGCGCGCCGTTCAGCAGTTGTTCGTCATCGGTATGCTCGCGCGGGTTGTGGCTGATGCCGCTACGGCTTGGCACGAAAATCATTGCCGAAGGCGCCATTCTGGCGATCATCTGTGCGTCGTGACCTGCTCCTGAGGTCATGCGCCTGTGGCTATAGCCAAGGCGTCTGGCGGACGCTTCGATGGCGTCGGCCAGCCCGGCATCGAAAGTCACGGGCTGGAAGCGCACCAGTTGTTCGGTGCTGATCTTCACTCCTTCGCTTTCGGCGATCCGTTCAAGGAAGCGGGCCAGACGTTTTTCCGCCTGCACCAGTCGCTGCTCGTTCGGGTCGCGCAGATCCACTGTAAAGCTGGCCTTGCGCGGTATGACGTTGATCACATTCGGCTCGAAGCTCATGCAGCCAACGGTCGCCAGCGTGTTGCCGCCGGACTCGCTGGCAATCCTGCGCAGTTCAGTTACCACGGCACTCGCCACATAACCGGCGTCGTGGCGCAGGCGGGTAGGCGTCGTGCCAGCGTGGTTGGCATTGCCTTGCACAACCACTTGTTGCCAGGAAATGCCCTGAAGGTTTTCCACTACACCGATCAGGGTGTTTTCCGCCTCAAGGATCGGGCCTTGCTCGATATGCAGTTCCAGATATTCATGCGGCACTATGGCACCCGGCTCCAGATCGCCGGCATAACCGATGCGTTCCAGCTCATCCCCCAGGCGCGTACCGTCGGTGCCAATGCTGGCCAATGCTTCGTCGACTGACAGTCCGCCCGCGTACACCAACGAACCCATCATGTCCGGTTGATAGCGCACGCCTTCTTCGTTGCTGAAGGCGCTCACGGTAATCGAGCGGGACGGCAGTTTCCCTGCTTCGCGAAAAGCGCGGATCACGGCCAGACCTGCCAGAACCCCGTAGCAGCCATCCAGTGCTCCGGCGTTGGTTACCGTGTCGATATGCGAGCCCATCATCAAGGGGGGCTGGCTGCCGTGGTCTTCGGCAGAGTGCAGGGTGGCGAAGATATTGCCGATCCTATCCACCTGAATATCCAGATCGAGGGCCTTCATCCACATGACGAGCTGATCACGCCCGGCTTTTTCGGCATCCGTCAAGGCAATGCGGGTACGCCCACCGTTCAGCGTGTCGCTACCAATCTCGCCCAGCGCCTGGATCTGCTGAAGCAGGATCGGACCGTTCAGATGAAGATCAAGGTGTTGGCTCATGAAACTCTCCGGGTGCAGCGGACGATTGAATCTGATCCACGTGTGACTGAGTAGTGGTTTATGGGATAAATTCTATTGCGGTTCGGCGTACTGATTCGTTGAATTAGGCGCTATAAGTGAATTTATATTTCACTGACCGGTACTTTCCCGATTGCATATTCAGAGTCCGCCATACATGAGTCTCGATCATTTCGATTTTGCCCTTCTCGAAGCCATTCAGGAGGACGCCACGACTTCCCAGCAGGATCTCGGTGCTCGGGTGAACCTGTCTTCGGCGGCGGTGAATCGCCGTTTGAAAAAGTTGAATGCCGATGGCGTGGTGCGCAAGACCGTGGCCCTGATCGATCCGGCGCAGGTGGGCTATGGGCTGACGGTGATTGCAGAGGTGGAGGTCGAGAATGAGCGTCTGGATCTGCTGGACGCCATGAGGCGCACGTTCCTGGCCTGCCCGCAGGTCCAGCAGTGCTACTACGTCGCGGGCGAGTGTGATTTTGTGCTGATCCTGTCGGTCAGGAACATGGAGCAATACACGGAACTGACCCGCACGCTGTTTTTCGAGAGCAATAACGTCAAGCGCTTCAAGACGCTGGTATCGATGAGCAACGTAAAAGTGGGGCTCAAGGTCCCGGCAGAGCGGCAAGAGCGCTGATGGAACAGCTCGCCGTCCCTGGCCAGCCTGAAATGCCGAGATCAGCGCAACTTGAAGCCTTGCTGAACCACCATCTCGCGAAGGTGCTCGCGACCGCCCATGTATGCCATGCTGGTGGTCGATGAGTGTACCGCCTGTTGCCAGGTCTTGATCTGCATTCCCCGGTCCTGACGAAATTGCAGGAATGCCTGTTCATAACCTTCCAGGTAATCACGGTAACCCTCGTGGTTGTAGCGGTTGTAATGCAGCACGACAGGCTGCGCCGGGCGCGGGCGGATGCCGCTGGGTCGCGTCGGATCCGGATGACCGACGGCCATGCCAAAAGGGATAAAACTGTGGGGCGGCAGGTTGACCAGCTCCGCCACTTCCCTGGCCGCATTGCGCATTACTCCAAGAAATACTGCGCCCAGTCCCATGGACTCAGCCGCCAGCGATGCATTCTGCGCGGCAAGCGATACATCTATTGAAGCCATGAGAAATGAATCCAGGTAATCGAATACCAGCGGCTCGTCGCCTTGTGTCCGGGTGATTTGCGCCGAGCGGGAAACGTCAGCGACCCACAACAACAGAGCCGGCGCTTCTTCGATCCACGGGATGCGATCGGTCGGCACGGTACGGGCTATGGTGTCGGAAAGTTTCTGCTTGAGTTCCGGATCGGTGACCGCAATCAGGCTCCATTGGTGAAGGCCTGAACCGCTGGAAGCTGACTGTGCAGCCGCGACCATGGTTTCAAGCGTGCCTTGCGCCAAGGGCTCAGGCAGAAACGCCCGGACTGAACGGTGGTTGAGCATCGCTTCGACCTGAGGGTTCCAGTGGATGTTGTCCGGTTTGGTTTGTGCCCCGTAGCGCTGTTCGAGAAGGGCTGTCCTGCTGTCGGCATGAGTGGTCATTTTTCGGTTCTCCGCAAATCATGGATGGCGGCAGGATAGCGAGCTTTTTGCTACTAAAAAGCACCCCAATTCCGGCATCTTTATCCATGTGTGTGGACAATCCGTGAAGTACCGCTACCATGCGGGCATGGACCATCTCTGCGCTATCCGCGCTTTTCAGCGCATCGTCGAAACCCGCTCCTTTACCAAGGCTGCGGGGCAATTGGGCATGCCGCGCTCAACGGTCAGCAAAGCCTTGAACGACCTCGAAACACACCTGGGAACCAGGCTCGTGCAACGCACCACGCGCTCGGTAGCCTTGACCGTTGAGGGCGCTGAATATTATCGAAGGGTCAACCGACTGATCGCAGAACTGGAAGAGGCTGATGACGCTTTACGCGGCATGGGATCGGCAGCCCGTGGTCGCCTGCGGATCGACGTCCACTCTTCGCTGGCGAACTTCGTGCTGATTCCGGTCCTGAGCGAATTCAAGCAGCGCTTCCCGGATATCCAGTTGCTCCTGGGCATCAGCGATCGCCCGGCGAATCTTATCGAAGAGGGGATAGATTGCGTCATCAGGGCCGGCGAGCTGGCTGACTCCTCACTGATCGCGAAGACGATATACGAGGATCGATTGATAACCTGCGCCAGTCCGTATTACCTGAAACAGCATGGCGTACCGACGTCGCTCGCAGACCTTGAAAACAACCATCAGATCGTGGGTTACCTCGGTGCCACAAGCGGCGAAGTATGGCCGATGCGCTTTCATGCCAGCGGCGCGGAACAGCGTCTGTCGCGCTTTGATATTGCGGCCAATGACAGTGCTGGCCACATCGGGTTGATGGTAAACGGACTGGGCGTCGGACAAACCCATGCAGCAGTCGTCCGGCATCTGCTGGCATCGGGCGCTCTGCTGCCGGTGCTTGAAGAACAGACCGATATTGCGGTGCCGATATCGGTCATCTTTCCGCCAGCCAGGCGCTTGAATGCCCGGGTTCGCCTGTTTGTGGACTGGGTGGTGGAGCGGCTTTCAAATCCGCCTCAGGACTAGCGCGAAGTTGAAACCGCTTCCGCGCCGACTGTTAGCGCCCGTAAGCCGACTGCAACTGTGCCGGCGTCAAGGGATCCTCGAATGGCACGGGTACTGATTTCAGTGCACCGTACAGGTTGCGATAGCGCCAGTACTTATCGCTGTTGGCCAACTGATAACCGCGCTCGACCACACGCTGGCCATTGAGCACATACCGCAAGGTTTCCTGAGCGGCCAACGGCGGTGTCGGCATCATCAGGTCGGTGGCCAGCATACGCATTGACTCGTCAATGCACTCGTCAAGAACTGCCGTGACTTGCCCCAGATCCAGGGTGCCGTCATCGATACACTGTCCGCCGCAGCGTCGAATCGGTTGACCAGTTACTTCCAGGCGCATGCGATACAGAGCCAGACCGGAAATATCCTGAACTTGGACCTGATTGACCAACACGAAATTGCCTCGCTCGGGTGTGACGTTAATTGCTATGCCAATAGTAGGTTCTTTGGTACCCCATAGCTGTTGGTCAAGCGCAATCGGGGGTTGGACGTGGGCACAGCCGGTGAGAGACAGGCAGGCAAGTTAAGTCAGTGCTGTCAGAGTGCGAAGCGTATGAAATGCATGTAACAAGTCCCTGTAGTTAAAACGGTTTTGCCTGTATCGACAGCCTCGGCAATAACGATGGCGGCCATTTGATATTTGCTTTCCTCGTTCTACAACATTACTGGTATCAGCCTGGTTCGCTCGGGCGCGCCGACCATTCCGATGTCTGTGGTCTATGAACGCCCTTCGCAGTTCAGTCGGGACTGCGGCCTCGCTTCTTTTCCTGTTTGGGGGCTGCAGGAAATGTATCTGCGCTCAGTGACCAAGTGGCAGGCATGAGTTGCCCCGGGACGTCGGCCCAGCCGTGAAAGCGCAAGACTTCCAGCGGAAAAACCGGATAATGGCCGCCAATCGTTTGCTCGCTATTCTGGTAATCCCGCATGGAAATCAAGGTCAACTTTCTCGACAACCTCCGACTTGAAGCCAAGTTCGATGACTTCACGGTGGTTGCCGATCAACCTATCCGTTACAAGGGGGATGGTTCGGCACCGGGTCCGTTCGACTATTTCCTGGCCTCATCGGCCTTGTGCGCGGCTTATTTTGTGAAGTTGTACTGCGAAACCCGCAACATTCCCACCGACAACATTCGCCTGTCGCAGAACAACATCGTCGATCCGGAAAACCGCTACAACCAGATCTTCAAGATCCAGGTCGAGCTGCCTGCGGATATATCCGCCAAGGACCGCCAGGGCATCCTGCGCTCCATTGACCGCTGTACGGTCAAAAAGGTGGTGCAGGCCGGGCCTGAGTTTGTGATCGAAGAGGTGGAGAATCTGGATGCCGACGCCCAGGCGTTGCTGATCCCGAGTCTGTCTGCGGGAGAGGGCACTTGTATTGCCGGCAAGGACCTGCCGCTGGAGCAGACCATCGCCAATATGTCGGGCATCCTGGCGGGCCTTGGCATGAAGATCGAAATCGCCTCGTGGCGCAATATCGTGCCCAATGTCTGGTCGCTGCATATCCGCGACGCGCATTCGCCGATGTGCTTTACCAATGGCAAGGGCGCGACCAAGGAAGGCGCACTGGCTTCGGCATTGGGTGAGTTCATCGAACGGCTCAACTGCAACTTCTTCTACAACGATCAGTTCTGGGGCGAGGACATCGCCAATGCCGAGTTCGTGCATTATCCGGACGAACGCTGGTTCAAACCTGGGCGCAAGGATGCACTGCCGCAAGAAATCCTCGACGAATACTGCCTGGAAATCTACAACCCCGACGGCGAGTTGCGTGGCTCGCATCTTTACGACACCAACTCCGGCAATGTCGAGCGCGGCATCTGTTCACTGCCGTATGTGCGCCAGTCGGATGGCGAGGTGGTGTATTTCCCGTCCAACCTGATCGAAAACCTGTTCCTCAGCAACGGCATGAGTGCCGGTAACACGCTGGCCGAAGCGCAGGTTCAATGCCTGTCGGAAATCTTCGAGCGGGCCGTCAAGCGTGAAATCCTGGAAGGTGAAATCGCGCTGCCGGATGTCCCCCAGGACGTGCTGGCGAAATACCCCGCGATCCTGGCCGGTATTCAGGGCCTGGAAGAGCAGGGCTTTCCGGTGCTAGTGAAAGATGCATCCCTGGGCGGTGAGTTCCCGGTGATGTGCGTCACCTTGATGAACCCGCGTACCGGCGGCGTGTTTGCTTCGTTCGGCGCGCACCCAAGCTTTGAAGTTGCACTGGAGCGCAGCCTGACCGAGTTGTTGCAGGGCCGCAGTTTTGAAGGCCTGAACGATTTGCCGCAGCCGACCTTTGAAAGCCATGCAGTGACCGAGCCCAATAATTTCGTCGAGCACTTTATCGACTCCAGCGGTGTGGTGTCGTGGCGCTTCTTCAGTGCCAGATCAGACTTCTCGTTTGTCGAGTGGGATTTCTCCGGCCAGGGCGAAAACTCCAATGCAGAAGAGGCCGCAACCTTGTTCGGCATTCTCGAAGGCATGGGCAAGGAAGTGTACATGGCGGTGTATGAACATCTGGGAGCATCGGCCTGCCGCATTCTGGTGCCGGGTTATTCCGAGATCTATCCGCTGGAAGACCTGATCTGGGACAACACCAACAAGGCGCTGCTGTTCCGTGCCGACATCCTGAACCTGCACAGCCTGAACGCAGCCAGCCTGAAGAAGCTGGTCAAGCGCCTGGAAGACAGCGAGCTGGATGATTACACCGACATCACCACCTTGATCGGCATCGAGTTCGATGACAATACGGCCTGGGGGCAGTTGACGATCCTGGAGTTGAAACTGCTGATCTACCTCGCCCTGCAGAAGTTTGAAGAGGCGAAAGAGCTGGTTGAAGCCTTCCTGCAATTCAACGACAACACCGTCGAGCGCGGCCTGTTCTATCAGGCCTTGAATGTGGTGCTGGAAGTTGAACTGGACGAAGAGTTGGCGCTTGAAGACTACGAATTCAACTTGCGTCGCATGTTCGGCAACGAACGAATGGACGCGGTGCTGGGCTCCATGGATGGCAGCGTCCGCTTCTACGGCCTGACGCCGACCAGCATGAAGCTGGAAGGCCTCGACAGACATCAGCGGCTGATCGACAGCTACAGGAAACTGCATGCAGCGCGGGCGAGGTTTGCCGGGTTGTCTCGTTGAGTTGATCTGTAGCGTTTCAATTGGCACGGATGATAGGTGGGCCAGGGGCTGAAATAGGCTTTACTCCATGGTTCACCACATCAGGAGCAACCATGCCGAGCAAGTCCGCTACGCCGCTGATGCACATGCTCTCCAGGCTGTTCAACATCGAACAGGATGAAGTGCAGCCGGTTGTTATCGGTCTGCTGATGTTCTTCACCCTGTTCACGGGTTATTTCATGCTGCGGCCCGTGCGCGAAACCATGGGGATTGCCGGGGGTGTGGACAACCTGCAATGGCTGTTCACCGCAACCTTTCTCGCCACGCTGGTCATGCTCCCGGTGTTTGGCTGGCTGGCTTCACGATTGCCACGTCGTGCACTGGCGTTGTGGGTGTATGTCGGCTGCGCATGTCTGTTGCTGGGGTTTGCCGGCGCTTTCTGGCTTTATCCGGACAGCATCTGGACGGCGCGGATCTTTTATATCTGGTTGTCAGTGTTCAACCTGATCGCCATATCGCTGGCCTGGAGCGTGCTGGCCGATGTGATGGCAGCGTCCCAGGCCAAGCGCACCTTCGCGTTGATTGCCGGTGGCGCAAGCGTGGGCGGTCTGCTCGGTCCGGTGCTGGGAGCATTGTTGGTGCGGCCTGTGGGGCATGCAGGTTTGCTGATCCTCAGCGCGCTGTTGCTGTTGGCCTGTGCTGCTGCCGCAACGGCCTTGCACCGCTGGCGGGATGCCAGGCCTCTGGCGGATGCCGACAAACCTGATCCCAGCCACAGAGCCATCGGCGGCAATCCATTCGCCGGTGCGACCCAGACATTCCGTTCGCCGTACCTGATGGGCATCACCCTGTTCGTGCTGATGCTGGCGAGTATCAACACTTTTCTGTATTTCGAGCAGGCGCGTCTGGTAGCTGAATACTTTCCGGATCGCACCGAGCAGACGCGGATTTTCGGCCTGATCGACGCGACCGTGCAGGCGTTGTCGCTGATGGTCCAGGTATTTCTCACCGGGCATCTGGCCAGACGACTGGGAGTCGGCGTTCTGCTGGTGGCCGTTCCATTGTTGATGGTGCCGGGGTTTCTGGCACTGGCTGTTGCGCCACTGTTCTCGATATTCGTGGTGGTCATGGTGATCCGCCGTGTGGGCGAATACGCCCTTGTCAGGCCGGGCCGCGAGATGCTGTATGCGGTTCTGCCTGCCGAGCAGAAGTACAAGGCCAAGAACTTTATCGACACGGTGGTTTATCGCGGCGGCGATGCTGCAAGTGGCTGGCTCAAACGTGCGATCGATCTGCTCGGCGAGCATCCGGCTGCGGCCATGCTGTTTGGTGCCCTGTTGGCGGCTTGTTGGGGGGTATGCGGCTTTTGGCTGGGGCGTCGCGAGCGGGCGCTGGAGGGGGGCGGTAATCTCAAGTAACCAGGCGCTGATCGTTCCTTTAGAAGCGATCAGCCGGTTATTAGCGCTTTTAGAAAATATGCCGGGAAATGATCTTGGAGATTTCGACAATCGCGGTCTTGCCGGTGAACTCGAACTTCACTTTACCCAGTGCCGAGAAGTAGACCTCAAGCTCGGAGTCCATGTCGAAGGTGCCGGATGTTTCCACGGAATAGGCGACGATGTTCTTGTAGGGCAGGGAGGTGAAGTCTTTCTTGCTGCCGGTGAGGCCTTGCACATTGACCGCGATGATGCGCTTGTTGGTGAATACCACGCCGTCGCGCATGGATTTATAGGAGTCGATGATTTGCTCGCCTTCCAGCAGAAGCTCAGTGACACGCTCGGCGTATTCGCTGTTCTGTTTTAGCTTGAAGAAGCCCTTGTTGCTGAAGTCGATCATCTGTCTGTCCCTGTCTGCAAAGTGTTTTTTACGGTCTGTCGGCATCCGCGCGGGTTTTGAAATCCTGCCGGAACCCTGTGCTTGTGCGTAGCGCGCCGAGGATAGCATTATGCTTTCTTTCTGAGTTGCATGACTGCAGGCAGCGGTCTCTGAGCTTGCATGGTTGGGCGTGGAACGAAAGCCTGCAAATAGTATTAACTAACCGGACGAAGGTGCCGACAACACCATAGGGATGTTTTGCTCTATATGAAGGACCACAAGAGGGCTGCCGGGTGTCTATAAAACTACGCTTGCTTCTGCTGATGTGTACTGGCGTGCTTGCCATCCTGATCATGAGTCTGGTCAGTTATCTGGGCAATACCCGGATGGCTGGAGCGATGGAAGACAACGAGGTCAGCATGACCGCGCTGCGTAACCACCTTGAAGCCGACATGATGCACGACGCCTTGCGCGCCGATGTGCTCTCGGCAATGTTGGTCGGCCTGGGGAAAAGCGACAGCAGCAAGGATGAAGTGCGCAGCTCGATTGCTGAACATGCGGCGCTGTTTCGCAAGGTACTCGACGAAAACCTCAAGCTGCCGGTCGATGACACCATCAAGGCGGGCCTGAACAAGGTCAAGCCCAGCCTGGAAACCTATATCACGGCTGGCGAAAGGATTGTCGGGCTGGCGCTCGACAACCCCGAAAGTGCCCAGCAGGAACTGGGAGTCTTCAACAAGGCATTCAGCCAGTTGGAAGACGAGATGGCCAGTCTCAGCGAGATAATCGAAAGCAGCACGCAACAGGCCAGAGAAGAAACCCGACAAACCATCGATAACGCCAATGTGGCCCTTGGCGCAGTACTGGTTGCCAGCCTGATATTGCTGATCGCTCAGGGACTCTGGGTCATTCGCAGCATCATGGGGCCTCTGCAGTCCGCCAGCCGGATTGCCGAGAGTATTGCCCACGGCAACCTGAGCGAGCCGATCGTCGAGCCGCGGCAACGCGATGAGGCGGGCATGCTGATTCGCAGTCTGGCGACCATGCAGCGTGACCTGCGCGGCATGATCGAAGTGGTGCGCCGCAATGCCCATGGCGTCACCGGCATGAGCCAGCAACTGAGCAGCGGCTGCCATGAAGTGGCAGACAGCAGCCAGCAGCAAAGTACCGCAGCCGGCACCATGTCCGCAGCGGCCAGTGAGATGACCGCCAGCATCGAAGACATTACCCGGCATGCCGAGCGCGCCCTGAACATGGCCAGCCAGGCCGAAGAACTGGCCCGCAATGGCGGCCGGGTGATCCATCAGGTGGTCAGCGACATGGACGGTATCGCCCGTTCGGCCCAGCAATCGGCGCAGGTGATCCGCACGCTGGACCAGGAGTCCGAAGGCATCTTCAACATTATCCAGGTGATCAAAGGCATCGCAGACCAGACCAACCTGCTGGCACTCAACGCCGCCATCGAAGCTGCCCGCGCCGGTGAGCAAGGGCGCGGCTTTGCCGTGGTAGC
>NZ_RBRE01000058.1 GCF_003700275.1 Pseudomonas cichorii | reverse complement strand
ATTGGCCATGCGTATAACCATGTTCAAAAAGGGATATACCATGAACAACAAATCATCTCATTCATCGTCGAAAAATATAACGCCCCTTGATCTGACCGCGGCAGTCGAACAGTTTGTCGCGCAAGGAGGCGTCATTGCAGTAATACCCGATGGTGAAACAGCAGAATCACCCGTGCTCTCGGTAGCAGAAGAAACACCGCTTCTGGATCCCGAACTTGAAAAGAGTGCCAAACTGGAGTTACTCAGGAATCTGGTTGCCAAAGGCGCCGGGGTTTCCGCATTACAATATTCATTGAGGATGAACAAGAAAGAGATTCGCCAACTTGCACAGGAAAATGATGTAAAGATAAAATTCAGCCGACCGATAAGAGAGGCCAATAAAGAACCCCACTATGACACCACGGATATTGATGATGTAGTTGCCGGTCATGCCATGCATTATTCCAGTCTCGGTTATACCGCACCGGAAATTGCGCAACTACTGGACCTGAGTGTGCGGCAGGTCTGGAATATCGGCAAAGCCTATCGTTTCGAGTTCAAGCAGAAAAGGGACAGTGATACCCCCTGAGCCCATCTCCCCTGCACAGACAGACCAACCGGCCCTCTCCCGCGCGCACCGAAACCTCGCCAGACACAACGGCCAGACATCCACTCAAACGCAAAGATCAACAAGGAGGAAAGACAAGCAGGCAAACGCTGGCAGTGCGTTGCACACTGCAAGTGACACGAAATAGCTGAAAACTACTGACAGCACAGCCCCCGCAGGGGCTGTGCCTTCAAACGGCAGGCCAGGTTCAGAAGAACTTGCGGCCCTTGTTCGCAGCAATGCGCATACGCAGCGCATTGAGCTTGATGAAGCCGGCAGCGTCTGCCTGATTGTAAGCACCGCCATCCTCTTCAAAGGTGGCAATGTTGGCGTCAAACAGCGACTCTTCGGACTTGCGACCGGTAACGATCACATTGCCCTTGTACAGCTTCAGACGCACGACACCGTTCACGTGGACCTGAGAAGCATCGATCATCTGTTGCAGCATCAGACGCTCAGGGCTCCACCAGTAGCCGGTGTAGATCAGGCTTGCGTACTTGGCCATCAGCTCATCCTTGAGGTGAGCGACTTCGCGATCCAGAGTGATCGACTCGATGGCACGGTGAGCACGCAACATGATGGTGCCGCCCGGGGTTTCGTAGCAGCCACGGGACTTCATGCCCACATAGCGGTTTTCAACGATGTCCAGACGACCGATGCCGTTCTCGCCGCCGATGCGGTTCAAGGTAGCCAGCACGGTAGCAGGCGTCATCTCGACGCCATCCAGGGCGACGATATCGCCATTGCGATAGGTCAGCTCAAGGTAGGTTGCAACGTTCGGCGCGTCTTCCGGGGACTTGGTCCAACGCCACATGTCTTCTTCGTGCTCGGTCCAGGTGTCTTCCAGCACGCCACCTTCATAGGAGATGTGCAGCAGGTTGGCATCCATCGAGTACGGGGATTTCTTCTTGCCATGACGCTCGATCGGGATCGAATGCTTCTCGGCATAATCCATCAGCTTTTCACGCGACAGCAGATCCCATTCACGCCATGGAGCAATGACCTTGACGCCTGGCTTGAGGGCGTAGGCGCCCAGCTCGAAACGAACCTGGTCGTTGCCTTTACCGGTTGCACCGTGGGAAATGGCGTCGGCGCCGGTTTCGTTGGCGATTTCGATCAGGCGCTTGGCGATCAGCGGGCGGGCAATGGAAGTACCCAGCAGGTACTCGCCTTCGTAGACAGTGTTGGCGCGGAACATCGGGAACACGAAGTCACGCACGAATTCTTCGCGCAGATCGTCGATGTAGATTTCTTTAACGCCCATGGCCTGAGCCTTGGCACGTGCCGGCTCGACTTCTTCACCCTGACCCAGGTCAGCTGTAAAGGTCACCACTTCGCAGTTATACGTATCTTGCAGCCACTTCAGAATGACCGAAGTATCCAGGCCACCGGAATACGCGAGAACTACCTTGTTTACGTCCGCCATGCCATCACTCCACCGGGTTGTACGGAAAACCGTCGATTCTACCGTTCAAACCAGCAAATTTACAGGGGCGCGACAGCTTGTGACGACGAGGCGACAGGTTATGTCAGCCTCGCGACGGAAGGGAAAGGATCATGAAGTGCGCGCAGCGCTGGCCGAAGTGGCGACCGGAACCGGTTTTTCCTCGGGAGGAACACGTTCCAGATGCACGTTCACACGACGGTTGCGGGCACGGTTGGCATTGTTGGTGTTAGGAGCCAGCGGATAGCGCTCACCATGGAAGCGCAGGGTAATCTGCTGCTCGGGAATACCTTGAGCTTTCAGATAGTCCATGACTGCCAGTGCCCGACGGCGGGACAGGTCACGGTTGGTGAGCCGGTTGCCGCTGTTATCGGAGTGGCCATCGAGCTCGATATGATTGACCGTCGGATCGGCGCGCAGATAGGCGATCATGTTATCCAGACGGGCCTTGGCCTTGGCATCCAGATCGATACCGCCGCCCGGGAAGCCCACTTCAGCCTGCTTGATCTGATCGAAGTTCATCGGCAGCAGCTTGGTGGTACACAGCTGGTAATCACTGAATGCCTTGCTGAACTTGACGGGTAACAGCCGCACTTCCATCGTGCCACCGTTATCGCGGGAATAGTGACGGATCAGCGGGCTGCGCCCTTCCATCAAGCCGCTGATCAAGCGTCCGGCCTGCGCCTCGGAGGTATTGAAGGGAATCTCGCCATTGCTGACCCGAACCGAGCCGAGGTTGATATCGCCCCGCCCTGGCTGCCAGGGCGCCGCTGCAGCCAGCAAGGTGGCAGAGCCATTGCCAAGCATGTTGTACGAAGCCTTGAGGCGAAAGGTCGCCTGCTCACCGGCACGGCGTACGAACTCACCAGCACCGAAGTCAGTGATCGGCTGGGTCAGGCGACACTCGAACTGATCACCTTCGACCTTCCACTCGATGCTTTCCAGACGCGTCTGGAAACTGACTGCCGCCGCCGGGAGGCTGACAAATACGCTGAGCAAGGCGAGATATAGCTGGCGCACGGGAGGCTCCACTTATAAAAATGAACGCGAAACAAAAAGTGCTTCTTACGTCGGGCTATCGGTAACTTCCTACAAAACTTGATAGCGAGTGCCTGAGAGAGTCTTTTCCGGTAGGATTCCCAGCGAGTTTGACCCGCCTGGAATCCCCAATGTCTGACCGCCTGACCCTTCTGCGTCCCGACGACTGGCACATCCATCTCCGTGACGGAGCTGTTTTGCCTCACACCGTTGCTGACGTTGCGCGCACTTTTGGCCGCGCAATCATCATGCCCAACCTCGTGCCCCCGGTACGCAACGCCCAGCAGGCCGATGCCTATCGCCAGCGCATCCTGGCTGCACGCCCGGCTGATAGCGGCTTCGAGCCATTGATGGTGCTTTATCTGACCGACCAGACTACGCCCGAGGACATTCGCACGGCCAAGGCCAGCGGTTTCGTCCATGCGGCCAAATTGTATCCGGCCGGTGCGACCACCAACTCCGATTCTGGCGTCACCAGCATCGACAGGATTTTCCATGTTCTGGAAGCCATGGCCGAAGTCGGCATGCTGCTGCTGGTCCACGGCGAAGTCACCCGTGGCGAGATCGATGTCTTCGACCGCGAGAAAGTTTTCATCGACGAACACCTGCGGCGTGTCGTCGAGCGCTTCCCGACGCTGAAAGTGGTTTTTGAACACATCACCACCGGCGAGGCCGTACAGTTCGTCAACGCGGCATCGGCCAATGTCGCGGCGACCATCACCGCGCATCACCTGCTGTATAACCGCAATCACATGCTGGTCGGCGGGATTCGGCCGCATTTCTACTGCCTGCCGATCCTCAAGCGCAACACGCACCAGACGTCCCTGCTCGATGCCGCAACCAGTGGCAACGGCAAGTTCTTCCTCGGCACAGACTCGGCACCTCATGCCCAGCACGCCAAGGAAGCCGCCTGCGGTTGTGCCGGCTGCTACACGGCATATGCCGCCATCGAATTGTACGCCGAGGCTTTCGAGCAACGTAACGCGCTGGACAAGCTGGAAGGCTTCGCCAGCCTGCATGGCCCGGCGTTCTACGGCCTGCCGGCCAACCAGGACACCATCACGCTGGTGCGTGACGAGTGGACTGCCCCTGCCAGCCTGCCATTTGGCGAGTTGAGCGTAATCCCGCTGCGCGCCGGAGAAAAACTGCGCTGGCGCCTGCTGGAGGAAAATGCGTGAGTGACGATCATTTCGACGACGAACAGGACGGTCATGGCGGTGGCGGCTCTCGCCACCCAATGGCGGCTCGCTTTCGGGGCTACCTGCCTGTGGTCATCGACGTAGAAACCGGTGGCTTCAATTCCGCAACCGATGCCCTGCTGGAAATCGCTGCCGTGACGATCGGCATGGACGAAAAAGGTTTTGTGTTCCCGGAGCACACCTACTTCTTCCGTGTTGAACCGTTTGAAGGCGCCAATATCGAAGCCGCGGCTCTGGAATTCACCGGGATCAAGCTCGATCACCCGCTGCGCATGGCCGTCAGCGAGGAAACCGCGCTGACCGATATCTTTCGCGGCGTACGCAAGGCGCTCAAGGCCAATGGCTGCAAACGCGCCGTGCTGGTCGGCCATAACGCCAGCTTCGACCTGGGCTTCCTGAACGCTGCGGTTGCTCGCCTGGACATGAAACGCAATCCGTTTCACCCGTTCTCCTGCTTCGACACCGCCACTCTGGCTGGTCTGGCCTATGGACAGACAGTCCTGGCCAAGGCCTGTCAGGCGGCCGGTATGGACTTCGATGGACGCGAGGCTCACTCGGCTCGCTATGACACCGAAAAAACCGCCGAGCTGTTCTGTGGCATCGTCAACCGCTGGAAAGAAATGGGCGGCTGGGAAGACTACGACGACTGAGGCCTGTGCTTCATTGTTTAAAAACCGGCCTTGTGCCGGTTTTTTCATTTATGGATCTGCGCTGTAACAGCGACCGCTCATCGGACTCGATAAATGGTATCCAAAACAGTTTTGACAAGCATTCTCATTAAGATTAACCTCCTCGGCACAAAGCAATAACCAGCGACGGTTACCGACTTATGTATGTTTGCCTCTGCCAAGGTGTCACTGACGGCCAGATCCGGGATGCAATCCTCGAAGGCTGCTGTAGTTATCGTGAAGTGCGCGAGACGTTGGGTGTTGCCAGCAAATGCGGTAAATGCGCCTGCCTGGCCAAGGAAGTGGTGCGTGAAACCCTGACCGAACTGCAAAGCAGCCAGGTATCACTGGCCTATCCAGCAGAATTTTCAGCCGCCTGAATTCCCCATATTCAAAGAACCGGACCGAGTGTCCGGTTTTTTTATGCCTGTAATTCAAGCGCTTAGCGTCAAGATGCGGAACTCAAACATTCTTATTCTTATTTAATTTCACTTATTATTCAATAACTTAGGTTTGACAGGCTTTTAAGTGCAGCTCAAACTCGCGCTTTATATACACAAGCCATCGGCAGGACCTCGAACATGAAAGGCGACATTACAGTCATCCAGCATCTCAACAAGATCCTCGGAAACGAGCTGGTCGCGATCAATCAGTACTTCCTGCATGCCCGCATGTACGAGGATTGGGGTCTGAAAAAACTCGGCGCTCACGAATATCGCGAGTCCATCGACGAGATGAAGCACGCCGACAAGCTGATCAAGCGCATCCTGTTTCTCGAAGGCCTGCCAAACCTGCAGGACCTGGGCAAGATCCTGATCGGCGAGCACACCAAGGAAATGCTTGAGTGTGACCTGAAGATCGAAAAGAAAGGCCTGGCTGACCTGAAAGCGGCAATTGCCCACTTTGAAACCGTTGGCGACTTCGGCAGCCGCGAACTGCTGGAAGACATCCTCGAATCCGAGGAAGAGCACATCGACTGGCTGGAAACCCAACTGGGCCTGATCGAGAAAGTCGGTATCGAGAACTACCTGCAGTCGCAGATGGGCGAATAAGCCCTTCAGGCAGCAGCCAACAAAAAGCCCCGCCTCTGACGAGAGCGGGGCTTTTTGTTGGCCTGCCGAGTCTTACGACTGGGCTTTTTCAGAAGCCTGCTTGAGCAGGGTCTGCAATTCACCGTTCTGGAACATCTCGGTGATGATATCGCTGCCGCCGACCAGCTCACCGCCGACCCACAGTTGCGGGAAAGTCGGCCAGTTGGCGTATTTCGGCAGGTTGGCGCGGATTTCCGGGTTCTGCAGGATGTCGACATAGGCGAATTTTTCGCCGCATGCCATCAAGGCCTGGGAGGCTTTGGCCGAAAAGCCGCACTGCGGGGCATTCGGAGCGCCTTTCATGTAAAGCAGAATGGTGTTGTTGGCAATCTGCTCTTTGATCGTTTCGATGATATCCATGGAGCACCTCGGCTGAACTTTCCGACTCAGTTGTCGGCACGGTGGCGCATTGTAACGGAATCCCCGGCCAGACGCTCAGTCTTGAACTCAACAAGACGTCACTTGCACCGGCACACCATTCAATACGGCGTTGCCGGACAAGGCATCGAGTTGTCGCTCGTCGGTCAGGTCGTTGGCGCTGACGCCGGGCTGTCCCCGGGCAATCTCCATGCGCACACCCGCCCGGGCATGACCCCAGCCATGTGGCAGGCTGACCACGCCGGGCATCATCTCCGCACTGCCCAGCACCTGCACCTCGATCGTTCCGACCCGCGACTCGACCCTGACCTGCTGCCCGTCGTTCAGGCCTCGGCTGGCCAGATCGTCGGGGTGCATCAGCAATTGATGCCGCGGCTTGCCCTTCACCAGCCGGTGATAGTTATGCATCCAGGAGTTGTTGCTGCGCACATGCCGACGCCCGATCAGCAATAGCTCATCCGCTTGCGGCGCAGGCGAGCCAGTGAAACGGGACAGATCGGCCATGACGGCTTCGGGCGCGGCCTGAATGCGGCCATTGGCGGTTTTCAGGCGATGCGTGAGATTGGGCTTCAACGGCCCCAGATCCAGCCCGTGCGGATGATCACGCAGGGCTTCCACGGACAACGCATAGTCCGACGCCTCGCCATACAGGCCCTTGCGCAGCCCGTAGTCGATCATCTGCGCAGGCGGCATGGTCGGCTTCAGCTCGCGCTGAGCCCTGGCTGCAAAAGCCTTGGCCAGGCCGACAAAGATTTCCCAGTCATGCAATGCGCCTTCTGGCCTGGCAAAGATTGCCCGGTTGAAGCGAGTGACGTTGCGCACGGCAAGAAGGTTGAACGTTGTGTCGTAGTGATCGTTTTCCAGCGCCGAGGTCGAAGGCAGGATCAGGTCGGCATAACGAGTGGTTTCATTGATATACAGGTCGATGCTGAGCATGAAGTCCAGCCCTTCAAGCGCCTCATCCAGTTGCCGTCCGTTGGGCGTGGACAATACCGGGTTGCCGGCGACCGTGATCAAGGCACGCACCTGCCCTTCCCCTTCGGTCAGGATCTCCTCGGCCAGCGCCGAGACCGGCAACTCCCCGCCATATTCGGGCAGGCCGGACACCCGGCTCTGCCAAAGGTTGAAATGCCCGCCCGAGGTCGAAGCAACCAGGTCCACGGCCGGCTCGGTACACAGCGTTCCGCCGACCCGGTCCAGATTGCCGGTTACCAGATTGATCAATTGCACCAGCCAGTGGCACAGGGTGCCGAAAGCCTGGGTGGAAATACCCATCCGCCCATAGCACACGGCCTTGTCGGCGGCAGCGAAATCCCGGGCCAGTTGCCGGATCTGTGCGGCGGGTATGCCGCAGCGCGGGCTCATGGTTTCAGCGTTGAGGTGCCTGATGGATTCGCGCACCTGTTCCAGGCCATCGACCGGCAGATGACTGTCGCGGGTCAGCCCTTCCTCGAACAGGGTATTGAGCAGACCAAACAACAATGCGGCGTCGCCACCGGGCCGGACAAAAATATGCTGATCGGCAATCGCCGCCGTTTCGCTGCGCCGGGGATCGACCACCACGACCTTGCCACCCCGTTTCTGAATGGCTTTCAGACGCTTTTCGACATCCGGCACCGTCATGATGCTGCCATTGGAGGCCAGCGGGTTACCGCCCAGAATCAGCATGAAATCCGTGTGATCGATGTCCGGAACCGGTAGCAACAAGCCGTGGCCATACATCAGAAAACTGGTGAGGTGATGCGGCAGTTGATCGACCGAAGTTGCCGAATAGCGATTGCGGGTCTTGAGCAGCCCGAGAAAATAGTTGCTGTGGGTCATCAACCCATAGTTGTGCACGCTGGGGTTGCCTTGATAGACCGCGACTGCGTTCTGGCCGTGTTGCTGCTGAATGGCAAACAGGCGCTCGGCGACCAACTCGAAAGCGTCCTGCCACTCGATCGGCAGCCATTCGCTACCCACGCGCAGCATCGGCTGGCGCAAGCGGTCGGGATCGTTCTGGATATCCTGCAGGGCCACAGCCTTGGGGCAGATATGACCACGACTGAACGCATCGAGCGGATCGCCCTTGATCGAGGTGATGACCGGCGCGGCGTCCGTGGACGCTGTGGTTTCTATGGTAAGGCCACAAATGGCCTCACAGAGGTGGCAGGCACGGTGGTGTTCGGTCCTGATCATCATCGAAGCCTCATATTCTTGTCATGGCAGTCGAATTGCACTGACAAGAATATGGAGCGTTAACGTTGACCGCGCCAGAGACGTTCGTCTCATGAATCCCGGGCCATCAGGCAGGCCGATGGCCTTGCCAGTCAGTTGCCGATAGGCGTGACGACCTTGCGCTGCAACTGGATTTCCGTGACGGTTTCGATCTGTTCCTGAGCGACATGCACCCCGGTCAGTTCGCCGATCAGGCGCCAGTGGTCATCGAGCCCGGAACTGATGGTCGCCATGCGGTCGATCATGCGCCGACCGGCAGACCGCGTGACTTCGTCTTCACTGCGCAACAACTCAAAAGACATCGACGTCATCGAAGCAGTGAGGTGTGTCAGGGTCCGGGCGGTCAACCCAAGCAGCTCCGTTAGTTGTCGTTCCTTTGAGTCCATTCCCGGCCCCTCGATTGAATTGAGTAGTTTACTCTTTGTAACTCTTTATAACTCACGTACGCACTTAAGGAAACGGGCAACTTTTCAATGCCGTGAAGCGCGTCGCATAAGCGTTGCCGTCGGCCTGCGGACTTTTACAGTATCGGCATCAATTGCCAAGCACTGTTTGGTCAGTGTACAAATGCTGCCTTCTGCAATCAGCGGGCCGGCCCTGGGCTGTTTCAACCAGCGCCTTTGCGGTTACGGACTTCGCTCTCTCTTAAGTAAGCATGCTATTGGTAAGACGCGACATTTTTTTATACTATCGCGCCTTCCTTATTCGTCGCCCCCGTGCGGCTTTCGCCTCAGGTCATGCCGTTTTCCCGATAAAACCCGGCTTTCAGAACCTGCGGTCTGTTGCAAAAAAGGTAGTTAATAATGAACGCCAGGCACTTTCTCTCGATGATGGATTACACCCCAGATGAGCTGCTGGGCTTGATCCGTCGTGGCGTAGAGCTTAAAGACCTGCGAAATCGCGGCGTGCTTTTTGAACCACTGAAAAACCGTGTACTGGGGATGATCTTCGAGAAATCCTCGACACGTACCCGTCTTTCCTTTGAAGCGGGCATGATCCAGATGGGTGGCCAGGCCATCTTTCTGTCGCATCGCGACACCCAATTGGGCCGTGGCGAGCCGATTGCCGACAGCGCCAAGGTCATGTCACGCATGCTCGATGCGGTGATGATTCGGACTTATGCGCACAGCAATCTGACCGAATTCGCTGCCAATTCCCGCGTCCCGGTGATCAACGGCCTCTCCGATGACCTGCATCCATGCCAGTTGCTGGCCGACATGCAGACCTTTCTGGAGCATCGCGGCTCGATCAAGGGCAAGACCGTGGCCTGGATCGGCGACGGCAACAACATGTGCAACAGCTATATAGAAGCGGCGATTCAATTCGACTTCCAGTTGCGCGTCGCCTGCCCTTCGGGCTACGAGCCGAACCCCGAGTTCCTGGCGCTGGCCGGTGATCGCGTGACCGTCATGCGCGACCCGAAAGCGGCGGTCGAAGGTGTGCATCTGGTCAGTACCGACGTCTGGACCTCAATGGGCCAGGAAGAAGAAACCGCCAAACGCATGGCCCTGTTCGCGCCCTTCCAGGTCACTCGGGCCTTGCTCGACCTGGCTGACAAGGACGTGCTGTTCATGCACTGCCTGCCAGCACATCGTGGCGAGGAAATCAGCGTCGACCTGCTGGACGATCAGCGCTCTGTCGCCTGGGATCAGGCCGAGAACCGCCTGCATGCCCAGAAAGCCCTGCTGGAGTTTCTCGTCGCGCCGTCCTGTCAGCCTGCATGAGTCATTCCCTGCTGCTGAACTTGCGCAATCTGGCGTGCGGCTATCAGGATCAACGTGTGGTGCAGGACTTGAACCTGCACCTCAACGCCGGAGATATCGGCTGCCTGCTGGGATCGTCGGGATGCGGCAAGACCACGACCCTGCGGGCAATTGCCGGTTTTGAGCCGATTCATGCCGGCGAGATTACCCTGGCGGGGGAAGTCATCTCCCGTCCGGGCTGGACCCTGGCTCCGGAAAAACGCCGGATCGGCATGGTGTTTCAGGACTATGCGCTGTTCCCTCATTTAAGCGTTGCCCAGAACATCGCCTTCGGGATTCGCAAACACCCGCGCTTGCAGCAGGTGACCGACGAATTACTGGAGCTGGTCAATCTGGGTTCGCTGGGCAAACGTTATCCGCATGAGCTTTCCGGCGGCCAACAGCAGCGTGTCGCCCTGGCCCGTGCGCTGGCCCCGGAACCGCAACTGCTATTGCTGGACGAGCCATTCTCCAACCTTGACGGAGAATTGCGCCGACGCCTGAGCCATGAAGTGCGCGACATTCTCAAGGCCCGCGGCACCAGCGCCATTCTGGTCACCCACGATCAGGAAGAAGCGTTTGCGGTCAGCGATCATGTCGGTGTCTTCAAGGAAGGCCGACTGGAGCAATGGGATACGCCCTACAACCTGTATCACGAACCACTGACTCCGTTCGTTGCCAGCTTTATCGGGCAGGGTTATTTCATTCGTGGGCAATTGCTTGATCCGCAATCGGTGCAGACCGAACTCGGTGTGCTGCGCGGCAATCGCGCCTATCCCGGCGTCAGCGGCAGCGCGGTCGATGTACTGCTGCGCCCGGACGATATTGTCTACGCAGCGGACAGCGACCTGAAGGCACGGGTCATTGGCCGGACCTTCCAGGGCGCTTCAACGCTCTATCGTCTGCAGTTGCCTACCGGCAGCCAGCTTGAAGCCATCTTCCCCGGCCATACCGATCACATGACGGGCGAAGAAGTCGGCATCCGGGTGGTCACCGAACATCTGGTGCTGTTTCCCGTTGCCGGAACAGTGCGTGTGTAGCGAATTCATTCGCGGCCTATTGCCGCGAAAGTCGCCCTGGTGTGTTCAGCCAGCACCGCCGCCGACAGTTCGACTTCAAGCCCGCGCCTGCCTGCACTGACATAAATGGTCTCGAAAGGCTGGGCGCTCTGGTCGATGAACGTGCGTAAACGTTTCTTCTGCCCCAGCGGACTGATCCCGCCCAACAGATAACCGGTGGCCCGCTGCGCTGCCGACGGGTCGGCCATTTCGGTTTTCTTCGCAGCGGCAGCACTGGCCAGCGCCTTGAGATCCAGGGTTCCGGCAACCGGGACAACAGCCACCAGTAACTCGCCCTTTTCCGTGCTGGCAAGCAGGGTCTTGAACACCCGGGCCGGCTCAAGGCCCAGCTTTTCTGCAGCCTCCAGCCCATAGGATGCCGCTTTCGGATCATGTTCGTAACTGTGAATCCGGTGTTCGGCGCGAACCTTCTTCAATAAATCCAGCGCGGGTGTCATACGCCACTCCAGTCAACTCAAGCCAGCCATTACTCTAGGCCAGGCAATGCGCAAAGGCCTGTCTCAAGGCATATTACCGTGCGATAGCGCTTTGAGATCAAAAAAATATTTCCTAAACACAATGGAGAAAAATCAAATTCCGCTGTCAGAAAATATCGTCAACGGTTCACTTTCAACCTTTGACAGCGTCGTTTCTTGTCTATATTTTTTCGTTTACGAAGATTTCTGAAATTGATTTTCAACAAGATTCGTAAAACCGGTCGGGAATGGGGTTTTCCCGAGACGGCACATGACGAGCATCGGTGCTTCTGCATACGTTGCCGCAAAAAACAAAAATGAGGTTTTACATGGCCATATCAATGAAACAACCGACGCTCGGGGGCCAATGTCTGGCCGAATTCCTGGGCACCGCTCTGATGATTTTCTTTGGCACGGGATGCGTTGCAGCGCTCAAGGTCGCGGGTGCTTCATTTGGCTTATGGGAAATCTGCATCATCTGGGGCCTGGCCGTCAGCATGGGTATCTATTTGAGCGCCGGTGTTTCGGGCGCGCACCTGAACCCTGCAGTCAGCATCGCCCTCAGCCTGTTTGCCGGTTTTGAAAAGAAAAAGCTGCCCTTCTATATAAGTGCCCAGATCGCCGGAGCCTTTTGTGGCGCGGGCCTGGTCTATCTGCTTTATGTCAGCCTGTTCTTCGATTTTGAACATGCCCACAACATGGTGCGTGGCAGCGTGGAAAGCCTCGAACTGGCGTCGGTGTTCTCGACCTACCCCAATCCCGCCATTTCGGTCGGCCAGGCGTTTCTGGTCGAAGTGGTCATCACTGCCGTCCTGATGGGCGTCATCATGGCATTGGGCGACGACAGCAACGGCTTGCCGCGCGGCGCGATGGCTCCCTTGCTGGTCGGCCTGCTGGTGGCCGTGATCGGTGCATCCATGGGGCCACTGACGGGTTTCGCCATGAACCCGGCACGGGATTTCGGTCCTAAACTGATGACATTCCTCGCTGGCTGGGATGAGATAGCGTTCACCGGTGGACGCGACATACCGTATTTCCTGGTACCAATTTTCGCGCCGATCCTGGGCGCCTGCCTGGGTGCTGCGGGTTATCGCGGGCTGATCGCTCGCCATCTGCCCAGCGCCATCGAAGCAGAAAAGACTCCAGAAGCCATTCGCGGCAAAGCTCAGACCTCCGTTTGAATACCCCCAATAACGCAAGGCAATCGAAATGACAGACTCTCAGAACAAGAACTACATCATTGCCCTTGACCAGGGCACCACCAGTTCCCGTGCGATCATTTTCGACCGCAACGCCAACGTGGTGAGCACCGCCCAAAGCGAATTCGTTCAGCACTATCCGCAGGCAGGCTGGGTCGAACACGATCCGATGGAGATTTTCGCCACCCAGACCGCCTGCATGACCAAGGCGCTGGCCCAGGCCGACCTGCACCATAACCAGATCGCCGCCATCGGTATCACCAACCAGCGCGAAACCACCGTGGTCTGGGAAAAGGACACCGGTCGTCCGATCTACAACGCAATTGTCTGGCAGTGCCGCCGCAGCACCGAGATCTGCCAGCAGCTCAAGCGTGACGGCCTTGAGGAATACATCAAGGACACCACTGGCCTGGTAACCGACCCGTACTTCTCCGGCACCAAGCTCAAATGGATCCTGGACAACGTCGAAGGCAGCCGCGAGCGCGCACGCAAGGGCGAGCTGATGTTCGGCACCATCGATAGCTGGCTGATCTGGAAATTCACCGGCGGCAAGATTCACGTCACCGACTACACCAACGCCTCGCGCACCATGCTGTTCAACATCCACACCCTGGAATGGGACCAGCGCATGCTGGAAGTGCTGGATATCCCGCGCGAGATGCTGCCCGAGGTCAAGTCGTCTTCCGAAGTCTACGGCCACAGCAAGAGCGGAATTCCGATTGCTGGTATCGCGGGCGACCAGCAAGCTGCGCTGTTCGGGCAGATGTGTGTCGAGCCGGGTCAGGCGAAAAACACTTATGGCACCGGCTGTTTCCTGCTGATGAACACCGGCAAGAAAGCCGTCAAATCGGCCCACGGCATGCTGACCACCATCGGTTGCGGCCCGCGCGGCGAAGTGGCTTATGCCCTGGAAGGCGCCGTGTTCAACGGCGGCTCTACTGTGCAGTGGCTGCGCGACGAACTGAAAATCGTCAACGACGCGCTGGACACCGAGTACTTCGCCAACAAGGTCAAGAACAGCAACGGTGTGTATCTGGTCCCCGCCTTCACCGGTCTGGGCGCGCCCTACTGGGACCCGTATGCCCGTGGTGCCCTGTTCGGCCTGACCCGCGGCGTGAAAGTCGATCACATCATCCGTGCCGCACTGGAGTCCATCGCCTACCAGACCCGCGACGTGCTGGACGCCATGCAACAGGACTCGGGCGAGCGCCTCAAGTCGTTGCGTGTCGACGGTGGCGCGGTGGCCAACAACTTCCTCATGCAGTTCCAGGCCGACATCCTCGGCACCAAGGTCGAGCGTCCGCAAATGCGCGAAACCACGGCCCTGGGTGCGGCGTTCCTGGCCGGTCTGGCGATTGGTTTCTGGAGCAGCCTGGACGAGTTGCGTAACAAGGCGGTGATCGAACGAGAGTTCGAGCCACAGTGCGACGAGTCCGAAAAAGAGAAGCTGTACGCTGGCTGGAAGAAAGCCGTCGAGCGCACTCGTGACTGGGAACCCCACGAAAACGAGGAGTAAGCCGGTCGTGGAGCAGGATTGAAGCTGACAGCCGAGGCCTGGCTGCGGCATCATGGGCACCCTTTGCCGAGGGTGCCCTAAGGAAAAACAATGAACCTGCCTCCCCGCCAGCAACAGATCCTCGAACTGGTTCGCGAACGCGGCTATGTCAGCATCGAGGAAATGGCGACGCTGTTCGTCGTGACCCCACAAACCATCCGCCGTGATATCAATCAACTTGCGGAAATGAACCTGCTGCGTCGCTACCACGGCGGCGCGGCCTATGACTCCAGCATCGAGAACACCGCCTACGCCATGCGTGCGGACCAGATGCGTGACGAGAAGCAGCGGATCGCCGAAGCCATCGCCGCACAGATCCCGGACAACGCCTCGCTGTTCATCAATATCGGCACCACCACCGAATCCATCGCCCGCGCCCTGCTCAACCACAACAACCTGAAAATCATCACCAACAACCTGCACGTAGCTTCGATCCTCAGCGGCAAGGATGATTTCGAGGTGCTGCTGGCCGGTGGCAATGTACGTCGCGACGGCGGCGTGGTCGGTCAGGCCAGCGTGGACTTCATCACCCAGTTCAAGGTCGACTTCGCCCTGGTTGGCATCAGCGGCATCGACGAAGACGGCAGCCTGCTGGACTTCGACTACCAGGAAGTCAGGGTTTCCCAGGCAATCATCGCCAACGCCCGGCAAGTGCTGCTGGCTGCGGACTCCAGCAAGTTCGGCCGCAACGCCATGGTACGCCTCGGCCCGATCACCCTGATCGATTGCCTGGTGACCGATCAGGCACCGGTTCCGGCCTTGCAGCAGTTGCTGGCCCAGCACAAGATTCGGCTTGAGGTGGTTTGATTCGCGAAAGCAATGTGCATCCCGCGCATTGCTGAACCATCAGGTCGTATAGCCTGTTTAGTCGACGTGATTGTTGGCAAGGCTTGCCATCCACTCGGCTTTTACCACCTCAAAGTCAGTAAGGCGTCCTGCCGCAGCATCGGCAACACCCTCCTCTATATCGCTTAGATAGCTAATTTCCGTTTCGACATAACACTCCACTGCGCTTTGTAGATGATATTGACGGCCATGGTTTGCGGTCTGCACCAATTCATCGAATGTCTTGAGCAACGAATCTTCAATGTTGCATAACAAAATGGGCGGCATCGTGACCTCCTTGAAATCGGAAACAGCATGTTGCACGCGCGCTCATGCCGCAGCTAGCAAGACGCCTCTCTATTCATTGAATGATATTTCCGAGAGACTCCCGGCCGCTTGTGCCCCTCGATTCAGATCCCTAATCTCCTGCCTTCGCCGCAAAATCAGCGCCTGAATTACGTAGGCGCAGGGCGGCGCCTTTTGCGAAGCGTTTTCTACGGACCGCTCTTTGGTGGCCGTGCGCATGGCGTCTCTGGACGCGCCGGTTTGCCCATTAACCGGTTCTACCAACCTGCGTACGGCCGCCACCCGCCGTTTCGTAGCGAGGGTGACTGCCAGCGTCCTAATGCCCCATATAGCAAGACGCCTCTCTATCCTTTGAGTGAAATTTCCGAGAGAATCCCGGCCGCTTGCGCCCCTCGATTCGGGTCACTAATCTCCTGCCGTCGCTGCAAAATCAGCGATCGGGTTTGGTAGACCTGAATTACGTAGGCGCAAGGCGCCACCTTGTGCGAGGCGCTTTTCTACGGCCTGCGTTTTGGTGGCCGTGCGCATGGCGTCTTCGGGCGCACCGGGCGCCTACGACCGGTTCTACCAACCTGCGTACGGCCGCCACCCGCCGTTT
>NZ_RBRE01000101.1 GCF_003700275.1 Pseudomonas cichorii | reverse complement strand
TGAGCTGGTCTAATGACCCCGGACACCTCAATGGGGGAAACTATACCCATTGAGGACTTACCATGACCAAGAAATACAGAAAGTTCGATGCAGCCTTCAAGCTCGATGTCTGCAAGCTCATTGTTGATCAGGGCCAGAGTGTGAACTCGGTCTGCCTGGACATGAATCTGAGCGATACCGCAGTGCGGCGCTGGGTTGAGCAATACAAGGCCGAGCTATTGGGTGGTCCCGGAATCGGCAATCCTTTGACCAGCGAGCAGCAACGTATTCGCCAGCTGGAGCAGCAGATTCGCGAGCTGAAAATGGACAACGACATCCTAAAAAAAGCTACGGCCTTCTTTGCCCGCGAATTGAAGTGATCCACCAAATGGTTCACCAATTGCAAAGCAAGGCCTACCCGGTTGCTCGTGTCTGCCGGGTGTTGCGGATCAGTCGTTCCGGGTTCTATGAGGCCCATCAGCGGCAGTTGAACCCTAAACCTGTCTGCACCGCTGTTACCAGGATCAAGGCCATATTCGAGGCCAGCGAGCACTGTTATGGCAGCCGTCGCACACTGAACCTGCTGCGCGCTGAAGGCATGTCCATTGGCCGTTTCAAGGTCCGTCGTCTTATGAAGCAACAAGGTCTTCGCCCTGTCTGGAAACGTAAATTCGTCCACACGACCAACAGCAATCACAACCTGCCGGTGGCTGAAAACCTGCTCAACCGCCAGTTCAACCCCGAGGCAATCAACCGGTCCTGGGTTGCGGATATCACTTATATTCGCACGCGTAGCGGTTGGGTGTATCTGGCAGCAGTCATGGATCTGTTCTCGCGCAAGATCGTGGGCTGGGCTATGGCGACTCATATGCGGGCCGAACTGGTGATCAGCGCCATGCAACTGGCCGTCGCTCAACGGCAGCCCGAGCCGGGCCTGATCGCTCACTCGGACAGGGGCAGTCAGTACGCCGGCGCGGCCTATCAAGCGCTGCTGGCGCGCCACGATATGCGGTGCAGCATGAGCCGCAAGGGTAATTGCTGGGACAACGCGGTGATGGAGCGCTTCTTCCTGAACCTGAAAATGGAGCGCACCTGGAGGAAGGATTATGCCAACCAGGGTGAAGCGATAAAGGACATCAGCGATTACATCGTGCGGTTCTACAACGAGAGTCGATTGCACTCGACACTGGGCTACGTACCGCCCAATCATTATGAGCGGCAAGCGGCCTGACAACCACCGATTGAGGTGTCCGGAAAAAGTTGACCACTACA
>NZ_RBRE01000077.1 GCF_003700275.1 Pseudomonas cichorii | reverse complement strand
TTGCTGCCCAGGGCGAAAGCTCTCAGGCGCATTCGCTGCGGCAGGTAATCTTTGGCGGTGAAGCGCTGGAAACCGGGATTCTCAAGCCGTGGTACGCAAGAGCGGTGAATGCCGGAACCCAACTGGTCAACATGTATGGCATCACCGAAACCACGGTGCACGTCACTTACCGGGCTTTGCAGGCGGCGGATGCCTTGCAGGCCGGTGTCAGCCCGATTGGTGTGCGGATTCCGGACTTGCAGACCTACGTGCTGGATGCCAATCGCGAGCCGGTACCGGTTGGTGTCGTTGGCGAGCTGTATGTTGGCGGCGCGGGTGTAGCGCGGGGCTACCTGAATCGTCCCGAGCTGAACGAAGAGCGGTTTATTGCCGATCCATTCAGCACTGACAAGCATGCTCGCCTGTACCGCACAGGTGACCTGGCACGCTGGACCGGCGAAGGTAGCCTGGATTATCTGGGTCGTAACGACGACCAGGTGAAGATTCGCGGTTTCCGTATCGAGCTGGGCGAGGTCGAAGCGCAGCTTTCTGCTTGTAGCGGCGTACGTGAAGCGGTGGTTATTGCTCGTGAAGACGTACCGGGCGACAAGCGTCTGGTGGCCTACGTCATTCCTTCACAAGGCGAAGCGCTGTCTGCCACCGAACTGCGCAATGAACTGTTGCAGAACCTGGCCGAGCATATGTTGCCCAGTGCCTTTGTGATCCTCGATGCGCTGCCGTTGACCACCAATGGCAAGCTGGACCGCAAGGCCTTGCCGGCGCCGGATCAGTCAGCGCTGGCCAGTCGTGCCTATGAAGCGCCGCAGAGCGATGTCGAGCGGGCTATTGCCCAGCTCTGGCAGGAATTGCTCGGCATCGAGCAAGCCGGGCGACATGACAACTTCTTTGAGCTGGGTGGTCACTCGTTGCTCGCCGTGAAGTTGATCGAGCGTATGCGGCAACAGGATCTCAGCGCCGATGTGCGGGTCCTGTTCGGCCAGCCAACCCTGGCGGCACTGGCCGCTGCGGTGGGCGGACAGCTTCAGGTCGTGGTACCGGCCAATCTGATTGTCGAAGGTTGCGAGCGCATCACGCCAGAGATGCTGCCGCTGGTGGATCTGGATCAGGAAGCCATCGACCGTGTGGTCGCCAGTGTGCCCGGCGGGGTTGCCAATGTGCAGGATATCTATGCGCTGGCACCGCTGCAGGAAGGGATTCTGTATCACCACCTGGCCGCCGCCGAAGGCGATCCCTATGTCTTGCAGGTGCAGTTCAGCTTTGCGGACCGGCAGCGTCTGGAGAGTTTCGCCGCGGCATTGCAGCGGGTCGTGGATCGTAACGACATTCTGCGTACTGCCGTGGCCTGGGAAAGCCTGAGCGAGCCGGTTCAGGTGGTCTGGCGCAGCGCAACCCTGGGCGTTGAAGAGGTGTTGCCGCCACTGGGTGCAGGCGATGTGCTGCAGCAACTGCAACAGCGCTTCGATCCGCGTCACTATCGTCTGGATGTTTCCAGGGCGCCATTGATGCGTCTGGCCTGTGCGGCCGATCCGGCCAATAACCGCTGGGTCGGGATGCTGCTGTTCCACCATATGGCCCTGGACCATACCGCGCTGGAAGTCGTGGTGCAGGAAATGCAGGCCTGTCTGACTGGGCAAGCCGATCTGCTACCCGCTGTGGTGCCTTATCGCAACCATGTGGCTCAGGCGCGACTGGGTGTCAGCCGCGAGGAACATGAAGCCTTCTTCCGCGACATGCTTGGCGACATTGACGAACCGACCCTGCCATTGGGCCTGCAGGATGTGCAGGGCGACGGCAGCGGCATCGAAGAAGTGCATCAAATGCTTGATGCGTCGCTGAGCCAGCGCCTGCATGCCCAGGCTCGCCGCCTGGGAGCCAGCGCTGCGAGCCTGGTGCACCTGGCCTGGGCTCAGGTAGTGGGCAGGCTGGCGGGCCGTGAAGAAGTGGTGTTCGGTACGGTGCTGATGGGCCGCATGAGCGGCGCTGCCGGAACCGACCGGGCATTGGGCATGTTTATCAATACGCTGCCGCTGCGCATCGATGTCGGTGTCCATGGCGTCGAAGCCGGCGTTCGGGCGACTCATCAACGACTTTCGGCACTGCTTGGCCATGAGCATGCTTCGCTGTCGCTGGCCCAGCGTTGCAGTGGCGTGCCATCCGCACTGCCGCTGTTCAGCACGCTGCTCAACTATCGCCACAGCGCAGGCCAGGCTTCGGCACCGGAAGCCGTAGCGGCGTGGGCCGGGATTCAGACCCTGTCCATGGAGGAACGCACCAATTATCCGCTGACCCTCAACGTCGACGATCTGGGCGATGGGTTCATGCTCACTGCCCAGGCGGTGGCCGCGATTGGCGCGCAACGCAGCTGTGATTTCATGCAGACTGCATTGTCAGGTCTGGTCACGGCTCTGGAAGAGGCACCGCAGACCCCGTTGAACCGCCTGCCGGTGTTGTCGGGCGCGGAGCGAGACCGGCTGCTGGTGACATTCAATGCCACCCAGGCAGCGTATCCCGACGCGCAGACCATTCACGGTCTGTTTGAAGCTCAGGTCGAGCGCACGCCGGATGCCGTGGCGCTGGTTCACGGTGATGAGCGCTTGAGCTATCGCACCCTCAACGAGCGCGCCAACCGTCTGGCTCATCATTTGCGCAACCAAGGCGTGCAGCCGGACTCGCGAGTCGGCATCTGTGTCGAGCGGGGCGTGGACATGGTGGTCGGCCTGCTGGCCATCCTCAAGGCCGGTGGCGCCTATGTACCGCTGGATCCGGCCTATCCGGTGGATCGCATCGCCTACATGCTGCAGGACAGCGCACCGGCAGCCATTCTGGCGCATGCAGCGAGTCATGAACTGCTGGCCACATCTTCGGCACCGATCATCGAACTGGATCGAGGTACCTGGCTCAACGAGCCGGCCGCCAATCCGCAGGTAGCGGGTCTTGCTTCCAGCCATCTGGCTTACGTTATCTATACCTCGGGTTCGACCGGCCTGCCCAAAGGCGTGATGATCGAGCACCGCAATACGGTCAACTTCCTGACCTGGGCGCAGCAGGCATTCGAGCCTGAGGTGCTGGCCAAGACCCTGTTCTCGACGTCGCTGAACTTTGACCTGGCGGTCTACGAGTGCTTTGCGCCGCTGATTTCTGGTGGCTGCATCGAAGTGGTGAAGAACGTACTGGCCCTGCAGGACGACGAG
Organism: Pseudomonas cichorii; assembly: GCF_003700275.1. Taxonomy (GTDB): domain Bacteria; phylum Pseudomonadota; class Gammaproteobacteria; order Pseudomonadales; family Pseudomonadaceae; genus Aquipseudomonas; species Aquipseudomonas cichorii_B. Next base: position 25,771 of record NZ_RBRE01000077.1, on the reverse strand, counting down.
CATGACGTCACCCTGATCAATACCGTGCCGTCGGCCCTGAAAGCGCTGCTGGAATCCGGTGGCCTGGGGCAGGGCGTACATACAGTCAACGTTGCCGGTGAAGCACTCAAAGGTTCTCTGGTGGAGAAGCTGTTTGCCGAAACCAGCGTCAAACGCCTGTGCAATCTCTACGGTCCTTCGGAAACCACCACTTATTCCAGCTGGGTGGCGATGGACCGCGAAAACGGTTTTGCCGCGCACATTGGCAAACCGGTGGCCAACACCCAATTCTACCTGCTCGATGAGCACCGTCAGCCGGTTCCATTGGGCGTTCCTGGTGAAATCTATATCGGCGGTGCCGGTGTGGCGCGTGGTTACCTGAATCGCGATGACCTGACTGCGGAACGCTTCCTGTCTGATCCATTCAACGCCGGAGAGCGGATGTACCGCACCGGCGACCTCGGTCGCTGGCTCTCGGATGGCAATATCGAGTACCTGGGTCGTAACGACGATCAGGTCAAGATTCGCGGCTTCCGTATCGAACTGGGTGAAATCGAAGCCAAGCTGGCGCGCCATCCTGCCGTGAAGGAAGCGGTGGTCATGGCTCGCGAGGACGTGCCGGGCGACAAGCGTCTGGTGGCGTACTTCACCGCGCGTGTCGAAGCGGTCGAGATCGAGGCGCTGCGTGAATATCTGCAGGCGCTATTGCCGGAATACATGGTTCCGGTCGCCTATGTGCATCTGCAAACGCTGCCGCTGACGCCTAATGGCAAGCTGGACCGCAAGGCGCTGCCGGCCCCGGACCTGCAGGCGCTGGTCAGTCGCGGCTACGAAGCGCCACAGGGCGAAATCGAAGTGGCGCTGGCGCAGCTCTGGCAGGAACTGCTGGGCGTCGAGAAAGTGGGACGCTTCGACCGGTTCTTCGATCTGGGCGGGCATTCACTGCTTGCCATTCGCCTGATTTCCCAGGTCAGGCTGCGCCTGGGTGTCGAACTGAGCCTGGCCGAACTGTTCACCCACGCCGAGCTGTCGGCGCTTGCCGGATCGCTTGCCCAGGCGGGGCGCACCACGCTGCCGGATATTGTCCGGGTGCCGCGGGATGAAGATCTGCCTCTATCGTTTGCCCAACAGCGGTTGTGGTTTCTGGCGCAAATGGAAGGCGGCAGCACCGCCTATAACATGCCTGCCTGCCTGCGTCTGCGCGGTGCGCTCGACGAAAGCGCGCTGCAACGGGCACTGGAACGTATCCTGGCGCGCCATGAAGCCTTGCGCACGCACTTCGCCGTTCGGGAAGATCAGGAACCGGTGCAACTGATCGCAGCGGCCGACAGCGGATTTACCCTGAGCCGCAGCAATCTGCAGGCCGGCCAGGATCATGAGCAACAACTGCTTGCCATGGCGCAGGCGGAAGCTCTGGCACCGTTCGATCTGGCTGCCGGACCATTGATTCGCGCTCGTCTGGTCCGTCTGGGCGCCGAAGATCATGCCTTGCTGGTCACCTTGCACCATATCGTCTCCGATGGCTGGTCCATTGGCGTGCTGACCCGTGAGCTGAGCGCGCTGTATGAAGCGTTCAGACAAGGTCTGGACGACCCGCTTGCGCCATTGAGCGTGCAGTACGCCGACTATGCCGTCTGGCAGCGTCGCTGGCTCAGCGGTGAAGTGCTGGAAAGCCAGAGCCGTTACTGGCAGCAAACCCTGGCCGACGCACCTGCGCTGCTGGCACTGCCAACCGACAAGCCGCGTCCGGCGCAGCAGGATTATGCCGGTGCAACCCTGGGCATCGTGCTCGATGCCGAATTGACCCGTGATCTCAAAGCCTTGAGCCAGCGCCACGGCACGACCCTGTACATGACCGTCATGGCTGCCTGGGCGGTGCTGCTGAGCCGTCTTTCCGGGCAGGAGGACGTGGTGATCGGCTCGCCAATGGCCAATCGCATGCGTGCTGAAGTCGAGCCATTGATCGGCTTCTTCGTCAACACCCTGGCAGTGCGTATCGACGTTGCGGACGATCCGGATATCAGGACACTGCTGGCCCGGGTCAAGGAGCGGGTCCTGAGTGCCCAGGCCCATCAGGACCTGCCGTTCGAGCAGGTGGTGGAAGTGGTCAAACCGGTGCGCAGCCTGGCTCACAGTCCGGTGTTCCAGGCCATGTTGAGCTGGCAGGACGCGGGCGGTACGGCTCTGGCGCTGGAAGGCCTGGCACTGGAAGGCATCGGCATTGCCAATACCGTGTCCAAGTTCGATCTGTCTCTGGACCTTGGTGAGTTGCAGGGACAACTGGTCGGCAGCCTGGAATACGCTACTGCACTGTTCGGGGAAGCCACGGTGCGCCGCTATGCCCGCTATTTCGAGAACGTCCTGCGCGCTCTGGTGGCAGGTGACGGCAAAACCGTCAGCAGCATTGAGTTGCTGGATAGCGAAGAGCGTCAACGTTTGCTGGATGAGCTCAATCGCACTCGCACAAGCTATCCGCAAACCAGCACCATTCATCGTCTGTTCGAGGAGCAGGTGGCTGCCCGACCTGAAGCCATTGCCGTGGCGTGCGAAGGCCAGCGCCTGAGTTATGGGGAGTTGAATCTGCGGGCCAACCGCCTGGCACATAGCTTGATCGGCATGGGCATCGGCCCTGACGATCGCGTGGCAATCTGTGTAGAGCGCGGCATCGACATGCTGGTTGGCCTGCTCGGTGTGCTCAAGGCAGGTGGCGCTTATGTACCGCTGGATCCGGCCTATCCCGCCGAGCGTCTGCAATTCATGTTGCAGGACAGCCAGCCCAGGGCAGTGCTGAGTCATCGTGGACTGGAGCGCGGGTTACCGGATCTGCACATTCCGCTTGTGGCGCTGGACGGCCCGATCACCGGCGCCGGGCACAACCCGGATGTCGCTGGCCTTAACGCCCGGCACCTGGCCTATGTGATCTATACCTCCGGCTCGACCGGCAATCCCAAGGGCGTGATGATCGAGCATCGCGGGCTGGTCAACTACAGCCTCGACGCCGCACGACTGTTCGAGCTGTGCGCAGAAGATGTAGTGCTACAGCAGAACTCGCTGAACTTCGACCTGTCGGTGGAGGAGATTTTCCCGGCGCTGCTGGCCGGCGCAACCCTTATTCCCACCCGCGACATCTTTGCCAGCCAAGGTCTGCCTGATCAGGACCAGGCAGACTCGCCAGCCCCAAGTGTGCTGCACATGACTGCCGCGCATTGGCATACCCTGGTCGGCGACTGGCACCATCAGCCTGAGCTGGCAGTCCGGGCTCTGGCCGATGTGCGCCTGATCAACGTCACTGGCGATGCCTTGTCGGCCCAGAAGCTGCAATGGTGGCAGGCGCTGCGTCCGGCACATGTCCAGTTGATCAACACCTATGGTCCGACCGAGGCTACGGTGTCGTGCACCACGGCGTATGTGGACCACTCTGTTGCCAGTCATAACGTCACCATCGGCAAACCGATGGCCAATACCCGCATTTACCTGCTCGACGCCCGGCAACAACCGGTTCCGGCCGGGGTGGCCGGTGAAATGTACATTGGTGGCGACGGGGTCGCCCGCGGCTACCTGAATCTTGCCGCGGTCAATGCCGAGCGCTTCCTGGTCGATCCGTTCAACGACGAGGCGGATGCACGCATGTACCGCACCGGCGATCTGGCGCGCTATCTTGCCGACGGCAGTCTCGAATATCTGGGCCGCAACGATTTCCAGGTCAAGGTGCGGGGGTTCCGCATCGAGCTGGGCGAAATCGAAACCCGTCTGGGCGATTGTGCCGGGGTCAAGGAAGCGGTGGTGATTGCCCGCGAGGATGCACCGGGCGAGAAGCGCCTGGTCGCCTATGTGGTGCCGCATGCCGGGCAGACACTGAGTGCTGCAGCCCTGCGTGAAGCGCTTGCGCCGGTGCTGGCCGAGTACATGCTGCCCAGTGCTTTCGTGATGCTTGAGGCAATGCCGCTGACGCCAAACCGCAAGCTGGATCGCAAGGCGCTCCCTGCACCGGAAGGCGATGCCTTCGCCAGCCGCCTGCACGAGCCGCCGCAGGGTGCTACCGAAACTGCGCTGGCGCAGATCTGGCAACAATTACTGGATATCGAACGTGTAGGACGCCACGACCATTTCTTTGAACTGGGCGGGCATTCTCTGTTGGCCATGCGCCTGATTTCCCATGTGCGGCAGCGCCTGGGCACCGAATTGCGCCTGATGGATATATTCGCCCAGCCGGTACTCGAAGCCATGGCCAGGGGACTGGCCCAGGCGGCGCGCAGCTCGCAGCCGTCGGTTGTTGCGGTTTCCCGGGATCAAGCCTTGCCACTGTCGTTCGCCCAGCAGCGCCTCTGGTTCCTGGCGCGTCTTGAAGGCGACAACCCGGCCTATCACATTCCGGCCGGCCTGCGTCTGCGCGGCGAGCTGGACATGAATGCGCTGCAAAGTGCGCTGGACATGCTCGTGGCTCGCCATGAATCACTGCGCACCACGTTTGTGCAGTTGCCGGGCCAGGATGCCGAGCAATGCATTGCATCGTCCGATACCGGTTTCGAGCTGCGCTTGCAGACTCTGGAAGGGCAGCCTGCTGCCGAGCAGAGCCTGTCGCTGTTGATTGCCGCTGAGGCAAGCGCATCGTTCGATCTGGGCAAGGGCCCGCTGGTGCGTGGCCAACTGGTGCGCATGAGCAACGACGATCATGTCCTGCTGGTGACTTTCCACCACATCATTGCCGATGGCTGGTCTTCGGACATTTTCACCCGGGAACTGGGTCTTCTTTATGAGGCCCTGCGTAACGGTGAGGCCGATCCGCTGCCAGCCCTTGGCCTGCAATACGCCGACTATGCAATGTGGCAACGCTGCTGGTTGAGCGCCGATGTCTTGCAGCAGCAGAGCGGTTACTGGCAACAGGCGCTGGCTGGTGCTCCGGCGCTGTTGAGCCTGCCCACCGACCGAGCGCGGCCTGCGCATCAGGACTATGCGGGGAATGCCGTCGGCCTGATGCTGGATCAGGCGCTGACCGAACAGCTCAAGGCGCTGAGCCAGCGTCAGGGCACCACTTTGTTCATGACGGTGCTGGCGGCCTGGGCTGCGGTGTTGGGGCGTCTGGCCGGTCAGGATGATGTGGTGATCGGAACGCCGGTGGCCAACCGTGCCCGGGCCGAAGTCGAAGGCCTGATCGGTCTGTTCGTCAACACCCTGGCGCTGCGGGTGGACTTGTCTGCCGAACCGACGGTCGAGGCACTGCTGCAGCAGGTCAAGGCTCGCACCCTTGAAGCCCAGGCTCATCAGGACTTGCCGTTCGAGCAGGTGGTGGAAGCGGTCAATCCGGTACGCAGCCTGTCCCACAGCCCGGTGTTCCAGGCCATGCTGTCCTGGCAGAGTGGAGCAGGCGAGGGTCTGGCGCTTGGCGACATGAGCCTGCAAGGTGTGAATACCAGCAGTCGCAGTGCCAAGTTCGATGTACTGCTGGACATGGCGGAAATCGGCGGCGGCCTTTACGGCTCGCTGGAATATGCCACGGCGCTGTTTGACCGCGACACCATTGAACGTCACCTGGGCTATCTGGAGGCGATGCTGCGGGCCATGGTTGCTGACAGCCAGATGATCGCAACGCATATTCCGCTGGTGCAGGACAATGAGCGCCGGCAGTTGATCGAGACCTTCAACGCAACTCAAGTGCAGTACCCGCAAGGTCTGATGCTGCATGGCTTGTTCGAGAGCCAGGTGGCACGGACGCCGAATGCCACGGCCCTGACGTTTGCCGGCACGTCGTGGAGCTATGCGCAGCTCAACAGCCAGGCCAACCGCATCGCCCACCGCCTGATCGGCATGGGCGTTAGTGCAGAGGACCGGGTCGCCCTTTGTGTCGAGCGCAGCCTGCATATGGTCGCGGGCCTGCTGGGGATTCTCAAGGCCGGTGCCGCCTATGTGCCGCTGGATCCTGATTATCCAGCGGATCGACTGGCCTACATGCTGGAGAACAGCGCACCGGTAGCGGTGCTTGGCCAGGTGTCCCTGCGTGACAGCCTGCCGCACTGCACCTGTCCACTGCTGATGCTCGATGGTCAGGAGGCAGGGCAAGGCTTTGCAGCCCAGCCTGACCACAACCCGGCAGTTGCCGGCCTGAGCGCCTCGAACCTGGCTTACGTCATTTACACCTCCGGTTCCACCGGCCAGCCCAAAGGGGTGATGAACGAACATGCCGGGGTCGTGAACCGGCTGCTGTGGATGCAGGACGAATACGCGCTGGATACCCACGACGTGGTATTGCAGAAAACCCCGTTCAGCTTCGATGTGTCGGTGTGGGAGTTCTTCTGGCCGCTGTTCAACGGCGCCCGTCTGGTCATGGCGCGTCCAGGTGGCCATCGTGAGCCCGCTTACCTGTGCGACATCATTCAGGCTGAGGCGGTGACGACTCTGCACTTCGTGCCTTCGATGCTGGAGGTGTTCCTGGCCCACGACAATCTGCAGCGCTGCCACAGCCTGACCCGCGTAATGTGCAGTGGCGAGGCATTGCCGGGGCATCTGGTCCGACGCTTCAAGGCTCAACCAACCAGCGCCATTCTGTACAACCTGTACGGCCCGACCGAAGCGGCCGTGGACGTTACGGCATGGGATTGCAGCGGTCTTGAAACGCCGGACAACACGCCGATTGGCAAACCGGTGGCCAACACCCGGATCTATCTGCTCGACAGCATCGGGCAACCGGTACCGCTGGGCAGTGCCGGTGAAATCTTCATCGCGGGTATCCAGGTTGCGCGTGGTTATCTGGGCCGTGATGAATTGACGCTCGAACGCTTCCTGCCCGACCCGTTGAGCAACGATCCAGCGGCGCGCATGTACCGCACCGGTGACCTGGGCCGGTATCTGGCCGACGGCACGCTGATTTATCTGGGCCGTAATGACGATCAGGTCAAGGTCCGCGGCTTTCGCATCGAGCTGGGAGAAGTGGGCTCGGCTCTGGGCTCTCATCCGCAGATTATGGAAGCGGTGGTCGTGGCGCGTGAGGACATTGCGGGTGACAAGCGTCTGGTTGCCTATTACACCGCGCATCAGGATAGCCCGCGCCTGGAAGTCGAAACCCTGCGCGGCTATCTGGCGGGGCTGTTGCCGGAATACATGGTCCCGGCGGCTTATGTCAGGCTGGAAAGCCTGCCGCTGAGCGCCAATGGCAAGCTGGATCGCAAGTCATTGCCTGCGCCGGATCGCGACAGCATTGCCAGCCGCAGCTATGAAGCCCCGCAGGGCAGCGTCGAGATCGCGCTGGCCGGGATCTGGTCCGAGCTGCTGCAGGTTGAACAGGTCGGGCGATTCGATCACTTCTTTGAGCTGGGCGGGCATTCGTTGCTGGCCGTCACGCTTATCGAGCGCATGCGCCAGGCTGGACTGAGTGCCGATGTGCGTGTGCTGTTCGGGCAGCCGACTCTTGCCGCGCTGGCCGAGGCGGTCGGCAGCGAGCATGAAGTGAGCGTGCCGACCAATCTGATCGCCGCCCAGGGTTGCGAACGGATTACCCCGCAAATGCTGCCACTGATCGAGCTGAATCAAGGCGAAATCGATCGACTGGCTGCAGCCGTACCCGGTGGTATGGCGAACATTCAGGATATCTACCCGCTGGCACCGTTGCAGGAAGGCATTCTCTATCACCATCTGATTGCCGCGCAGGGTGACTCCTACTTGCAGCAGGCGCTGTTTACCTTCGCGGATCAGGACCGGCTGGATGCCTTTATTGCTGCATTGCGCGGCGTGATCGGACGCCATGACATCCTGCGTACGGCCATTTTCTGGGAAGGCTTGAGCGAGCCGGTCCAGGTGGTATTGCGTGAAGCGCCGCTGCCTATCGAGGTGCTGACCCTGGACCCACGGCAAGGTGCGCTGGAAAGCCAGTTACGTGAGCATTTCGACCCGCGTCACCAGCGCATCGATGTGCGCCAGGCCCCGCTGCTGCATCTGGCGTATGCCTATGACAATGAGCAGGATCGCTGGGTTGGCATTCTGTTGTTCCATCACATTGCGCTGGATCATACCGCGCTGGATATCGTGCAGGCGGAAATGCAGGCCTTCCTGACCGGGCAAGAGGCACAACTGGGCGCGGCCGTGCCGTATCGCAACTATGTGGCCCAGGCGCGTCTGGGTGCAGAGGCGCAGACACATGATGCGTTTTTCCGGGAAATGCTCAGCGATGTAACGTCCTCGACGCTGCCATTCGGTTTGCATGATGTGCAAATGGACGGCAATGGTATCGAACAGGCCAGGCTGGTGCTGGACGAGGCTCTGGGCCAAAGGCTGCGTGCCTGTGCCCGGCAACTGGGCGTAAGCCCGGCCAGCCTGCATCACCTGGCCTGGGCGCAAGTGTTGAGCCTGGTCAGCGGTCGTGACGATGTGGTCTTCGGCACCTTGCTGATGGGGCGCATGCAGGGCGGCGAGGGTGCCGACCGGGCACTGGGCCTGTTCATCAATACCTTGCCGATCCGTATCGATATCGCGCATCGAAGCGCAAGGGATGCGGTGCGCTCGGCCCATGCTGCGCTGGCAGCGCTGCTGGCCCACGAACATGCTTCTCTGGCACTTGCCCAGCGTTGCAGCGGTATCGAGGCTCCAGCGCCACTGTTCAGCGCCTTGCTCAACTATCGTCACAGCGCGGTGCAGGCCGATGCCCAGACACAGTCGGCATGGGACGGTATCCAGGGGCTGGGCGGAGAGGAGTGGAGCAATTATCCACTGACCCTGAACGTGGACGATCTGCTCGACTCCTTCGTACTGACCGCGCAAGCCGTGCCTCAGGCCGGTGCCGAGCGTCTCTGCGGTTATATGAATCGGGCCTTGTACAGCCTGGTCGAAGCTCTGGAACGAACCCCGGACAAGCCGGTGCATGAGTTGCAGGTCATGCCGCTGGCCGAGCGGCATCAGGTCTTGCTGGAGTTCAACGATACCCATGTGGACTATCCGGCGGATCAGCCAGTGCATCGCCTATTCGAGGCGCAGGCGCAACTGACTCCACGGGCTATTGCTGTAGAACACGATGGGGTACAGACCACCTATCAGGCACTGGACGACAAGGCGAGGCGGCTGGCTGGTCAGCTCTGGCACGAAGGCGTCAGGCCGGGCGAGCGGGTGGCCATGCTGTTGAACCGCTCGCTGGACTGGTTGGTCAGCGCCCTGGCGATTCTCAAATGTGGGGCGGTCTACGTGCCGCTGGACCGTCAGGCTCCTGAAGAACGTTTGCGCCTGATTCTGCAGGACAGCGCCGCAATACTGACCTTGAGCAGCGCCGATATGCCTGTGCCGCAAGGCATTCGCTGGCTGGATGTTGCAGCGCCGATGGACCTGGCTTCTGTGAGCGAGGTGGATTTTGCGAACGAGGTGCAAACGACAGGCAACGATGCCGCCTACGTCCTGTATACCTCGGGCTCCACGGGTATTCCCAAAGGCGTAGTCGTGCCACATCGCGGCATTGCGCGGCTGGTGCTGAACAACAGCTTCGTCGAGTTCCGCGCGGAGGATCGAACGGCTTTCGCCTCAAACCCGGCATTCGATGCAAGCACCATGGAAGTCTGGTGTGCGCTGCTCAATGGCGGGCGGCTGGTAATTATCGATCACGAATGCCTGCTGAATCCGGCTCGTTTCACGGATGTGCTGGCGCGTACCGAGATCAGCGTGCTGTTCCTCACCACGTCACTGTTCAACCAGTACGTGGGCCTGATCGGGTCAGCCCTGGCAGGCTTGCGAGTCTTGATTTCGGGAGGCGAGCGGGCCGATCCGCAGGTATTCGGCAAGATGCGTGCGCTGGCTCCCGATTTGCAGTTGATCAACGGCTACGGCCCAACCGAAAGCACTACTTTCGCGACAACCCATCGTTTCAGCGAGCTTTCGCCAACGATGACCAGCCTGCCGATTGGCAAGCCTTTGTCCAACACTCGGGTGTATGTGCTGGATGCGCGACAAAAACCGGTTCCGGTGGGCGTAGCGGGTGAAATCTGCATCGCGGGCGACGGCGTGGCGCTGGGCTATCTGAACCGTCCAGAGTTGACCGCCCAGGTGTTCCTTGATGATCCGTTCAGCCCGGGCGAGGGCGCGCTGCTGTATCGCACCGGCGACTCCGGACGCTGGCAGGCGGATGGCACGCTGGACTATCTGGGTCGTACCGACAGCCAGATCAAGCTGCGTGGTTACCGTATCGAGCTGGGCGAAATCGACGCCAGGCTGAGTCTGCATCCGGCGATCAGGGAAGGGGTGGTACTCGCGCAGCAATCGGCTGCGGCAGGGCAATACCTGGTGGCCTATTTCACTGCCGACGGTGACGTGGGCATAGACGCGCTGCGAGCGCACATGCAAAGCCAGCTACCGGACTATATGGTGCCGAGCGCTTATGTAAGGGTGGAAAACATGCCATTGACAGCAAACGGCAAGCTTGACGTGAAGGCCTTGCCGGTTCCCGATGAACTGGTGCTGGTCAGCCGTACCTATGAAGCGCCGCACGAGGGCCTGGAAACCATACTTGCCGAGGCCTGGGCGCAAGTGTTGCAACTGGAGCGGGTGGGACGCCACGAGCGGTTCTTCGAGCTGGGCGGGCATTCGTTGCTGGCAGTGCGTCTGGTTGGCGTACTCACGCCAATCGACGCGCGTATCAGTTTGTCCGAGGTCTTCGAGCACGACAGTGTCGCGGCCATGGCCGAGCTTATCCAGCAGCGTGACTCTAATCAGGCCGAGGCGAGCGGGGCCATTGCGGTACGTCGCAGCGGTAGCCGTACGCCGTTGTTCCTGGTGCATGAGTTCAGCGGCCTGGATCTTTACTTCCCGGCACTGGGCAAACACATCGACGCCGATACCCCGGTCTATGGCTTGCCGGCGCTGGCCTGGGGCGAGCAGCAGTTGCAGACCCTGGAATGCATGGCGACTCGCTTGATCGGGCTGATGCGTGCGGTCCAGCCGCAAGGCCCCTATCGTTTGGCGGGCTGGTCGTTTGGCGGTGTACTGGCCTATGAAATCGCCAACCAGTTGATTGCGCTGGAAGAAAAGGTGGAGTTCCTTGGCCTGATCGACAGTTATTTCCCTAGGTGTGTGGATCAGGGGCATGCACGCTGGACTCGCGAACATGGGCATGCCTTGCACCTGCTCGATCGTTGCGAGGTGCTGGGCAATGCCGCTGCGCCGGACAGCACAGAACGGGCACGGATTACTTCGGCCGTGGCTGCATTGCAGTCCATGGCGCGACAGGTCGATTTCGACACGCTGCTGGCGGCCTGCCGTACGCAAAACCTGCTGCCTGCGGAAATGGCGGTACTGGGCCGTGATGAGCTCTGGCATTACCTTGATCGTGAAGTCGCCCATGGGCATGCGCTGGCGAACTACAGCGTTTACCCGGTTCCTGTGCCGGTGCATCTGTTCGTGGCCGCCGAGCGGGCTGAGGATGCGCCGCAGCATGAGGGTTATCTGGGCTGGGAAGCGGTTCTGCCCGTCGCGCAATTGCGTTGCGTATCGGTGCCAGGCAACCACCAGAGCATGATGGAAATCCCGCATATCCAGACACTGGGCCAGGCTATCGATACAGCCTTGGCTGAGGGCGGTCCGACAGGCCCGGATGGCGGATCGTTCCAGCCGCTGCTGACGATTCAGTCCGGCCGTGCCGATCATGCCCCCGTGTTCTGCGTACCGGGCGCCGGCGACAGTGTCACGGGCTTTATCGGCCTGGCTGACGCTTTTGGTCCGCACTGGCCGTTGCACGGTCTGCAACCCCGGGGGCTGGATGGTGCAACGGTGCCGTTCGGCCTGGTGGAAACCGCTGCCCAGGCCTACCTGAAGGCCATCGATGCGATCCATCCTCACGGTCCGCTGCATTTGCTGGGTCATTCGTTCGGCGGCTGGGTGGTCTACGAAATGGCCGCTCGTCTTCAGGCCCAGGGGCGCGAGGTTGCGTCGCTGACCCTGATCGACAGCGAGTCACCGGGCGGCAATGGCGTCGTGGGCCGGCCGTACACCAGCAGCGGGGTATTGAAGCGCCTGATCGAAGCGATCCAGTTGTCCTCAGGCAAGTCATTGCAGATTGATGCGGCAGCCTTCGCTGCGCAGAACGATGTCGGCCAGATGCGCATGCTGCATGCAGGCATGGTGCGCGCCGGGATCTTGCCAGCGCGTTCTCCGGTCACGGCCATGAACGGTCCGGCGCGTGCCTTTGGCGCGGCCTTGCGTACTCGTTACCAGCCAGTTCTGCGTTATGACGGCCCGGTTCGCCTGGTGCTGGCCGAAGACCCGACCCTGGATGCGGCAAATAACCAGCGTGAACAGCAAGCGATGCTTGAGGGCTGGCAGTCCCTTGTTCCGGACCTGAGTGTCTGGTACGGCCCGGGTAACCATTTCACGATTCTCAAGGACGGTCATGTGCAACGCCTCGCGCAATGGTGGCGCGAAGGACTGGTTCCATCAGGCAAGGAAGTCAGCCATCAATCGACCCTGCAATAACGGCCTCGACGGCAAACATCGACAACCTTCATCCCGGCTGCCGGTCAGCCGGGTCTGCCAGCAACGTATTCGTGGTCCTATATGCCAAAGTTCAAGTTTCGCAAAACCATTATTATCCTGGCGCTGGTGACTGCTGCCGGGTTCCTGTATGCCGCGACTCGCTCCGAGGAGGCACCGCCGCAATATCTGACCGCCAAGGCCGAGCGCAGTGATATCGAGAATTCGGTACTGGCGACCGGTGTCCTGCAAGGCGTCCGGCAGGTCGACGTCGGCGCCCAGGTATCGGGCCAGTTGAAGTCGCTCAAGGTCGCGCTGGGCGACGAGGTCAAGAAAGGTCAATGGCTGGCCGAGATCGACCCGGTGGTCCTGCAGAATTCCCTGCGCCAGGCTCAGGTCAATGAAGAAGACCTGATTGCCAAGAAAGAGGCCACGGCGGCGCAGTTGAGCAAAGCCAAGGCGACCTACGAGCGTTACCTGAATCTGCTGCCGGCCAATGCAATCTCCAGACAGGACTTTGAAACGGCCGAGTCGGATTTCAGGGTCGAGGCTGCCAACCTGCGCTCCTTGAACGCTCAGCTCAAGGACGCCCGTATTCAGGTAGAAACTGCGCGGGTCAACCTCGGCTATACGCGCATCGTGGCGCCCATCGACGGCGCCGTTGTGGGGATCGTGACCCAGGAAGGCCAGACTGTCATCGCCCAGCAACTGGCACCGGTCCTGCTCAAGCTTGCCGACCTGGACACCATGACCGTCAAGGCGCAGGTTTCCGAAGCGGATGTAATTCACATCAAGCAGGGCCAGGAGGTGTATTTCACGATTCTGGGCGAGTCGGACAAGCGCTACTACGGCAAATTGCGCGGCATCGAGCCTGCGCCACAGAACTTCCTGGAAACACAGGCCAATAACTCCAGCCGCCAGAACACCGCGGTTTTCTATAACGCGCTGTTCGATGTGCCGAATCCGGAGCACAAGCTGCGGATTTCGATGACTGCGCAAGTTCGGATCGTGCTTTCCAAAGCCAGCGGCGTATTGACCGTGCCGGTTGCGGCCCTGGGCGACAAGGACGCGGAAGGCCGCTTTGCGGTTCGAGTGCTTGATGCGCAGGGACTGGCCCAGGAGCGCAAGGTCAAGACCAGCATCAACAACAATGTCCGGGTGCAGATCGATGACGGGTTGCAGGAGGGCGATCAGGTGGTCATCGGCGAGCCTTCCAGCGCAACGGCGACGGCGACCACCACTCCGGGAGCAGGCGCATGACGACCCAGCCATTACTCGAACTGCAAGGCATTACCCGCCGTTTCAGTGCCGGCGACAAGGATTTCATCGCCCTCGACAACATCAACCTGACAATCAACGAAGGGGATCTGGTGGCGATCATCGGTGCATCTGGGTCGGGTAAATCGACGCTGATGAACGTGCTGGGTTGTCTCGATCACGCCGATGCCGGCAGCTACAAGGTCAGCGGGCGCGAAACCCACTCACTGACGGATGACGAGCTGGCCGCATTGCGGCGTGATCATTTCGGCTTCATTTTTCAGCGTTACCATCTGCTCAGTCACTTGAGTGCGGTCAATAACGTCGAGATGCCAGCGATCTATGCCGGCGTCGGCGAGTCGGCCCGCAATGAGCGGGCGCAGGAACTGCTGTCGCGCCTGGGACTGGGCGATCATTTGCGTAACCGCCCCAACCAGCTCTCCGGTGGCCAGCAGCAGCGGGTCAGCATTGCACGTGCCTTGATGAATGGCGGCGAAATCATCCTCGCCGATGAGCCGACGGGAGCACTGGATACCGCCAGCGGCAAGGAAGTGATGAAAATTCTGCTGGAGCTCAATGCAGCCGGGCGTACCGTGATTCTGGTCACCCACGATGAAAAGGTCGCGGCGCACGCGCAGCGGGTTATCGAGATTTCCGACGGCAAGATCATCAATGACCGTCTCAACCCTGAGCGCCAGACACTCGAAGAGCAGGGGCAGGATGCCTTGCCGAGCAAAAGCCGGCAGGGTAATCGTCTGGTGGCCAGCTTCGAGCTGTTTCGCGAAGCGTTCACCATGGCCTGGGTTGCGCTGATCTCTCATCGCATGCGCACCTTGCTGACCATGCTCGGGATTGTGATAGGTATCACTTCGGTGGTATCGATCGTGGCTGTCGGGGAGGGCGCCAAGCGCTATGTACTCAATGACATTGCCGCGATCGGCAGCACGACGATCGAGGTGTTTCCCGGTACCGACTGGGGCGACAGCCGCTCGGCTGCCATCGAAACCCTGTCACTGGGCGATGTCACGGCGCTGGGGGAGCAGTATTACATCGACAGCGCAACGCCCAATGTCGGCCGCAACCTGTTGTTGCGCTATCAGAACCTCGATGTGACCGCGACCGTCAACGGGGTCGGCGATAACTATTTCCGGGTTCGCGGCATCAAGATGGGCGAGGGTGTGGGCTTCAGCAAAGAGGACAGCATTCGCCAGGCGCAGGTAGTGGTGATCGACCACAACACCCGCACGCGGCTGTTCGGGCCGAAAACCGACCCGCTGGGCCAGGTGATTCTGGTGGATAACCTGCCGTGCATCGTCATTGGTGTCACCGAAGACAAGAAAAGTGTCTTCAACACCAGCAAGAACCTGAATGTATGGATGCCCTATGAAACGGCGTCCGGCCGCTTGCTGGGCCAGCGCTACCTGGACAGCATCACGGTGCGGGTCAAGGATGGCCAGCCCAGTAAACTGGTGGAGGAAAACCTGACCAAACTCATCGAGAAGCGGCATGGCACCAAGGATTTCTTTACCTATAACCTGGACAGCATCATGCAGACGGTGCAGAAAACCAGCCAGTCGCTGGCGCTGCTGTTGTCGCTGATTGCGGTTATTTCCCTGGTGGTCGGTGGTATTGGCGTCATGAACATCATGCTGGTCTCGGTAACCGAGCGTACCCGCGAGATCGGCATCAGGATGGCGGTAGGCGCAAGACCTTCCGACATCCGTCAGCAGTTTCTGGTAGAGGCGGTGATGGTCTGCCTGTTGGGCGGCCTGATCGGTATCGGCCTGTCCTTCGCGATAGGCTATGTGTTTTCCCTGGCGGTCAAGGAATGGCAGATGGTGTTTTCACTGGGTTCGATCATCACGGCCTTCGTGTGCTCGACCCTGATCGGTATCGTGTTTGGTTTCGTGCCGGCACGCAATGCGGCACGGCTTGATCCGATCGAAGCCCTGGCACGGGACTGACGGGAGCTGTAACGGCGATTGGAAAAGAGGATTTAGAGAGAGCAGCAGCGGTATCGGCAAGTACATCCCGGGATGTCCAACCGATACCGTTGCATAGGAGAGTCGAGGTTGCGAGAGATGAGCCCAATCGTCGGCTCAGACAGCTTTCTGATAGACACCCACAGCAGGAGAGTGGCGTCGGGTATCGGTGGCATGCAGCCAACGAAGCAAAGGGCTGCGCCCGCCGATGCCCATTTTCACCGCAGCGCGCTTGAAATAGCTTTCTACCGTGCTGACCTTCAATTCGAGCCGTTCGGCCAACTGAGGTACCGTGAGGCCTGCCAACAGGCCTACACAGACCTCTGTTTCACGTAGTGACAGACTCAGATCCGAAGCCTGCAGCCGATCCTGGAAACGCTGACGCAGGCTTTCCATCGCTGCATCTTCATCCGCACCGGCAATAATTGGCGTAGGAGCTACTGCTGCGCGTGCAGGCGTGAGGGTCGCGATATGCTCCTCGACGATGGGCAGCAGCATCCAGGACATATCCTTGAGTTGCGCCCGTTCCTGGCTGGTGAATGGCCTGGACGACGATGAGCGATAGACTGAGATGACGCAACGCTGTCCGTTGCTGTGTGAGGCCAGGTGCACTTGAGGCACTTCATTTTGATCGTCGCGATGAACCGATATTTCTTCCATGTCACAGGCGGGCGTGCCAAACCTGATGCTTTTATCGACACGGGCATTGGCGAACTGGTCGGCGCTCAGCAATACAGGCTCCAGGCGCTGCTGTCCGCTCTGTTGTGCAGCATCAATGGGGGCGGGTGCTGAGGCGCCTGTCGCGACTTCTACGAGCCTTGTGCGGTGTTGAGACACGTGCGTGGCATCTACTTGAAGCGAGGCGCTGATCAGATCGTGGAGAAGGCGGGCAAAATGGCGGCTTCCAGTACCGGTGATGACTTTGCCCAAATGGGGAAAAAGTTGTTGAACGTTCATCAGACTTCCTTTTGTGTTAGATGAAATTTTTTAGGGTTGAATCTCCTCAACCTCTCCAGCCACGACAAAAGCGTGACTGAGCTCTAAGGCCTGGGTGGGCATCGTCCTGACACACCCCAAGCCTTCCCCGGCAATTCGGAGGCTGTTCCTGCCTGCAAGTGAAAACCCGCAAACTTGCCACACAGAAACGGTTCAAGACCCGACACCCGGAAACAATGAAATAGTGGACAACCTTTACGATTTCAGATGGCTGAAGGAAAAGAACGGTCTGTAACTATTTCGCAGGTACCTGAATATTGATTGAGTGCCTGATTTTTAACTTTCGCCCCCGTCTTTTACTACTGTACCTAGGTACAGGAATCATTTCGCACAGCTTACTCAGGCGGTTATTGTTTTTTTCAATGCACCATATAGTTATTGTTTATCGCACGCTGTTCTTAAGGTATTAGGCGACTAAACAAACCCACGAAGCCGCAGCCCGTCACTATTTACGGCTTATCATATAGATGTTTCAAACAAATGTTTGGGGATGAAAGTTACACTATCAGTAGGCAAGACAAGCAGGCACGCACTAATTGAGTGCGGAAGCACACGTGATGGTAGAAAGATAAATATATATGAATATTAGTCTGGACTAGACCAGATTCAGGTACATGGCCTTCATCATTGCCTGCTTGACATTAACGCACTCCAGTTTCTCCGTCATCTGGTGGGCATAAAACTTCACTGTACGCTCGCTGATATTCATTATCAGGCCGATTTCCCTGTAGGTCTTGCCCATGCTCAGCCAGCGTAAAAACTCGTTTTCGCGAGGTGTCAGCTTGAGAGAGTCGATTCCTGCGCAGGTCAACGGACGGTTGTGATGGGCCAGATCACTGATGGCCTTAACCACCAGGAGGTTGGATTGGACGCTGGGCACGAACGCCTGGTTATCCATGGAGGCGGCAAGATGCATCGACCCGAAGGTCCGGCCTGGCTCATGCAGGGGGACGGTAAAACCCTGCTCTATTCCGTAACGGGCAGACTGTTCGACCACTTCCAGGTTGGCATGCTTGGGGCGCAGTACCTCGCTCCAGAAGAACGGGCTTGAGGTGTTGGCCGAATGAATGATGACGGGGTCTTTCTTGTAGAGGGATTTCTTGCGGTACGTCTCAATCCATTCGGTGGGATAGTTACTGAATATCGAGACTCGAGAACTGCCCAGCGGGGTCAAATCCATACGCAGATAGGCAAAATAATCAACGTTCAACTTGCCAAACAGGGAGGAGAGGGAAGCGATGTATTCTGTTTCACTGGCGGCAGGGAAGTTCCGCTCTGCTTCGACAAGCAAATCCAGTATCTGAGAACCCTGCAGTTTTTTGCGCATAAAGTCAGTCCGATAAATACCAATCGTCGCCACGCGAGAACGTGCCTGTTATCCGGTCGAGAGTGCTAGATAGTCAGAGTATTCGTTGAGGTTGAATTATGGTCATACGACAACCGACAATTAGATAAGTTCAATGACGCGCTTCGCTTCGTTAGAGCGCCTGAAACCCATGAGTTCGCGAAATGTGAAAATTTCATGATTTTCAAAGTCACTGTTCCATCTGCTTCTAGATTCGACAAGATCATATCTGAATCCAATCATGCGCCTTGATTGGAAAAAAGGCTATATCGTTTCAGCATCTAGTGCAACCGGAATGGACTGGGCTCTATCACTTTTGCCTATAAACGGGGAGGGGGGTTGCCTTCAGGTTTTTTGGTTGAGTGAATTAGTAACACTACTAACTTCCCTACTCCAAAAAAGTACAGAATTGCAGATGAAAAAAGCTTAATTTGACAGGCTAGCCAAATGCTATCTATTTGATATTGCCTCCATGTTGACTAGTGGCCTTCATTATATGATGGTCATTATTATCACCCTCACCAATGGCCAGCACCGCCAGCTCAGGCAGGCGGTGGCACGAGAGGGGGGGAAGTAAGGTTTGCAGGCGCGTTGTATTCAGACCAGCCACCACCCAGTGCCTTGTACAAATTCACTTCAGCCGCCAATTGGGCCAGGCGATCCGAAATCAGTGTGGCCTGCGCATTGAACAGCGAGCGCTGGGCATCGAGCAGGGTGAGACTGCTATCCAGGCCGTTTCGAAAGCGTGCTTCGGCCAGACGGTAATAGTCCTCGTTCGCACTCAACGAATCTCGCTGGGCAACGAGCTGTTGTGTGTAGGTCTGCCTGGCGGCCAAGCCGTCGGCAACTTCCTGAAAAGCGGTTTGTATGCTTTTTTCGTACTGCGCAACCCGGACATCTTTCTGGATTTTCGAGTAATCCAGGCTGGCGCGCAGATTGCCGGCATTGAATACCGGAATATTGATCTGGGGCTGGAAAAGCCAGCCGCCAGAACCCGCCTTGAACAGTCCGGACAGCTCGGTGCTGGATGTGCCTGCGTTGGCAGTCAGGCTGATGCTGGGAAAGAACGCTGCACGCGCAGCCCCGATGTTGGCATTTGCGGCTTTGAGCAGGTGCTCGGCTTCGAGAATATCGGGACGCCGCTGCAAGAGTTGCGAAGGCAATCCGGCGGGCACGCTGCCAAGCAGCTCACTGCTCAAGGGCAGTGCCGGCAAACTGTCCGAAACGTTTGTGCCTACCAGCAATGTCAGTGCATTGAGGTCCTGGGCAACCAGCCTTTCATACTGTGCAGAGCGAGCTCGGGCGCTTTCTACTGAAGTACGCGCCTGTCTGATGGCCAGGGCCGAGGCTGTGCCCGCGGAGCCTTGCTGCTGAGTCAACTTGAGGCTTTGCTCGTAGGTCTGCAGTGTGTCGCGGGTGAGTTTGAGCTGTTCCTGATCGGCACGCCAGGAGAGGTAGGCGTTCGCCACGTTGGCCACCAGACTCAAGTGGGTGCTGCGCCGTGCTTGTTCACTGGATAGATATGTTTCCAGATCTTCCCGGGCGAGACTGCGGTTTCGTCCAAACAGGTCCAGCTCGTAGGCACTGATACCCAGCGTGGCGGAGTAGGTGCTGCTGATGGTTCGCTCATCGAGCAATGACACGTCGGTTGGCAGGCTCTGCCGAGTGCCCGATCCGCTCGCCGAAACTGCAGGAAACAAGTCGCTGCGCTGGATACGATACTGGGCCTGGTAGGCCTCGAGATTGAGCACAGCCATGCGCAGGTCACGGTTGTTCGACAAAGAGCTCTGGATCAACTGGGCAAGCACTGGATCACGAAAGAAATTCCGCCAGCCCTGATCTGCTGCAGCTATATCCGCCAGGCCGCTGATGTCTGCCGGGCCCGGATAGCTGGCCGCCACAGGGGAGGGTGGGCGTTGATAATCAGGAATGAGGGAGCAGCCGCCAAGCATGATCGAAGCTGCTACGGCGCTGAATAAAAAATACTTCATTGAGAGAGCCTTTTCCGGGGAGTTCTGTCGCCAGCTACAGTCAATGACCTAAGCACTCTGCGAAACCCCTATCATCCACTTCACCAGACCATGACGTCCCTTGACGCCAAGCTTGGCTGCTGCACGCTTGAGGTAGGTTTCTATAGAACTGTTTTTGACATGGAGCTTTTCAGCCATTTCCGGAACGGTCGACCCGGCGAGCAGGCCAAGACAGATCTCTTTTTCACGCAACGACAGCCTGACCTCGGACAACGTCAGTTTTTCGTTGAAGTCTCTAAGCAGTTGCTGGCCACCGAGCATCGCAGGATCGTCTTCAGTCGGTGTACTGCAAAGGTTGCGTGTCGCCTGGGCGTGACGCTCCAGCAAGGGCAGCAGTGTTTCGGAGAAATTCTTGAGGAACGACAATTCATGAAGGGAGAAATCGCGTAGCGGTTGTTCGCGGTGTATAGAGATCACACAGCGGCGATTGGACTTGCGTGAAACCAGGTTGCATTGATAGGCGATTGCCGAGCCTGTCGTGCTGCCTGGCATATCGTTGAATGGACACTTGAGATGGATAAGCAATGAATCGTCCAGATTGAGCATCCGGGTAAGCAACATCTGGTTGTCCTGAGAGGCTGCCGGCGCACCTTGCTTGCGCTCGGTGCCTTCACGCCCCAGTGGCTGGATGCTGATGATGCTTGCTTCGTTCTCGTCAATCGTCCACTCGCTCAGATCCAGTAGATCGATAGGTACCGAAGCGGTTATGAGCTGGTACATGTTAGAGACGAACTGCGCATCACCAACGCTCGAGATCAGACGTCCCAGTTCCAGAAAATAAGCCGGCTGCTTACCCGTCATTCGTAGATTGGCATTCATCACACTTGCGCCCCCATGGCATTAATTTCCGCCAGGATTCCAGACCTCGTCCAGTTCGGAATTCCATCAATGTCTTGCCTTGTTGCGTGTTAATTTTGTAGGACAAGACCCCTAATGTATGAATGAATGTACACAGGCGCTCCAGTCCATGTCTGTAAGGGAAACTGGGGACAAACTGTCATGCATGGCTCTGGAGGCGTTACAGATCCTAGCCTGGCGGGGTTTTCTGCCATGAGTAACCCTGATTTTCAGAGGCGCATAAAAGGCAGAGTGCCTGATCATGCACGGTCTGGCACTGTTAAAAAAAGATAAAACCTGCGCTCAGGAAAAACCTGATGCCGTGGATGAGTACAACGATGTTGCAGATCATTTCCCGCTTCACGAAAGAACCGCAGGAATCTTGTCCCCGATTGCAAGGACAGACGTGTCCGCGTCTGGATGCTTCTATTTCTCTGCCTGGGGAGTGATGCTCACTTCCCGTTTTGAGGCGGTAGTCGTATCGGTGAGGAGGGAACTCATGCACACCTTTTATCCTGGTTTTTTGAAACCACTCTGCGGCAGGTTCGCATCGCTTGCTAAAAGGACCTGAAGGTGAGGATCTGGCGTTTCTTCAAGAGATTGAACTACCGCAAAATCCTTCTGAGGGTGATCTTCATCGACCTGCTGGTTTCGCTGGCAGGCTACGCACTCTATAAAGGTGTAACCGATAGTGAGACGTCCAGCTACCTGACAGCCTCGGCAGAAATCACCGATATCGAAAATGCGGTGCTGGCGGACGGAGTACTTCAGGGGCAGCAGCAAGTGGACGTTGGCGCGCAAGTGTCCGGGCAATTGCAAACACTGAATGTCGTTCCCGGTGACAACGTCCACAAGGATCAACTGCTGGCTGAAATCGATCCTCTGCCAGCACGCAACGCGCTACGCCAGGCAATCGTCAACCACGAAAGACTCATCGCCGATCGGGATGCGACAGCTCATCAATTGAAGCTCGCACGGATGACCTATCAGCGTTATGAGGCGTTGGGATCCGACGTGGCGGTTTCTCGTGAAGATCTCGACAAGGCGCGTTATGACTATGAAGAGCTGAGCGCCACACTGGCCTCGCTTCAAGCCCAGGTTCGCACGGCCGGCATCAGGATAGAAACCGCGCGTATAAACCTCGGGTACACCCGTATTCTGGCGCCTATGGACGGCAAGGTCCTGGCCATCGTCACTCAGGAAGGTCAGACAGTCATTGCCGAACAATTGGCCCCGGTAATTCTGAAAATGGCCAGACTCGACACCATGACCATCAAGGCGCGGGTTTCCGAGGCGGATGTAGTCAGGATCAAGATCGGCATGCCGGTCTACTTCACCATACTCGGTGATCGCGACAAGCGTTACAGCGCCACATTGCGTGGCATTGAACCTGCCTCCACCCGGTTCGCCAGCCAGGCCAGCGGAGCAGGGCGGTCAGACTCACCCGTCTTCTACAATGCCCTGTTCGACGTCCCCAATCCGGACGGTCGCTTGAGAATCAACATGACAGCCCAGGTCCGGGTAGTGCTTGAAACCGGCAAGGAGGTCCTGACGATCCCCGTAGCCGCACTGGGAGACCCGAATCCCGATGGTACTTTTGCGGTGCGGGTCCTTGAGGAAAAGGATCAGATCAGAACAGAAAATATCCGTATCGGCATCAATAACAAGGTCAGGGCTCAGGTGGTGTCCGGTTTGAAAGCCGGAGAAAAGGTTGTGATTGGTGGCTAAGGCCTCTATTGCGCATTGCCCGATTCGGGATTGGCGCGATTTGCCAGATACTCAGCAAATGGTTGCAGATCCGTTGAGCAAAGAAGATGTGCGACAGATCTGACCTCGGACTCAGGCCAGTTCCACCAGGCAGATTGTTCGAGTAGTTGGCGCATGTCTTCTTCAAAGCGCCAGCGAATGTGCCTGGCCGGATTCCCGCCGACAATCGAGTAAGGCGCAACATCACGGGTAACCAGAGAGCCGGCAGCCACAATGGCACCGTCGCCGATAGTGATACCCGACAGTATCTTGGTGTGCGAGCAGATCCAGCAATCGTTGCCGATCACCACGTCACCGTTGGTGCCGCCGAAATCCTTGATGTGAGCGACTTCCTCGATCATGGCCGGGAACGGATAGGAACTGAGCCAATCAGTACGATGATGACCGCCCAGGTAAACCTCGACGTTGCCCGCAATGGAGGTATAGGCACCCACACGCAACGTAGTGCCTTCATGCCAGTCATGAACCTTGAGATCGCCATAAGTACCCAGACCGAAACTGAACTGCGGATAACGATTACGCAGTTTCTGTGTAACCCGTTCAAGTCTGGACAAACCACGCAGGGCTTTACGTTGCTGACGCTCGCGCCATTTGCGTAACAGATTCATGAGGAGAGCCTTTTCGGAATCTTGAAAATGTGCGTTATCGTGAACAAAGGGAATGGGCGTGGCAAGCTTGAAATGTGGTTGAGTATGGACTGGGGTTATTATGTGTGGGTGCGCATAATGTGTATTATGTTAAATTAAGTGTTATGTCGGATATGTTCATGTAGCCGCCTCCACCAACCTATAGCCTCGTTTTCAGAAACCCAGAGCTTCAACCCTATCAATGCATTAGCTCCCAATCCTCATCCTAGATATCAAGCCTGGTTTCGCAAATCCCGAGCTTACCCTATCGTCATGCTTGTACACGTCGTGTAAGCGAACCTCCTCACACATTTCCCAGCAGCCAGCATTTGAATCATCCGCAGAATGGGCTAAACCTTGGTGACGGCCTCACACGCCTAGCCACTCACTTTAGCTTATCGAGGTTTGCATGGCTGAACCGGCTGTCCCATGCCCAATCTTTCCGCCATACCATCTCTGGGATCCGTATACGGAGTGTTTCCCTGAAAACCGTTACGCCTTGGCTTATCTGAAAGGTTTCGGCGCCGACTGCTAGCCTTTCTCTATGATTCGCCTTGGCTCCTGGTATATACGCGCCATCGCGCCTTCCTGGAATAATCCCCAGAAGGACTTCAATGTTGCAACTCATCATCTTGAGTCCATGCTCAACTGGAGCTTGCTCCAAGGCATATCTTTGCGTGATTGGACTGATGAGCAATTTATCGAGTATCTCCGCTTCAGACTCCATCCACCGGCGAACTGGATCGGTGCAAAGGCCTGTCCACGCTTTGTCGAAAATTCGTTATTGCCCTTCAGCGAATGGGGGCCAAATCAGAGATGGCGGCCGTACCAGCTCAAGCTGGACAGCATCAAGGGCGTCACTCAGGCCAGTGTCCTGCATATGATTCGGCGAAATTATAATTGGGCAGCTGGCTTCTTCCATTTTTGCAATGCTCATTTATGGACGTGCGCTCCAAAGGGCAAAAGTTTCACTGTGGTGGATTGGGTAAAGACGCCCTCAGCGATTACGAAGATTTCAATTGATGAGGTAACTGAGACTCCTCAAGCGCCTGGTTGTCTTGCTTACTTTGTCAAGAATGGGCTTGGCCGCTGGGAATGGCGTAGGCCTGGCTCTTCATCCCCGAGCGTGGAGCTCAGCCCGAAATTTGGCCATTATTTTGAGGACTATCTGCTTTATCTAGGCATTGACGCTTCTGAACCGCTACCTCAGCATCCTTTATTTCCGCAGCGAAGAAGACGCTCCGCTGGATTGTCCGCCTTCAGTTTGGCCAAGCATCTCGCTGGGTTCAGGACGTTCCTCGGGGATGTAGCAAACCAGAGTCCTGACCCTCTGATTTCGAGGAGCGAATCCAAATTCAGGAGGATTAATTTGACTATGATCAGGCGTAATTCCACTCTTTAACTGAATATTGATCTTCGTATGGACAGGACGTTTGCCCTCGGATGGACGCAATTGTCACACGATTTTGGTCGGTTTTGATCGCTACCCGCGTCACCTGAACATTAATCCCTCCCCCCTCTCCCATCTATTCCAACTATTGTCGCAAAACTCTACCTCTTGGGTGCCAGATCCAAAAGGAGGAATTCTCGCCTTATCAGGCAAGAAAGTGAGCCTTTAACCTTCGATACGACAGGGATCGGCTGTTCGATACCACCGATCTGGCACGTATCTGAACGAGCCATGGCATCATTACACCTGTAGAAATAGAGGCCGCCCCTCCCCCCATCACCGCTTGTCGTTGGTGACGTAAGTCACTGGTAGGGCTGGCCCCTGCAATACCTCGGAGAGTTCCTAGCGCGATAACGCAGGTCGTACTACCGCTTGGACGGTATCCCCTCCCTACCCAGTCAAAGCACCACCAATTTGCCTCGCCCAAACAGGGCTCCTCCACCCGACGGGGCTAAGGCCTTGCCTAAGATAGTGATTTCGCAGCACGACGAAAGCACGACGAAATGTTCGGTACAATTTCGCCTCCACATGAGAGAGACTGAAAGGAATCATGGCTGAGAGGCAGCCCCGGGTATATCCGTATTCGCTGGGATCTTCACGGAGACTACCGCGCTTGCACCCATTTATGGGTAGAGATTGTCGGCAGTGAGATTATCTGGCACAACGTAACAGGAGAGGTGTTTCGGGTCACCATCAATAGTGAGCTAGATCAGTCTGCCCAAGACCAATTCACTAGTAATGCAGTCCTGCCTGACATAGTACGCATAGTAAAAACAGATCCAAAGGCGCTGCCGGAGGAGTTTCCCGGACGATTCGTCTTGCGCAACCGGTTGGCGTTTTCGCTTGATGAGGCCTGCGAAAAATCAGAGAGTTATGGCGTGCCTGTCTTGGTGATCGCCTATCACGACTCCAAAACAGAGAGCGATCGCAGTCACCTACTGCAACGCATCCTCGACGACAGCCATATTCAAGAGATCATTCTTAAAAGCTTCGTGGTGCTCATCGTAAAGCGCTCTGAGCTCACTTTAAGGACAGAGATCCCTGAGGGCGGTAAGCGTCCAGCCAATGCA
>NZ_RBRE01000011.1 GCF_003700275.1 Pseudomonas cichorii | reverse complement strand
AAGGCATCAGATCCACCATAACCAAAGCGTTCGGTGACTTGCGCCTGTTCAGTAATCGCCAGTGGCCGCAATAACTCATCATATTCAATCTGGCGCTGGCTGCCGCGAGCGTCCCATCCATCAATAGCCTGACCCGCTTCACCCAATAAACCAATCCGCCAGCTGGCATCGACGCTGTCGTTGAGCAGTACCTGAGCGCTGAGGCTGTGAATCGTATTGAGGTTGGAATGAGCAAGGCGAGGATCACGCTGACTGGCCAGGCGCCCCATCGCATCATGGGTCTGATAGGTCACCCGCTCATCCATAGGCTGATCCTGCTCACTGCGACAAAACGCAATGCTGCGTATCACCAAACCACGCGGATCGGTGGCAATCACTTTGGGCGTATGTGTATGCAGCGCCATGTTCATTCGCAAGCGTCCTTGTTTGCGGCCTGAAATGAGTTTAGCCCAGACAGACTGGAAAACACTGTGTGGGAGCGGATTCATCCGCGAAGATGGCCTGGTCACGGATCTGTACCCTGGGCGTTCTCATAAGCATCAAACGCCGTGGCTGTCTGTAGTTTTATTGCTGACCTCTAGACTGTTGTGAGAAGTTCTTTTTATACAGTTTATGTAAGCTATACGCCGAAAACATAAGGCTGTCGGCATTATGCGCTGACATTTCAGCGGCGATGTCAGGGTTTCGATTGAATTCATTGATGGCGCTATTTAAGTCGATAATGCTATCTGGATTTGAATGAAGAGATTTTAGGCGGTTTATAAAATTTTCGCTAAGTTGATCGAATAATGAGAAATACTCAAGGTTCAGGCCGCCCCCTGTAATGACTTCGGCAACGGCTTGGTGTGGGGGCTGATTAGTTGTATTTCCACCGCCGATCAGCTTTGAAATATGACGCTCAAACAGATAGTAATAGTCTTTTGAATCAGGTCCTTTTATTGTGCTTCCGCTGACATTTTTCAAGTGAGTCAATTCGTGCCCAAGCACAAGATGTAAGTCTTTTTCGTCCATGTCGTCGAGATCTACAGCTACACGGCCGTGAGGGTCCTCTTTATAGACCAGAGCTTGGGCTTTATATGTGGTAGAGCGGATGCCTATAAATTTTCTTTCCCCAAGCTCTCCTCCATATTCAAAGGTTCGTAAGTAAGTATCCTCCCAGGCCTCTATGACGCTACGGGTGACTTTTTCATGCTGGTAGCCGAAAAAGCTACGCATGGTACGGGTCGTTTCTTCGGGGTGAAATTTGATCATGTACAATGCATGCTCATAAATGTTGTTATCTTTTTTCAAGGCATCTTTCAATATCTGTCTCTGATCATGAGGAAACTCACTCAGCCCACGAAAATAAATGTTGTGCCCAAACACTTCCATAATACGTTCTGAAATATCATCTTTCCCTTCATAAACCCTACCGTCCACATCTGTGTGGGTGATGGGCGCATTGGCGACGAAAGAGAACAGATTGAGCCCGTTTACATTTCCGGCGGGATCAGGATTGATCCAGCGTTGCAACCATGGCGCGTAATAGCGGAATCCGTAGTAATACAATCCGCTCGCGTCCCGCTCCTTGCCTGAGTAACGCACCGTCTTGTACTTCGCCTCCACGGCACTACGTGCCGCCCACCACGCTGTGCCCCCAAACGGATAATAACTTTCCTGGCTGATGAGGTTGCCTTGCTGGTCCAGCTCCAGCGTATTCGACCCGAGATGATCGTTC
>NZ_RBRE01000089.1 GCF_003700275.1 Pseudomonas cichorii | reverse complement strand
AAAAGTTGACCACTACACATGCCCGTCTTTGGCTATCACTTTCAAGGATGAGCTTTTTGAAACTGTGTGAGCGTTAATTATCTTAGTTGAGCATTCATGCGCCAGTGATTGTGGGACGCTGCATTTTCTAGTTTTTTTGAAGGAGCCTAGAGTTTGAATCACTGTGTGAGTCGCTACAGATGCCTGATTTTCCGTATCTCGGTGGCAGTGTTTATACTTTCTCCCTGATTTGCACCAACAAGGATCATTTCTTCCCGGCGTTTTCATGAAAATCCTCTAAAAACTAGATAATTCGCGTTAATCATGAGCGCCGCTGTGCCCATAGCGTCGACATCTGGTCGGCAGGCTAGCCGAATAGTGTATGCGTTATGGGATCAGCGCAAGCCGTCGAGGTAGCTCGGAATAGCGACTCTGAAACCGCTCCGCTCACTGACTGCTTTTGGCTGTGGACTTCAACCGGTCAAGTATACGAAGCGTAGCGGCCAAATTCGATGTGAACGTCTGGTCAGGTCGAATGCAAATGACTGGTCAGTGCAATGCATACGGATGATCAGGTGGAATGCAATTTCCCACATAGGCTAGACAAATCGACCTCGCATTAGCCTTCGGAACGGTAATCACCAGGCTGCATTCGCTGGATATACCTGGAGGAGTTGCTCGGATACAGGCCATGATCGCAAGCGGAGCGCGCAGGCCCTTTGGGCCAAAGGCCTGAGGATGGACGCCCGGAGGGCCAAACCCTGGCGAAGCCAAGGTTTGGTTCACGACAGCCGTACCCCGACAGGGGGCTGGCCCAAAGCGGGGATACTTCAGATCGCCGTCGACCCATAGGGTAGGGAAACCGCCAATGGCCTCGCGAATGAAGCTTTCTACCATTTCCGAGTATGGGCCTAGTGAACAGTGCTACTGGTTGTCGGTAGTCCGACTGCGTATGCCAGTGACATATTGGCTGAGTGGTGCCCCGTGCTATCGATGATTTGACGCATGAAGTCCGCATAATTATCTGTAGTGCTTCGGATGGCATGAGGTGTAAGCAGGCCCGCATTAATATCCGCTTTGCAAGCCCACGAGACACAGATCTTTCTCAGCGCGTAAGGCGATAGTGGACGCCCAGAGCCATTAGCCGCACGGAAAAGATATTCTCCTTCCGACAGCTTCGAGGTCTTGATGTACTGCTCAAACATCGACCTGTGCCTATCGGGGATCGCTTCAATAACATTCTTGGTTTCACGGCTCTTCACACCATACACCGGAGCACTATGCTGCATTCTGGCCGACAGGAACTCGTTTTGCCGCAAAGCACCCAGCATGCATGCGAACAGCGCTCGATCTCTCAAGCTCCCAGATTCGGCAAGGATCTTTTCCAGCGTCTGAACGTGTTCCTTTGACAACCCCGGCTGATCCCCGCGAACCAGTTCAGATAACAGGCCATGACTAGCACCTGGAGACACCTGCACACGTTTGAAGGCTACGAGCTTTTTCAGTGAGAGATCGTTTACAAGCTGTTCCAGCTTCAGTTGTTCTACAGACAGCGACGCTTCTGACTGAAGGGTGGTTTTGATGGATGAGCCAATTGCCTGCCTGACTTCGGCTTCAGGCGGTACTGGCGCATCTGGGGGGCAGACCTTTGAGGTCTCGCTGAGATCATGGAAGCTCTCATAACCCAGCCCTCGTGCGAGTGCTTTTTGAGCATCTGCAAGTGAGATTGGGGCTGGGCCACACCAGTGCTGCTGCAATTGCTTGGACAGGCTTTTGAAGCCGCGATTACGGATCAGGTCGTCTGGATAGATTGGAACGCGCATAGCAATTCTCCGGTCGCCAGGGTGTCGGCTGCCCGCTGACTATCGTCGAAATGCGTGCGATAAAAAGGGTGTTCACCTGTGGCATTTGAGCCTTCACGAGCCGACCGTTTGATCCAGGGAGATCAGGTGCGGCAAAGCTATCATCTTGGCTTCGCGAGTGTCTAGGATCAGGTGAGTTGGGGGGAAGGCCATGCAGTGGTGTGGCCGTGTGCATGCATACCCTCCGCCCTATGCTCATTGGCAGATATGTCATGAAGTCAACTGGCGCCCCTGAGAGCCTCGTGCCCCTCTCTAACTACTGATGCTACTGCATTAATCGATGCTTCAAGGCTTTCAGCCTCATCAATTAACCCAAGTTCTAAAAGGGCCTCTCGTACAACAGATACGCGAACAAGTATTTCTGACAGCATGTTATTATAAAGCTGTATCTGCAGCTTGAAGAATTTTAGGTTTTTGATTTTGTATTGATCAGCATAATGATTCTGCATTTTGGCAAAGCGTTGGAAGATGTTTATTTCTTTGGATAGTTCATCGTCTATGAATTCGTCTGGTTCTTCGGTCTGGGAAAGACGATGCATGAATAGTTCGATTTTGTAGCGATAGGGGTTGTGGCGCGACTCTATGGTGTAGAAGTCTAAATACTCGCTGTCCTCCATATATTTGGATATTTGGATGTCGTATTCAGGGTGTGCTAAAAGAAACCCATCCACCTCGTTCTGAGACTGGATGTCCCATTTCCCATATAACTCTTTATCTTGGCTGACTAATTCTCTTACTTTATTTAGCCAGTCATAAAGCCGCCGATGATTTTCCTGCGCAGGGTCATCGCGTTCTGCAAATGCAATCTCTGCCTCGCTAGCAGGCCTGACAACCCCTTTAACCGGCTCGAACGCTTTGCATAGCGCCAATTGTTTGGGCGTGCAGAATGCAGGATTTCTCAAGTTCATCAAATCAAATTCAGCATGCTCATAAGATTTCGCAACCAACCTTGAGCAGAACTGCTGCTTTGAATCTTGATGTCTTAACAGCGTCCTCAGCTTAATGGTAATCGCTTCATTGAGGGCGTAGAGGCTTCCGACTTTTGATTGGGCATAGGAGCAAATTGCGCGAGTCTCAAGCTCAGATAGCGGGCGTTTCGCACGTAAAACCAGTACATCCGTAAGTCTATCGAATATCAGGCGTTGGGGATTTTTTGAGAAAACGCCAGCCATCGTAGCTTCGATAGTAGTGTCTCCGACATAAATGGCAGCATGCGAATATCTGCTGATTGTGGCGGCTCTTACGGAGAGACTTACCCCGCCCTTGTCGCCGGTTAGGATGATATCGGCAGGCTGGAGCAGTGAGCGTTCTAGAATGTATTTTCGAACAGACATTAAAAATCCCTTTAATTAACTTGTGGTATAAAATTTTAGCTACTTAAATCAGCTAGGGCTGCGGAGATTTCATCGACGTCTTGACCTCGTATGGTCACTAACATGGTGCGATCTCACATTCACCGGCCCGTTACGAGTGTGCCTGACATGGCTGTTTCGAATGTGGCCGCTGACACGCTGAAGCGCTAACCATTCGGGGAAGAATGACATCGCCTGCGTATGGCGCCGATACACCTTAGGCATATGTTGCTGCAGGTACACAGCAAGCGAGTCTTCCGTGAAGTCGAAGTTGTAGACGCGCCAGTAGGCTTCGATGAGATCTCTGTTCCGGCCAAGGTAGTAGCGCCATAACCACCCTGGGTTCGGCGTCTCGTACTGGAATTTGGCCAGGGCAGGTGCCTCATCCAGCGATGCCTTAAACCCCTCCGTCCAAATCAGGAGCAGCAGCAAAGCCACCCCGATGACGATCATGAATGTCTTGTCGTAGATGAATGAATAGATCGCTGCCGGTGAAGCCCAGCCCCACATGATCCAGCCGAACAGGAAGGCGGGCAGGAAAAAGAGCGGCATTAGGAAAAGGCCGATTGCCAGGCCAATCCAGGCGCCAATGATATCTGGCAGCTTCGACCAAATGTTCGGCATGTGTGTCTTCCCTGGAACCTAGTTGATCAGATATATCTCGATGGTAGCTCAGGGGCTGATGCTCAGGGAATGGTGTCGCGCATGGCCCAGCTGCCGAAGATCGCCGAGGCTGCCAGCGCTGGAAATGAATTGCTCCAGATTGCGGTGTATGGAAGGCGCAAGCAGGTATACACCCTCCTTCCAGCCTGAATGCCCTGAGAGCAGCCAGAGCGTATCTGTTCTGGCTGTGGGCGAAGCGTGCATGCCTTGAGCAGGGTTTACTTGGGGGCAACGTAGTAGCGAACCGATGACTCCAGGAAGCGCTTGTTGAGGTATGTCGGCGTGAGTTGGCCGGCCTCTTGGAGCCCGGCAAGTAGCTTCTCGTCAAGCAACACGAGTTCCGGGCTCACGGGCAGTGCTAGAAAACGTTTCTCGTACAGCGCTACGTTCGAGTCGGGGAGGATGAACTTCTCCCCCGTCGTAGTGAAGGGCACCCATACAGTGTCCTCAATCAGCACCCGCCCTCTGATGAAGAACGATGTGAGTGCCATGCTCACAACCGTGCGGGCTGTAGCATGTGGGTTTCCAGCTCCCCTGTAGGTTCGGACGGTATCATGCACTTGCTCCACTTCATCCTCTTCAAGGTCAGCCTGAGACGGCGCCCAAGACGGGGGCTCCATGGTGGAGTCGTAAAGCGGTCTTTCTTTGGCTGCAAAATAGGCACGTGCTGCCAACATCACGAAGTATTCTGTGATCCAGGGGGAGCGAGCGATGCTTCCGGTCTCTGCGAGTAACGTCAGCTGCTGCTGATAGTTGTCCTCGTTCGTTTTGATCATGCCTTGCTCAGTAGGCTGATCCCACAGTCTGGCAACAACGAACGCATCCTTCGGGGCTCGGTATATTGGGTCGCCACCTTGCTTGCGGTATATCGTTATAAGGTTTTCTCCAGCCAGCCATTCCTTCAGATGCGCCTGGGGGATCACGTGCTGATTGACCGTGATCCTGTTCGGGTTTTTGACGCGATTGCCGTTTTCATCCAGCGTTTCGCTGGGAGTTTCGTGAGGCGAGTGGTCTTTCTTGTACATGCTAAGGGCCCAATAGTTTTTTAGCTGAACCGGCGAGCAGCTATGCAGCTCCGAACGGGATCATTAATCAGGATTTGCCCATGTAATGCTCCCAAATGGAAGCATTACAATTGAGGTTCTGTCAGATAGCCCGCATCCAATCTAGAGTGCTACGGAAAACGGGAAACTCTTGGTCAATTACCTCCGGCTGCCAGTTCCTGATGCTGTCCTCCTGGGCGATGATGGCTGCTTCTCCCTTCTCTTCAATGTTTAATGCGTCCTCAATGCACCCCATTGGCCAGACCCAGGTTGAGAACGTTGCCTTCATGGCCTCATGGGCGGCGTTTGCGAGCGGTCGGCCTTCAGCATGCCTCGCGAAGGCAGCCCAACAGTCCGCTGCAGTTCCGCTTTGGGATTTCTGAGGCATTCCATTTCCTCCGAGCTGGAAACCTTCGGCTTGGCTGACAACCCGAAGTACAGATTTGACGTTATCCATCTCTTCGCATTCCTTCGTAAGCCAGGGGCCTCTAGCGTGGGTGAATGCAAAATCCAAGTCAGCGATCACGCCACATTTGATACCCATTGCCGTCAGCACAGAAAATCCTTTAGGGATAGCGGTGCAACTCCCAAGGGCAACGAAACAGATCCGTTCAAGCTCCGGACTAACGCCATAGAGCTTTTCGTAAATGAGGGGTAGCAGCCTCTGGTCGGTTTTGCCCTCGCACAAAATTACCTTTTCGGCGAAATAGATCTCCGCAATGTTTCCGAGCTCAAAGAGAGTTCGAGATTGGGCTTGAGCCTCTGCTATAGCTTGAGTAACCGCCGTGCCCATCGGAATCCGAACCTCGGAACCATTCTCCCGTGATCTGCGCACGATGACCGTTTCGGGCGCGTTATCCCTGCTCACCATCAATGGTGAATGGGTGGTAAAAACGACTTGGTAGCCGGATTTTGAAAGCACATGAAGTGCTTCCCTAAGGCCCCTGACACCTTGTGGG
This sequence comes from Pseudomonas cichorii, assembly GCF_003700275.1. Classification (GTDB taxonomy): domain Bacteria; phylum Pseudomonadota; class Gammaproteobacteria; order Pseudomonadales; family Pseudomonadaceae; genus Aquipseudomonas; species Aquipseudomonas cichorii_B. The sequence goes on along the minus strand of NZ_RBRE01000089.1, from coordinate 110,703 downwards.
TGGAGAAAAGTCTCGGGTTCATCGATCAGCAAGAGACGACGAGAAAGGTCTTGATCGCGGGTTTTACGGATGTCGGCTAGGAGCCGGATCAAGGCCATTTGTATTGCGCGCTGAGCACCGCTACCTAAAGTGTCGAATCGTCTGGTTTGACCAGATATCTCATCTGTCACGTTCAGATCACCGCTCTTGAAAAACTCCTTAACGTCGATTGATGGTACGTCCAGGTTTAACTGCAAACCAGGGAAGAAGCTCGAGAGGGCGCTGGTGGCACTGGTGTCGAACTCAGTCAGCAGAGGGGATCGGTTCTCACCGTCGGATCCCAGGATATTCCTGACTGCTGTGAGTGCATCCTGTACCTCTTGGTGAGCAGTGAGGATGGGTGCCATGATTTCATCCAGTAGCCCACGAATTGTGCTGCCAGCTTTGCCTTTACCTAAGTCTTCCTGAACATCGTCCATGGCGCGGATATGCAACGCTTCTGGTAGCAACGCCGAAATGGCTTGAGGCAGGCCCGTCGGATAGGAGCGCCAAGAGGTAGGGACACCTTGATCATCGAGTTCAGCATTCTCCCAAACCTCCGTGGAAGGCCTAGCCGAGCCTAACGCAGAAATCCTGATCCAAAGGTCTCCGCCGATGCAGTAGGGATTAATAGCGGCTTGATGTCGGGCTTCAGGGATCTGCGCAATCAGCTCATCGGTAATCCCGGATACACAGGCGCTTATGATGATGGGCTGGGCAGGGTCATTCGCATCTGTCTTCGCGAATGCCTTGGGCGCAAGCACCAGCCTGATCGCATCCAGGATAGTAGATTTTCCTGCGTTATTTTGACCGACCAGTGGGGTGAAATCGCCGAGTGGCAAGATCACTTGCCTGCAAGAGCGAAAGTTCTTGATGTGTACTTTGCTCAAGGCGTGCATGGGGTGAATTCCTTTTCTACGGTGGGGAAGGCTCCTCAGCGTAGCTGGAAAGTGGCGATGCGCCATGATCTTGGAATTATTGCTCAAGGATGCAGCAGCGCTGTGACCGCATATCCTATCTCGCGCAAGCGAAGCGCGCCGGCCCTCGGGGCCAAAGGCATGAGGATGGAAGCCCGCAGGGCCAAAACCAGGCGCAGCAGGGGTTTGGTTCACGAGAGCCGTCCCCTGGAGGGGGCAAGCCAGGAAACGCATGGCACAACGTCCGGAAACGATGTCAGGAGGCTGGAGTGAGCTTGCGTGCAATCTCAAAGTCCTCATCTCTTAAGCGCTTCAGCTCCCGCAGTTCGGCTTCATATTCCTCAATAGTCAAATCAGTTTTTAACCGCTGTACAAGTTGCTCCTGTTTACGATCAAACAATTCCATGGCACTTGTGAGATGTACCGAAGTAACCGTTGCGGAATAACCTGAAATCTCTTTGAAGGCCAAGTGAATGTATCGCTCGACTGAGTCTGGCGATTTATGCCCAGTCCACATCATGACTTCCGCGATAAAGCCTTTGACGTCGAGAAGCGCTCGCCGGAACTCGTCGGAGTTTGACATCTCATGCTCTTTAATCATTCTCACGAATTTCTTAGTGATGAATGCATGCCTGAACATGTGTGGGGATATCTTCTCCTTAATTCCTGCTGCTATTTTGAGATCTGTGACCTCAGAGGTGATTGTATCCGGCAGTAGCCCTTCGCCTGTTGTTTCGCCTATGAACAAGAAACCGTCGTTTTTACCTTTCTTGTATTTCTTGGCAACCTTCCTGCGGTGAAGATTGATGTAGGTGATGATATCGCTGAGTACCATCTTGTGAACTGGAATCAACCGCTCGCTTGAAGCTCCCTGCTTCCATGTCTCCAAACGAAGCATAGGCTGATCCGAATTAAGTGCATTCAGGATATCCTCGACCCGGATCCTTGAAATTTCTCCTCGCCGAGCTCCCGTGTGCTCTAAGAGCAGAAGCATAATCTTCCGCCTCATGTTAACGAACCGAGAACTAGGCAGTGTATCAACAGCATCGGTCAGTTTCTTGATGTTGGCATCAGTTATGGGGAATACACTTCGTGTCCGTCCTCCAAGGCTAAGGGAATGATGGTGGATGTAGGATTTCTTAATGCTTCGACCATTTCGGGACGTAATGATGAAAGTCTCATGAGTTATTCGAATCGTACCACCCTTGGACACAAACTCCGGGTTTCCATTGAGTCGCCCCACAAACTCCAAGAAGTCTAGGCAAAGGCGACCAATCGCTAGAATGGTGGGTTCAGACTTTTTGTTGGAGGTTGGGTAGATTGGGGACTTCTCGTCTCTCAATGAGCCAATGAACGTCGTGAAGGTTGAATCTGTTAGGTGAATGAGGTCTATGTTTTTATAATAGCAGTAGCGGATTAATTGCCCTATCTTAGAAGCATATTCTCCGAGGGAGCCGCCCTTAGAACCTCGGGTAGACAGACCTCGGTTACCACCACGCCCTGCACGCTCAAGCAGAGAGAGTATGTAGAGATTCGCAGGAATACATGGCGACCCGTCAGGCCAAGTCACAAACGGGATGGCGTTAAAGGTATTGGTTTCAATTCTTCCCAGCGCCATGTGTGAGAAAAGTGTTAGCTCATCAATGAGCGAGTAAAGCTGATGAGAGGTTGCCTTGTTCATCATCGATACTCGTCAAGGTTTATGACGGCTTTCTCATCTGAATTTGTAAGCCTGTTAAACGGCGGGGCATTGAGCGAAGTGATTGCTGATAGCGCCTTGATTGCCTCCGCAGCACGTAGCGCCCTTACGCCCGTGCTGGATGCGTCTCGAACACTTTTGATGTCATCAAGAGCGCGATTAAGAGCCTGCAGCAACACCATGTTCGTCTTTTGCAGAGCAGAGAGCTTGTACTCCAGCTCCTCTGCGCGCAGGGTGAGCCCTACCTTCGTACGTTTGTTGGAGCGTTCCGCCCTACGTCCGGCAGCTTCCACTGCCTCCAGGGCCGAAACTCGAAGCCTATTAAACCCATCGAACCCTGCCGTGATGTTCCGCTCGGCATATGTCTTCAGCGTATTCAAACTCATGGGCGATGTCGTCTTGGCAACCTCTCCGGCCTGGAAGCTGATTTCCAGGCCCGCCGTCGCCACCTGGCTCTTGAGCGCCTGGATCAGTTCTTTTTTGTCCTTGAAACTGTCGGGTGACTTATGGATATGATGAAGAAACTCCATAAGTGTATTAAGTGCCAAGGTGTTTCGCTCCACTCGAGCATCAACCTTCTTCATGCGTCAACCCCAATTACTTTTGCGATTACTTTAAAACGTTGACCATCGCCATCTTCGAAAAATTCCGGCTCGATGGTAATTGCACCTTCTTCCATCAGGTCTGCGAGATATTCTTCCAGTTCGTTTGTATCAGCAAGTGTGAAATTCTCGGTGCCGTACCGAGCGGTCACCAATGCAGCAAGGCTCTCGAAACTTTCAATGTCGCCACTGTGCAAGGCCTCAGCCACATATTGGACTTTGGCGCCTGCAAGCGTCGCTCCGTCAATTGCTTCAGTAATGTAATGCCATACGTGCTCTGCGTCAGTATGCCCAAGCATCCACTGCAAGGTTTCGAGGCCGCCGAAACTGCTGGAGTAAAAGAATAACAACGCAAAGAAGCGCCTCAACTGATGTTGCCGAATATAGTAGCGCTTGCCATCTTCATTGGTTTCGGTTTCAAAGTAGTCGCAGAAGAAGTCGAGGTTCTGGTTGTAGTTATATGAGTTCGCGTTGGCGAGTGACAAATCGCCACTGATCGAGGGGCTGCTGAACAATGTCGTGAGTTCATCAATGTAGCCCAAGCGTTTAAGGATTTTTTGCATCCGAACAAGGCTTTTGATCATTTTAACCGCAATGGGCTCAATAGGTCTGACCTCGGTCTGGCGAATGCCGAAAAGGTTACGGCTGCTTTTTCGATTTAGGAATACAAGCCATTGCTCTGAAACATCAAGGCAATTGGATGCATGAAGATCTTTAAGCTCCCCAACGCGACGGCCCATTAAAGCGCCTACAATAATTTGGGTACTGCCGAAATATACCTTTATAAGCTCAAGAAGTCCCTTGTTGGCTCGTAAGTCAGAGTAATACTCCGAGGTTGATCCCTTGATGGGTTCAAGGTGGGCAGTACCGATTACCCGCCGAGATAGGCCAAGTCCTTCAACTCCAAGCTTGCGAAGGTCTTCACCGATAATTTTGCGTACTACATCGTCTGTCAGTTCGCTTGTGGAAATACCCTTCAGTTTGCAATGCAGGGCCACCTTGCAGATTCCGTCGATCAACGATTTTCCATGTTTGATATGGAACTCTATTGCATTCCTCACGGCGCCGAAAACGACTTTCGAAGGGAGTGTCCTAAATCTACCTAGCTTGCCCGTTTCCAGGAGGAGTTTTCTAGTCGCGTCAAGGTCTTCTACAGATGGCGCAGGTAATCCTAGTTCATGGAGGGTGCCAAGGCTATAAAGCGTTCTTCTGAATTGGTAGAAGTCAGCCATTGCTATTGACTCTTGATTACCAGTGGTCACGGTGATGGGGAGAAGCTCTCGAGTAAAATAGTCACATGTTCTAGTGGAGAGTATGTCGGCCGTTGGCTTGATTTCGAGGCGGCCCTTCAATGTGTTCCGGTAGATTAAGTTCGAGATTTTTACGGAGTTAGGCGTGTAGCCTTTTTCAGAGCGTCTATATATATCATTCACGTATAAGGCCGCGCGAACGCGCGGGATAATTTCCAATGGGATCTCGAGCGTATTGTTCTCAATTTGATCTGAGCTTATTTTGTTGAGGTCTGGAAATTCTTTCAGTGCAGAATCAATATCGCTAGCACTTGTCTGGAGAGTAAGATTTAAGCAGTAGAGCGATAGGCGCTTCGACCAGCCATATACAGCTTCGGCGGTGGATCTATTGGAGCAAAGCTCTGCTAGAGTAAGCTTTAAAGCATCCCTTCCAAGGCCGGCAAGGCCATGCTTCGCTAGCTGAAAATTTTTGGCGTTAAGCAGCAGGAAGTCCACAATATGCAAGGCGCGATTGAAATCGTATACTCGCGTTGAGGTTGCACTTGTGCGGGTTACAGTCTGGGAAGTAGAGTTGGTTACTCCTGTGATGAAATATTTTAATCCATCCAGAAGCTCCCTGTTTTTAGGGTCGATGAGGCGGCTGCCATCATCCATCTCCACATTCCAGTCAATAATTTTAGGCTTTTTGAAGCCAAAGCTGTAAGCCCAGTAGTTGTCATCGAAATCGCTGAGCAACCAATCAGCCTGTCTCAGAGCAATGCTAGGATCAATGAAAAACTGGTTTAGGAAGTCGAGCTCAGGCGGCAGTTGCATAGATGACCTTTTCCATTTGGCTTGGGTTGCAATGAGATTTTGCGACGCTAAGGTGCTCTTTCAGTAAGCTGTCATGACCACGCTCGATCTCTTTACTGACGGTTTTTGATACTTCAGCCCAATACCTAGCTCTGCCGCAAATTTGTTGTTTCCTGTCGGAGGCGTTAACGGCAGCTTCCAAGGAAAGAAGTGCCGTCATGATTCCTACATCAATTGATATGTAGACATGACATTTTTGTGACGTGGCCTTTTCATCGTCTGGCTTGTTCTCAGGGTTTTTCAGGTGATGAGGGATGTCTTTGAGAGCGTGGTTTTTAAGGAAGGAATGCAGTTCATCCATACTCTCAAAGCACGTGGCTTCTAGCAGATATGGACTATCCTTCATCGCCTCGCAGATAATGCTCCGCTGAAAGATTCGGATCCACCTTGTTTGAAAAAAGGAGAGGATTGCATCAGGTAGGTATCGTCTCAGCAGATTGGATTTGTAAGTGGCATGCCCCAGAGCTTTGGCCATTTCCGTGACGTTCTTTGTGCGAAGGTACACTTCAACACCGCATGAAGATCTCAAGGAAGATAGAGAAACCCTTTCTAGGTAAGCCAGGGTTCCGCAAGGCATCATGTGTTCATATGGAGCAAATTGCTCTAGCAAGCTCTCGCGTAGCGGAGCCTTCGACTCAAATGTAGAGCGATTCCATATAGGAAGCTTTGGACTTGATGGCGGGCCGAATCCTTTGCCGCAAGTGATGAAAAGCTCTTTCCAGATGGGGTTTCCCTCTTTTCGAAGAGCATCTCTCAGCGGCGCTGTGATTTCTATAACCTCTTCAATCCATCGCTGGGAATCTACAGTGAGCTCAATAATTTGCTCGCTGAGACCTTTGCCTCTTCGGTCTTTATAACCTATTAGCTTTGCGCCTCCGTCCGACTTTATGTAGCCTATATAATCTCCGTTATCGTCGTGAAGTTGGAGTTTATATAGAAATGAAGGTGTGATTTCCGGGTGCTCGGAAACCAGGAGGAACTGATAGGGGTGGAGGCTATAAGCTATTGGTAGACCCAATAACTCAGCGATTTTTTTGAAGCTTTCATGGCCGAAGTGTGATAGTACGTAATCTACATGACGTTGATAGCCGTCTCTCTCAAATGTGGCACAGATATTCTCTGGCCCGATTTCAGCTATGGTTTTCCTAGACATCCCTGAGTCAATTGGTGTGCCTGTTTTTGCCAGTTCTTTTCGCTGGTAAACGCTATTAATCATTTTTGAGCGCTGTGCAAAGGCCCAAGACTTAATGATTGAAATGTCAGTCAGAATCCTGCTGAATATGATCTCAATTGCTTCCTCATCTGTGAGGTGCAATGGAATCGGTGTGATTAGTTTTTCATGGACGACTACGCCGTCATCGCCCATCTTCTTCTTGCTTGCATGGCCAATGTTATGGTTCACCTTTGGCTTAGGTAAGCCACCTTGATAGGGCGTGGCCCACTTACCTGTCTCAATGAAAATCTGTTCGCAGGTCACCATGAAATTAACCCAAGTAATAATTTGGGAGTCAATTTTCAATCCGCGCTTATAGACATCCAGAAAATAATCTTTCATGAACGCAAGAAAAAATCCTTTTACCATCTGTGGGTGCTGGAACGTCACAGCAGGCCAGTCTTCACAATTGGCTGACAGAAAACCTACCATCTTGTTGACTAAGGAGTATGCAGGCCTTGCTTGTTTCTTGAAATGCAGTTTCCACTGAAGAAATAAATCCTCAGCGAACTTCTGCCCATGGCTCGTCCAAATGGGTTGCAAGGCCAGGTAAAAATGTTGGCCTTTGGAAGATTCGACAATCCAGCCATTCCAATACTGCATTCGCACTGGGCACAGCTCCGAGCGATGCTCCTGCCAGATAGCATCGCATAGCGCCATGCTTGCGGGGTCGTGTTCCACTCGCTCCATTGCAGGGATTTCGTTGCAAAGGCTCTGATGGATAACAGCCATGAGGCGAGCAACGGTACGGCGCGTGGAGGAGTGCATCTCAACAAAGTCATCACTCATCACGGCACCCATCAACCCTTTGACCAAATCCAGGTATTTGGGGCTGGAGAGATCAAGGTAGGTGACCTGAGCATTCTGCAGGTCACAATAGCATTCGAGTAGCTTAAGGGCAGTGCTGTAGCCAGTGGTGCCGCTAACCCTCTTGGCTGTCCTTTCCAGCAACTCTACGACTTCAGGCGCTAGGGCCTTGAAAGGATAGTTCGCCAACGATGCGGTTTTTTTGATGATTGTCAATTTCTACATGCTCTTAAAATGTCGCTAATGACGCTCTATATCGGGCGTTTCTGGTATTTTGACAGAATGGTGCAATCGGTCAAGAAGATTAGCGCAGTCTGGATGCCGATCTGGCGCTGGCCCTGAGCCTAAACGGTCGTGACTTGTTTCGCGACGAACAGCCGCTGAAAATCCTGCTGATGTCGGCCACCCTGGAAGGTGAGCGCCTTTCCACGCTGCTAGATGATGCGCCGGTGGTGCGTAGCGAGGGGCGCATGTTCCCGGTGAGCATGCAGTGGGGACGGCCGTTCCAGCCCGGCGAGTTCATCGAGCCGCGAGTGGTGCAGACTGTTCTCGATGCCTTGGGCAATGAGTCCGGCAGCCTGTTGGTGTTTCTGCCGGGACAGGCCGAGATCCGCCGCGTCAACCAGCAACTGGCCGAGGCCTTGGGCGAACGTGCCGACATCCTGCTCTGCCCGTTGCATGGCGAACTCGACCTGAATGCCCAGCGTGCTGCCATCGAACCTGCGCCCAAGGGCTTGCGCAAGGTTGTGCTGGCGACCAACATCGCGGAAACCAGCCTGACCATCGATGGCGTGCGCGTGGTGATCGATGCCGGACTGGCGCGGGTGCCGCGTTTCGATCCGGGCAGCGGCATGACGCGCCTGGATACCCAGCGTATTTCCCGCGCCAGTGCGACTCAGCGTGCCGGACGGGCAGGGCGCCTGGAGCCCGGTGTCTGCTACCGGCTATGGTCCGAAGCACAACATGAGCAGCTCGCCGCCTATGGCTCGGCGGAAATCCTCCAGGCGGATCTGGCCGGGCTGGCGCTGCAACTGGCGCGCTGGGGCGTGCTGCCGAGCCAACTGGTCTGGCTCGATGCGCCTCCGGCCGCAGCTTATGCACAGGCGCAGGACCTTCTGGTGCGATTGGGCGCCTTGAGCGGCCAGGGGCAGGATCGAAAATTGACCTGCCATGGTCAGGCAATGGCGGAGCTGCCTGCGCATCCGCGTATCGCGCATCTGTTGCTGCGCGGTCATGCGCTGGGATTGGGCAATCTGGCCTGCGATGTCGCAGCCTTGCTCGGCGAGCGCGATATTCTGCGCGGCGCTGGGGCCGACCTGCATAGCCGACTGACCTTGCTGGCTGGCAGCGAGCGTGTCGCCCGTGGTGCCCAGGGCGGCGTACAGCGAGCCAGACAACTGGCGCGTCAGTACCGTGGTTACTTGAGAGGCGCAGCCACTGCAGCGGTCAGCGATCCCGATCATTCGCGCTGGCTCGGTTGCCTGCTGGCGCTGGCTTATCCAGACCGTGTCGCCCAGCAACGCCGTCCTGGCGGTGCTGAATATCGACTGGCCAATGGTCGTGCAGCCCTGTTCGCGGAAGTCGATGCGCTGATGAAACAGCCATGGCTGGTCATCGCTGATCTGGGCAGCCGTCAGGGCCAGCGCGAAGAGCGGATCTATCTGGCGGCCGAGTTCGATCCGGCACTGTTCGACTCCGTGCTGTGCGAGCAAGTGGCGCATGTCGATCAACTGGATTGGGACGAGCGCGAAGGCGTGTTGCGCGCCGAACGTCAGCGCAAGGTCGGCGAACTGATCCTCAGCCGCGAGCCACTGACCGGCCTCGATGAATCAGCCCGTGGCCACGCTTTACTTGGACTGGTGCGGCGCAAAGGGCTGGAACTGCTGCCCTGGACGCCGGAGCTTCGCCAGTGGCAGGCGCGGGTGGGCTTGTTGCGCCAATTGGATCTGCAACGACAGGACACCAGCGAGTGGCCAGACGTCCGCGATCCTGCCCTGCTCGATAGCCTGGAATCCTGGCTGCTGCCGTATCTTGGCAAAGTCACCCGGCTAAGCCATTTCGGCAATCTGGACCTGTCCTCGATCCTGCACAACCTGCTGCCCTGGCCGTTGCCTCAGCGACTGGAAGAACAGGCACCGCACCACCTGAGCGTACCGTCCGGTTCATCCGTGCGTCTGGACTACAGCGAACACCCACCGATCCTCGCCGTACGCCTGCAGGAACTGTTCGGCCTGTCCGACACCCCGCGCATCGCCAATGGCCGACAGATCGTCAAACTGCACCTGCTGTCCCCGGCACGCCGCCCGGTGCAGGTGACACAGGATCTGGCTAATTTCTGGCGCAGTACCTATGCCGAGGTGAAGAAGGATTTGAAGGGGCGGTATCCGAAGCATTATTGGCCGGATGACCCGTTGGTGGCGGAGGCTACTGCGCGGGTCAAGCCGAGGAAGAGTTAGGGGAGAGATTAACTACCGGGCTGAGTAGGAGCGGATTTATCCGCGAGACGTGATTGAAGGCGATACATTTCTTTAAATGTACGGTGCATTTTTGCAGCTGAGAAGTGGCTGCATTATTTTAAAAGGAATGATTATCTTACACTTGGAGTTAATGTTGTCTCTAACGTTATTGACTGCTGCGTGCGGATCATAAATACTATTTTTGCAAAATTTTGTAAGGTCAGTGGTGTTGTGGTTTCTAATAAGCTGTTGGAGGTTTTCTTGCTCAGTGTGTAACGGAATGTATGGGCTTTAGGGTGGGGATGTCTTCGTGAGTTAAAGTGATTTTTGAAGGTTTGAGAGATTTTATAGTGTATTCACTGGATGGAACGGGATATGAAGCGTTTTGGGGTGGCGTTGTTTTTATTTTTGGCTATTAGCTGCTCGGGCTTGAAGGCGAAAGAATTTACTTACTGGGATTCGGGGTCGAATGGAAGCATTTCTGTCTTTTCAAAGCCGTGGCAGGGGTGTGAGTATCTTGTTTATGAATATGCACCTTGGTTAGCGAAATCGTATGCTCCGCACTTCAATAGGTATAATGTTTCAGGTGCGTATGAGTGCTATCTTATGACGTCTGGAGGGTGGGAGCACCATTGGGGCACAATCTCTAAAGTGACAATTTCATGTGAGGGTGGTACCACTTTAAATTACATGACAGCTAAGTGTAGTTTTAATGGGCAAAAAGGTGCAGATGACGATGAGTTGTCGTGTAAAAGCCCTTCCATGAAAGTCGGTAACCCAATTGATGCAGCGACCGGCAATAAATTTCAATATGAAGAAGACTTTAGGGTTGGAGCTGCTAGTCCTATAATTGTCGGGCGTTATTACAATAGTATGGATGGACTCTGGAGGCATAGTTATTCAGCTGCTCTGAATGTGGGGGCGGATTTTGTGGTTCTAGCCCGTTCGGATGGCCGAGAATCTTTGTTTAAATTGGCTGATGGTAAGTATTCTTCTGCTACTGATCTGGGTTCACTGGTTGCGACTGAGGCAGGATGGACTTTCAAATCTTTGGATGGCTCGGTCATGAGCTTTTCCGTAAGTGGACAATTGACCAACATCGTCAGTCCTCAAGGCTTAGTGCACAACGTCTCGCGTGATAAATATAATGTCACGGTCATCGATGAGTTTGGCCAATCAGTAAAGTTTGCTGACGATATTCTTGGTCAGCTAAAAACGCTTGAGTCCGGCGACGCGAAAATACAGTACATATATCAAGCTCAGCGCTTGACCAGTCTTTTAAAAAATGTGAATGGAGCCACTTCAACTCGAAGCTACCACTATGAGGACGCTCGCAACGCCGGATTACTGACGGGGATTACCGATGAGCGCGGTGTTCGCTTTGCTACATGGTCTTATGATGATAGAGGCAGAGCCGTTAGTAGTCAGCACAGCGGTGGAGCAGGGCTGACCCAGATTGCTTACAATGCAGATGGTTCCAGTTCGGTAACCAATGAGTTAGGCAAAACTACGGTGTATCGTTATAAACAGATTGATGGCATTAAGAGAATCATTGCAATCGAAGGTGAGCCAACTCCAAATTGCCCCGCCAGTAACTCTACTTACACCTATAACTCCCAAGGTCAGATATCGACCAAAACTGACGCCAAAGGACTTGTCACAACCTATTCCTATAATACTCGTGGCCTTGAGGTCAGCCGTACTGAAGCAGCAGGAACTACTGTGGCTCGAACCACGTCAACAGAGTGGGACCCTGATCGATCGTTACCGATTAAAGTTATTGAGCCAAATCGTATCACTGCATATAGCTACGACAGTCAAGGGCGGGAACTCACTCGGCAGGTCACTTCCCGATGAATAATTATTATCTGAAGGAGTCTAGCATGTTTGCTTTTTCTTCGCGTCAACTGTGGCTTTGGGCTTAGGTGTTGGAGGGCGTGAACTCAGTCGGCAGGTTGTTAGAAACTGATTCTTCCAGCCATGATTTAATATGTTTTCTTAGAGGGGTGGTGAATGTTGTGGGGGCGGCGTTTTTTTGTTTGTCTTTTTTGTTTTTTTAGTAGTTGTTCTATAGCAGAGGTTCAAGACGTTATTTCAGAAATGGGGCCTTGGCGTTGGATTCATCATTATGATAATTTCGATAATGATGCAGATGCTGAGAAAGCGTGCAATGCTGTGATTTCTAGGCTTGGGTATATTAATCCTGGGTATGATCGTTGCTCTCGCTCTGTGTGGGCTCCTCCTTATAACTGGTATGCTGGTTATCTTTATGTTGGACATGATTTTCATTTCATTGAGTTTTATGTGCGTCAATGCGGTGAGGGGGCGATGTACAATGTCGCTACGGCAAAGTGTGGGAATGATGAGCAAAAAGGTGCTCCCCCACCCGAAAGCTGTGTTGGTAACCCCATTAGTTTGGCTGTTGGTAATAAATTCCAAGTGGAATTAGATTATAAAACGAACGGTGTCGGAGCGCCTGTATTTACTCGTGCCTACAATAGCTTAGATGGACTTTGGCGGCATAACTATTCCACATTTATCCGCTTTGCCATTGGCAAGTTATCTCTGGTTCATGCTGATGGTCGCGAGTCGTTCTTTAGTGTTGAGGGCGACATTGCCACTGCATACCCGACGGAAACCGGCTTGCTAGCCAAGACGGGGGATAATTGGCTCTATACCGCAGACAATAATGAACGCTTCACCTTTGATGCAAGCGGGCGTTTGATAGAGTGGATTGATGCAGTCGGACTCAGGCAGCAACTGGCTTATAGCAATGATCAGGTGACAGTGACCAGCGATAGCGGACAGTCACTGATATTTACCGAGGATACGCAACATCAACCCTTGAGCCTCGTGGCTCCCGGTTTACAGATCAATTATAGTTATGACAGTAACAAGCACCTTGTTCAACTGAGCCGTACGCGCGGTTCTCAGAAAGAGCAGAGACAGTTTCACTATGAGGATTCGCGCAATACAGGCCTGTTAACAGGCATTACAGATGAGCGTGGCGTTCGTTTTGCTACCTGGTCCTATGATGATCAAGGTCGAACAGTAAGTAGTCAGCACAGCGGTGGCGTAGGTTTGACTCAGGTGGCTTACAATACGGATGGTTCTCGTACGGTGACCAATGAGCTGGGTAAAACAACGATCTATCGTTACCAGCAGATCGGGGGCATCAAACGAGTTACTTCAATTGAAGGTGAGCCATCGCCGAACTGCCCGGCCAGCAACTCTAGTTACACCTACAATGAGCGCGCTCAAGTTCTGACCAAGACCGATGCAAAAGGGCTTGTAACGACTTATTCCTACAACTCCCGAGGGCTGCAAACCAGCCGTACCGAAGCAACCGGAACGACCGAGTCCCGTACCGTTACGACCGAGTGGGATCCTGATCGATTCTTGCCGACCAAGATCGTTGAGCCGAATCGCGTCACGGTATACAGCTATGACAACCAAGGGCGGGAACTCACTCGACAGGTCACTTCCCGATGAATAATTATTATCTGAAGGCCCCTAGCATGTTTGCTTCCTCTTTGCGTCAACTGATAGCGGGCCTTGCATGCGCATTGTTTTTATCTCATGTCAGTGCAAGTACTATCAGCCACACTTATACACCTTCTGGACAGATCGCCAGTGTTGATGGTGCCCGCAATGATGTCAGTGACATTACTTCGTATGCATATGGCCCTCAAGGCAACCTTACGACTGTCATCAATGCGCTTGGTCATGTTTATACCCTTGGTGATTTCGACAGTCATGGCAATCCGCAGGTTGTAACCGACCCTAATGGAGTAGCAACAACACTTGGTTATACCCCGCAAGGATGGCTTGCCAGCCGAACAGTTGACTCATCGACCACGCAGTACACCTATAATGAAGTCGGCGATATTCTGCAAATCACCATGCCTGATGGTAATTGGATCAAGTACAGCTATGATGACGCGCGACGTCTGATTGGGGTGAAGAATCAGCTTGGTGAAGGCATTAGCTATACGCTTGATCCGATGGGAAACCGTACTTCGGAAACTATAGCTGATAGTAGTGGCGCTATTGTCCACCTTCAGCAACGAGTCTTCGACGAGTTGGGACGCTTGATCAAGGCGGTGGGTGCTGATAACCAAACCCGGCGTTATGATTACGACCTGAATGACAATCAGGCTGGCTCTACCACTGCGCGTGATCACAAAACGCAGCAAGCTTTCGATGCCCTGAATCGTCTCAGTAAGATTGTTGATCCCCAGCAGGGCGTTACTGCCTTGAGTTACAACCCTGATGATAAGGTCACACAAGTTGTCGATCCGCGTGGCGTAACGACACGATATACCTATGACAGTCAAGGCAATCAGACCAGCAGCATAAGTACAGATTCCGGCACCAGTACTTTCGCTTATGATGAAGCCAACAACCTCATTCGCAGTACCGATGCTCGTGGGGTGGTAACCGACTATAAGTATGACGCGCTGAATCGCTTAGTCAGCAAAAGCTATCCTGCTACTCCTGCGCTTGATATCAAATTTCTCTATGACCAGACCGCTAATGGAAATTACGGTATTGGCCGCCGTACCGGTATTCAGGACAGCGCAGGTGTATTGACGTACACATACGATGCCAAAGGTAATCTCGTCAACCAGCACCGTTCGGTAGGGGTTAACGCTGGGGATTACTACGAAAATTTAAGTTATGGCTATGATGCGGCCAGTAATCTCATTGCGATCGGTTACCCATCAAATATAGGTTTAACTTACACCCGTAATAGCGCAGCCCAAGTCACAGGTATCAAACTGACGCTTGGAAGTAGAACAGTCACTCTTGCCAAAAACATTGCCTATCAGCCTTTTGGCCCGGTTAAGTCGCTGACCTGGGGTAATGGTGTCGTACTGTCGAGGGCTTATGATCAGGACTACCAACTGACGCAACAGCAAGTCGGGAATTGGCAAGCACGCTATCGATATGATGCAGACAGTAATATTGCCGAGGCCACCCATAGCCTTTGGGGGGCGGTGCAATACGAATATGATGCTTTGGGGCGTTTGACTCAGGAACAGACCAATAGCGTCAGGAAAAGCTACAGCTTCGACGCCACCGGCAACCGGACTCAGCGTACCACCAGCAACCTGAGCAGTGGCGAGGCCAGCGAAACCCAGTCCCTGACGTATGCCAATGACAGCAATCGATTGGTCAGCCTCAATGGTTCTACACTGGCTACCGACTTGGTCGGCAATCACACTCAACTCAATGGTCGACGCTATACCTATGATGCTCTAGGGCGTCTTAGCCAAGTCCATCAAGCCAGCATTTATCAAGTCGCCGAGTACAAGTATAACGCTCTGGGTCAGCGCATCACCAAGCGTACTTTTGAGATGGGGAGCCAGGTGCTCCTAGGCACGACAGCCTATTTGTACGACCTGAGCGGCAAACTTATTGGTCAGACGTTTTTCGATTCTAACGGTCTGAAAACCAGCGGCCAATACTGGTTCTGGCTGGATGACATGCCTCTTGCCCAGTTGACGGTCAATTTCTCGACGTTGGGAGACGTGAGCAGCAGCAAACTAATCTATCTGCATACTGATCACCTGAATACACCACGAATGGCTACTGACAGTACACAGGCCTTGCTGTGGCGCTGGAATAGCGATGCTTATGGCGTGGGAGCGCCTGAAGAGGATGTGGACGGCGATGGGAAGGTGACCACCGTAGCGCTCCGGTTTCCAGGGCAGATCTATGATGCGCAGACCCGCCTGAACTACAACTATTTCCGCGATTATGATTCCGAGACTGGACGGTACATCCAGAGCGATCCGATTGGGCTTGGTGGAGGACTCAATACTTACAGTTATGCTCTTGGCAATCCACTTAGGTATTTTGATCCTAAAGGTACTGTTGCTCTTGCTCTTCCAGGTGCTGAAATTGGAGCAACGTGGGGTACGTTAGTATGCCCTGGTCCTGGCACTATTGTTGGCGGAGTTTTAGGTGGTGCGATAGGGGCCGGACTAGGTGTTTTTGCTCTTGAGAAAATGTTTAATAATTCCTATGAGGATCAGCCAGATGAAAATAATCTAGATAAGATCAAAGGAAATAAAGAAGCTAATGATGTGGCCCAAGAGGCTGGCTATGATGATGCTCATGATGCAAAGAAAGGTCGAGGTGATTCAAAAGTGAATATTTATAATGATAAGACCACAGGCCGAAAGTGGATTTGGGACGGGAAGAGAGGGTCGGGGAAGGAAATTCTATGAATGCGTTGAATAAAAGAAAAAAAATGGTGTCTTTGACTTTTCGTGGTTTTGATATGCCCGCCGCTCAGGTCATTGAACTGGTGGGCCTGAAATCATCTCGGTTTGGAAACAAGGGCGAGCATGTGAAGCCTGGTGTCAGGGCGTTGTTAGCACGTTCTTATGTGGTTTTTTCTCTGGAGTTTTCGGAGGATTTTGATATGTGCGAAATGATTCCAGAGTTCATTTCTCATATTGGTGGTCTGGATCATGTTCTAAAGGTTCAGGGTGCGGTTAAACCTGAATTTACGGAATTTAATTTGGATTTGCCCGTCATGTCGTCGGATGATGTTCAGGATGGTTATCTGTCAAAAGAGACGATTTCAGATGTTTTTTACCTGCAGTCAACGGTATCTTTTAGTTATTTTTAAACCGTTGAACAGCCAGTTGAATTCCTAGACATTAAGAATGAAGGGTGCATCATGGCAAAGGCTCCAGAAATTATTCGGGAGCCCAGAATAACGCCTCAGATTCACGGTTAGAGTGTGTGTGGTGGATCGCTTACGTTGGAGCGTGAGTCTATGGTTTCAAAGGGTGGGGTTTTTATACTTAAAATTAATGTTTTCTGACTTGGAGTGCAGGAGCGTGGCTATACTCCGTCGGTAGTTAAGGAAGCTATAAAAATGGTACTGGTGCGCCAAGATAAATCAAGTGCACGGTTATGATGATAATTCTAATAAAGCTAATTTGGTAGTTGACTTTCAAGGTGGAACCATCATTACCATAATGCTTGGAGGTAGGTAAGGTGAGTGCTCGCATGCAGTCCGCATTGTATGAGCATGTGCGGGAGGCCGTTCATAAGCAATGGGGTCCTATTGGTATTGCAGCCTATTCGGAAGAGATGGGTGAGTATGATGCATATATTCCGGGTTTATGTAAGCTTGTTGAGAGTAAGGCTGACAGAGAAATGCTTATAGAATACTTGTGGTCCGTAGAAACTATTATTATGGGGTTAAGCGGAGATCGACCTCAAACGGAAAGATTTGCAGATCAGTTTTTGGCTCTATAGTGCGGGCTGGTTGATTTACGTGGAAAAAGCGCGATGACCTGCGAAAAATTTGTAGCGCCCTGCACTATAATCGATCTTGTTGAAGATTTTTAGGCGCGACAAATAGGGTGGCGCTTGAGCGAGCATACGGATGATGGTCCCCCTAAATGCTCAAAAGCTCCGTCACCGGCAACCGATTGGTCGTCTTCATCTCGCGCAATGAAAGGTTCGAGCGAATGCTCGATACGCCTGGAAGTTTTCGCAGGACTTTTTCAACGAAGCGGCTGTAGCTGTCCAGGTCTTTGGCGACAACTTGAAGCAGGAAGTCCGCCTCGCCGGTTGTGTTGTGGCAACTGAGCACTTGTGGGGCTGCCTCGATGATTTTTTCAAACCTGGCTGTGGCTTCCTCGCTGTGATCGGTGCAGGAAATCTGTACAAAAGCCATCACGCCAAGCCCCAGTTTCTTGCGGTTCAGGATTGCCTGATAGCCCTCGATCACTCCGCATTCTTCAAGACGTTTCTGCTTTCGCCAGCAGGAGGCTTCGCTGAGGGAAAGCTGTTCCGCAAGTTTGACATTCGACAGCCTACCGTTGCGCTGCAGTCGCTCCGAGATTGCAATATCTACCTTGTCCAGAGCGTCGGTCATGATGGGGTCTTTCATTTCTGATAGTTAAATGAAGGTTAATTTCAAATATTGCACTTCGTCAATTGCAGCTTGAAAGGTAATTTCACGCTGTTCATTCATAATTGTTGCGCGATTCAGCTGATTCTTTTCGTTGCAGTGCCTGTTCAGGCGGAGGTGTTTCATGAAAGCCGTAGTCTACGAAGCCTTTTCCCTGCCGCCGCGTCTCATGACCGTCGAAGATCCGACTCCGGAGGCGCATGGCGTGGTCATTCAGGTGCAGGGCACGGGTGTCTGTCGCAGTGACTGGCACGGCTGGAAGGGGCATGATCCGGACATTCAGCTACCGCATGTGCCAGGGCATGAACTCGCTGGCATCGTGGCCGAGGTTGGCAGGGATGTCAGCAAGTGGAAGGCCGGTGATCGCGTGACCGTGCCGTTTGTGGGCGGTTGTGGTGCTTGCCCGGAGTGCAATAGCGGCAACCAGCAAGTCTGTCACACCCAGTTTCAGCCGGGTTTCACTCACTGGGGTTCCTTCGCTGAATATGTGGGTATCCACAAGGCAGACCTGAATCTGGTCGCGCTTCCCGAGAGCATGGACTTCGCAACGGCGGCCAGTCTGGGTTGTCGTTTTGTCACTTCGTTCCGGGCGGTTGTCGATCAGGGCAAGGTCACAGCCGGTCAGTGGGTTGCTGTTCATGGCTGTGGGGGTGTTGGCCTGTCAGCGGTCATGATTGCTCATGCACTGGGCGCCAACGTCATCGCCATCGATATCTCGGACGATAAACTCGAACTGGCCCGTTCGCTCGGTGCCGTTGCGACAGTTAATGCCAACCGCGTGGCGGACGTCACCGAGGCCGTCCTGGAAATCACCAGGGGCGGAGCCCACGTTTCGCTGGATGCGTTGGGCCATCCGAGCACTTGTTTCAACTCCATCAATAACCTGCGCCGTCGTGGCCGGCACGTTCAGGTTGGCCTGATGCTCGCTGATCACGCCAGGCCGGCGATTCCGATGAGCAAGGTCATCGCGTATGAGCTGGAGATCTACGGTAGCCACGGGATGCAAGCGCATCGCTATGACGCCATGATCGAGATGATCAACTCCGGCAAGTTGGCCCCGGAAAAACTTGTCGGCAAAACCATCAGCCTTGAGCAGTCGATCGATGCGCTGGTGAACATGGATAAGTTCGAGACAGCGGGTGTCACCGTTGTCACCGTGTTTTGATCCATGAAACGCTACTTCTCGGGCAAAACCTCAAAGCTCATGGATCGTAGCTCTTCAACCGGTAACAGAAATCGCCCGATAACTGGCAGATGATTGGAGATCAGCAGCGTGTCGTCGCGGCGAACCCGGGCTTCGATGCGCTTCAGGCCCGGGCTATGGAACAGGTAGTCGAGAGTTCGGTCCGGGCCGCTGACTCGGGTGTCATTGGGAAAGTGGGTCAGCCATCTGTTGCGCTCGATGCCGCTGGCCTCGGCATTGTTGGGGATCATCGTGTATTTGTCCCACAGCGCATGCAGTTCGCTGTCCGGGTTGTAGCGGGCTTGCTGTTCGGCGGGCAGGCGCTGGTACTGGCCCAGCGGCAGCAGGTTGAAGTCGCCGCCGATCAGCCAGGGAGTGCCGCTGCTTTCAAGGGTATCGAGCAGTTTGCCGGTGACCTGTATCTGGCGTTGCAAGGTGTCGTCGCCTTGAGCCGGTGTGCTCAGGTGGGTGTTGATGATCGCCACTTGTCCGCCATCGCGTAATGGCAGGTAACTCACCAGCAAGGCATTCCTGGGGTTGAACTGGCGGCTGATGAGGTTGGCTTCAGGCACCGGCAGTTGCAGGCGTTCGGCGTGATCGATGCGATAGCGGCTGAGACTCGCCAGTTTCATGCCGACACTGCCGCGGATGTGCAGGTCCGGTACGAAGTCGGCCTTCCAGTAGAACGCTTGCGTGCTGCAGGGATACAGGTCCGTCACGCGCTCCTGAAGCAGGGCCAGCTGGTTCTGGTAATCGGTGTTCTTGGCGCCATCGCTGACTTCCTGCAGCAGCACGATATCCGGTAGTTCGTCACGAATGACCCGCGCCACTTCATCGAGGTTGTAGGCGATGTCTTCATGCGTCGGGCGTTCGTCCTGGCCGCTGCCATCGGCCATGTCATACCAGAACACATAGCGCTTGCCTGCCAGGTACTGAATGTTCCAGGTCATGACTTTCAGCGCCTGGCCCGGCACCAGCGGTGGCGCCTGGGAGGTGCAAAGGGCTGTGACCGGTTCCCGGTCTTCCGGGCGCCAGGTCAGGCTGTAGACCATGGCCAGCACCAGGCCGGTCAGCAGCAGGGCTATGAGTGTCAGGCGCAAGAGAAAACGGGGCATCGGCTCGGCTTGGAGCGCAGCGCGCTCAGTAGCGGGTTCGCGAACGAGCATAGCCGAGCTGCCAGTCCTTGGCAGCCGTTTCGTGCCTTACGCCTTGTTTTCAGGCTCGCTGATCAGCATGAACAGACGGAACATCACGATGCTGGTGAGCAGTTGCAGGAAGCTGCCAAGGCTGTCGAGCAGCAGCGATACCGCTGGGCCCTGCGGGTCCGGGAACAGGTAAAGGCCAACGCCTTCCAGAAAATATAGAGGCATGTACACGGACAGAACGCACAGCAGGATGCGCACGAAATGGCCGTTGGTCATGTGCATGCTTTCGCGCATGGCCATGAAGGGCGTCAGCTTGCGTAATACCAGCAGGTACTCGGAGAACGCCAGCTTGATCATCACCCACAGGCCCGGCAGCACGAACAGCGACAGCCCGAACAGGATCAGCAGCGTGCTGATGGCCGACAACACCGCGAAAGTCGGCCACAGGCGCAAGGCCATGGCCAACAGGTCACGTGTCTGGGGCGTTTCGCCGCGTGTGCGGGCATCGAGAAACAGGATCAATGCTCCGGTATAGAGTGGGTAGAACAGCAAGGCGATCAGGAGTTCGTAAGCGAAGGTAGCGTTGGCCCCCAGCGAATTGCTCAGGGCCTGTTTGGCCAGGGCTTCAAGCACCACCAGCGGCAGGCACAACACCAGGATGCTTCCCAGGTTACGCCGGAAGAAATACAGCGAGTCCTGAATAACGTTCAACGGATTCATGGGGATAGGTCGCAGGCAAAAAGCAGGTCGACACTTTAGCCGATGCCTTTTGGCGAACCAAGGGCGACGGCGATGAAGGCCGGGCTTTGTTAACTTTTTGTTCATCTGGTTGAACAGGGCATGTGCAGCCCCATTACCTTGTTGAAGTCCATTCATTCGACTGGACGAACGTTTTTAACGGCAATCCAGCGAGGTCGCCATGAACAGCGAAGAGCAAACCCTGATCGACGAACTTTTCTTCAGGCTGAAAAGTGCCGAAACAGCCTCAACCCCGCGTGACGCCGGGGCTGAAGCGCGGATCAAGGAGCATCTCAGTCGCCAGCCTGCGGCGCCTTATTACATGGCGCAGGCGATTCTGGTTCAGGAAGCGGCAGTCAACCAGTTGAATCAACAGCTCAAGCAACGTGACGAGCAGATTCAGCAACTGCAGGCCGAGCTTCAACAGGCCAAAGGCCAGGCTGCATCGGCCCCGGCCAGCGGCGGTTTCCTGTCGAGTATCTTTGGCGGCAGCCCGTCGCGTGCTCCGCAACCCCAGGCCCAGCCTGCACCGGCTTCTTCCGGTGGCTGGCGCGATGGTGCGGGTTTCAATCCACCACCGGCGCAGCCCGGCAATTATGCCTCTGCACCGGCTGCACCCAGAGGCAGTGGTTTTCTCGGCGGTGCCTTGCAAACCGCAGCCGGAGTCGCGGGGGGCGTGATGCTGGCGCAAGGCATCAGCAGCCTGTTTGGTCATCACAGCCAGCCTGAGGAGATTGTCGAGGTTATCCACGACCAGCCGGTTCAGAACACGGATTCAGGCGGTTGGGGGCAGCAGGATCAGCAGTACATGGCCGATGACAGTTATGGCGATGGCGGCGACATGTTCTCGGATGATGATTCGTTTGTCTGAGCAGGCATTGCCTTATTCCCGGTAGGACCGGATTTATCCGGGAAGGCGTTCTTTCTGGCGACACAGATGGTGTGAATGCATAGGGTTTTTCGCGAATGAATTCTTTCTTGCCGCTGTGTATTTTGTTGCCTGTAATGAAGCTGTCGCCAGCCAGCTCACGCCCACAGGGTGAGTATCTACCGGGCAATTCATTCGCGAAGCCCAAGCCACAGCCTCTCTCATGGCATACTGCTGCACCGGCTGACGAATAGTCTGCGTCATGAGGAGTTACGGTGAAAAAGATCGCTGTGTTCGCCGATGTACAGAACCTCTATTACACCGTGCGTCAGGCGCATGGGTGTCACTTCAATTACGCCGCACTGTGGGCGGATATCAGCAAGCGTGGGCAAATCGTCCAGGCATTTGCCTACGCCATCGATCGCGGCGACAGCAAGCAGCAGCAGTTTCAGCAGATCCTTCGCAACCTGGGTTTCACCGTCAAGCTCAAGCCGTACATCCAGCGCAGCGACGGTTCGGCCAAGGGCGACTGGGATGTGGGGATCACCATCGATATCATGGACGTCGCGCCGCAGGTGGATGAAGTGGTCCTGGCGTCCGGCGACGGGGATTTCGATCTGTTGCTCGAGCGCATCATCAACAAGCATGGTGTCGAGGCCGTAGCCTATGGCGTTCCGGGGCTGACGGCCAATTCGCTGATTCGGGCCGCCAGTCGTTATGTGCCTATCGAAGGCGCGCTGTTGCTGAAGTGATTGTCATTTTTTAAGGATGTAACCCAGTGCTGGAACGTATCGCAGTCATTGACTTTGAAACCACCGGAATCTCGCCTGGCCATAACTGCCGGGCCACCGAGATTGCGGTAGTGATCATGGAGCAGGGGCGTATCGTCGACCGCTATCAGAGCCTGATGAACGCCGGCGTGCGTATTCCAGCCTTTATCGAAGGCCTGACCGGAATCAGCAACAACATGATCCGCACCGCGCCCTCGGCCGAGCGGGTGATGAACGATGTCTGTGATTTTGTCGGTGTGACGCCTCTGGTGGCGCACAACGCTTCGTTCGACCAGAAATTCTGGGACTATGAACTGTCACGCATTCAGCGCCAGCGTGAACAAAGCTTTGCCTGTTCGATGCTGTTGGCGCGCCGCCTGATGCCGGGCGCGCCCAACCACAAGCTCGGCACCCTCACCAGTTATGCTCGCCTGCCCAATACCGGCAAGGCTCACCGGGCCATGGCCGATGCCGAAATGGCCGCCAACCTGACGGCATACCTGACCAACGAGCTGCGCCAGACCCACGGTATCGCCGGGGTTTCCCATCAGTTGCTGTGCAGCCTGCAAAAAGTCCCCGCTGCAAAAATCAGTGAAGCGCTCAAGCGTCAGCGTGGTTTTTAGCCTTTAAAGGTACAGTCCTGCATTAGCCTCATACGGGCAGTCATAACAACAACTTCACAGAGCCTGACATGCCAGCTTCCCGTCGCTTCCCCTTGTTACTCATCGGTGCCTTTGTGGCCCTGTACCTGATCTGGGGCTCTACCTATCTGTTTATCCGCATCGGAGTGGAATCCTGGCCGCCGTTGATGTTGGCGGGAGTGCGTTTCACGCTGGCGGGCAGCCTGATGTATGGCTTTCTGAGGTTTCGCGGTGTGCCGGCACCGAGCTTGAAGGAGTGGAAATCTGCCGTGGCCATCGGTTTTCTGCTGCTGGCCTGTGGCAATGGCGGCGTGACACTGGCCGAGCATGCTGGCGTAGCTTCAGGTATTGCCGCGCTGGCGGTTGCGACCGTGCCGCTGTTTACCTTGTTGTTCGGCCTGTTGTGGGGCAATCGGACCACCCGTCTGGAATGGGCCGGGATCTTTCTCGGGCTGTTCGGCATTGCCTTGCTCAACCTGGGCTCCAACCTGCAGGCCAGCCCTTATGGCGCGGCGCTGCTGGTGTTTGCCGCAGCGGCATGGGCATTCGGTTCGGTATGGAGCAAACACTTGTCCCTGCCAGCCGGGCCGATGGCCAGTGCTGCGCAGATGATCGCCGCTGGCGGCATGTTGCTGCTGGGCAGTGTCCTGAGTGGCGAGCGCATGCTGCATATGCCCAGCGCTGCCGGTTGGGGCGCACTGGCTTATCTGGTGGTGTTCGGTTCGATCATCGGCTTCAGTGCCTATATCTACCTGCTCAAGAATGTGCGCCCGGCGGCGGCGACCAGCTATGCCTACGTCAACCCGGCGGTCGCGGTAATGCTGGGCGTGTTGTTTGCCGGAGAAACCATCCACTTTGAAGAGTGCCTGGCGATGCTGGTCATTATCAGTGCCGTGGTGTTGATTGGCCTGCCGCAATGGCGCAAGCCGAAGCAACAAGAGGCCGGATCGACACGCGCGAGCTAACCTGTGTGAGCCGGACAGGGTAAACTGCGCGCCTTGCAGTGAATTCCCCTACGGTATCCCCATGACATTCGCCTCTCTCGGCCTGATCGAACCCTTGCTGCGTGCCCTCGATGCACTCGGCTACCAGACCCCGACGCCTGTTCAGGCACAGGCGATTCCTCCAGTGCTGGCCGGTCGTGACCTGATGGCCGCCGCCCAGACCGGCACCGGCAAGACCGCCGGTTTTGCCTTGCCGCTGTTGCAGCGCCTGACCATGGAAGGCCCGAAGGTCGCGCCCAATTCGGTGCGTGCCCTGGTTCTGGCTCCGACCCGCGAGCTGGCCGAGCAGGTACACGAAAGCATCCGCCAATACGCCGAGCACCTGCCGTTGAGCACTTATGCGGTCTATGGCGGGGTGAGCATCAATCCGCAGATGATGAAGCTGCGCAAGGGCGTTGATGTACTGGTCGCCACGCCTGGCCGCCTGCTGGATCTGCATCGCCAGAATGCGGTCAAGTTCTCGCAGTTGCAGACCCTGATCCTCGATGAAGCCGATCGCATGCTCGATCTGGGCTTTGCCGAAGAACTGCGCGGTATCTACGCAGCGTTGCCCAAGCGTCGCCAGACCTTGCTGTTCTCGGCCACCTTCTCCGACGAGATCCGCCTGCTGGCCTCGCAGATGCTCGATGACCCGCTGAGCATTGAAGTCAGCCCGCGCAATGTGGCGGCGTCTTCGGTCAAGCAGTGGGTGGTGCCGGTGGACAAGAAGCGCAAGAGCGAGCTGTTCATCCATCTGCTGAAAAAGCAGCGCTGGAGCCAGGTGCTGGTATTCGCCAAGACCCGTGTCGGTGTCGATCAACTGGTCGAGCGCCTGCAAGGCCTGGGTATCAACGCCGATGGCATCCATGGCGACAAGCCGCAAGCCACCCGTCAGCGAGCCCTGGATCGTTTCAAGGCCAGTGAAGTGCAGATTCTGGTAGCCACCGATGTGGCTGCTCGCGGCCTGGATATCGATGATCTGCCGACCGTGGTCAATCTGGACCTGCCTATCGTGGCCGAGGATTACATCCACCGCATCGGGCGTACCGGTCGTGCCGGCTTGACCGGTGAAGCGATCTCGCTGGTTTGCGCGGATGAAGTGGAACTGCTGTCGGCGATTGAAGTGCTGACCCGCCAGACGCTGGTGCGCAAGGAAGAGCAGGATTTCGAGCCTGAACATCGCGTGCCGACCACCGACGCCAGCGGGCAGATCCTCAAGAAACCCAAGAAACCGAAAAAGCCCAAGGTTTCAGGCAGCAAGCGCAACCTGGGAAAATGGGTCGACAGCGGTGATTCGGAGCCGGTGGCGCCAGTGGTCAAGCCGGTGCGTAAAGTCCCGGTTTTCAATACCGGGCCGCGCAAGAAGAAGCCTTGATGAGCACCCGGTAGGTAGCGAATTCATTCGCGAATAAGCGGATCGCTGGCCGATTCGCTGCCACCGGCCAGCCACTCAAGAATCCCCGATCCGGCCGCTCGACCGCTGGCAAAGCATGCGGTCAGCAGATAGCCGCCGGTCGGTGCTTCCCAGTCCAGCATCTCGCCGGCACAGAACACGCCGGGCAGTTGCCTGAGCATCAAGCGTTCGTCCATACCCTCGAAGGTCACGCCGCCTGCGGTGCTGATCGCTTCATCGATGGGGCGCGGCTTGATCAGGGTCAGCGGCAGGGTCTTGATGGCCTGGCTCAGCAGAGCCGGGTCGACAAAGGCATCACGGCTCGCCAGTTCACGCAATAAAGCGGCCTTGACGCCGTCCAGCCCCAACTGGCTGTGCAGATGTTTCGACATCGAGCGTGAGCCGCGAGGCTTGCTCAGGGCCTTGTGCACATCGCCATGGCTCTTGCCCGGTAGCAGGTCGATCTGCACCGTCGCCGAGCCGGTCAGATTGATCTGTTCACGAATCTGCGCCGAGAGCGCATAAATCAGGCTGCCTTCGATACCGGTTTCCGTCAGCACGCATTCGCCCAGTCGCGGCGTCTGGTCATGCAGGCCGATGGCAATATTCTTCAGCGGCGCCCCGGCGAACTTGCTGCGCAGCAACTCGCTCCAGGCCGGGACTTCAAAGCCACAGTTGGCCGCCTGCAACGGCGCGACCTCGATACCGCGTTCCCGCAACCTGGGCAGCCAGGCGCCATCTGAGCCGAGGCGCGCCCAACTTGCGCCTCCCAGGGCCAGCAGCACGGCATCGGGTTTGATGGCCTGCTCGCCATCGGGATGAGCGATGCGCAGGCTGTTATCGGCATTCCAGCCCAGCCAGCGATGCCGGGTATGGATCGCCACGCCGTTGTCGCGCAGTCGTTTCAGCCAGGCGCGCAACAGCGGGGCGGCCTTCATGTCAGTGGGAAATACCCGCCCCGAACTGCCCACGAAAGTCTGGATACCCAGCCCGTGAATCCAGTCGCACAACGCATTCGCATTGAAGTTGCGCAGCAGAGGAGCAATGCACGGCGCACGCTCGGCATAGCGCGACAGAAATGCAGGGTAAGGTTCCGAGTGAGTGATATTCATCCCGCCGACGCCCGCCAGCAGAAACTTGCGGCCCACCGATGGCATGGCGTCATACAGATCGACCCTGATCCCGGCCTGGCTCAAAACCTCGGCTGCCATCAGTCCCGCAGGGCCGCCTCCGATAATGGCGACGGATGATGGGGTGGGGGATTTTGAATCGGTCATGGCAAACGGATTGTCGATGATGGGAGGCCGGCATTCTACCCGAGATTCGGAGGCAGGCCTGATTTCGCGATGGGCCTTGGGGGCACTATGTTGTATGACAATGTATGGTTATGTACTGCGCGTTCTTTTTGGAGATCATCAGGTCCACTATGTCTATACGTCGTCCCTGCATCATCCCTTATCGTGTTTGCGATGGCCGATTGCAGATATTGCGTATTTTCCACACCCGCCGTCTGCCAGCGTCCCGCTGGTAGGCAATGTATCAACTCAGTCCCATCTCCTGCCAAACCCGTTGCGCACTGTGATGCAGTATCCCGTGTCGACGCGCCAGCGCCTGGCGGTCCTTGCTGTAGCCGCCGCCGATCACGCCCATCACTGGAATGTCGCGGCCCAGACAGTGGCGCATGACAGCTTCGTCGCGTGCCGCGAGGCCTTCATCGGTCAGTCGCAGGTAGCCCAGGGCATCGTCCTTGTGCACATCGACTCCGGCGTCATACAGCACCAGATCCGGCTGGTAGATCGGCAGCAGGTAGTTGAGCAGGTCGTCGACCACTTTCAGGTAATCCGCATCGCCCATGCCCATGGGCAGCGGGATGTCCCAGTCGCTCCGGGCCTTGCGGGCCGGGAAGTTCTTTTCGCAATGCAGTGAGACGGTAATCGCGTCGTCGGTATCGGCGAGGATGCGTGCGGTGCCGTCACCCTGATGTACGTCGCAGTCGAAGATCAGCACTTTATTTACCCGGCCGCTGTCCAGCAGGTAATGGCTGATGACGGCCAGGTCGTTGAAGATGCAGAAACCGGCCGGGTAATCGTAGTGCGCGTGGTGGGTGCCGCCTGCCAGATGGCAGGCCAGACCATGCTCCAGCGCCTGCTCGGCAGTCAGCAGAGAGCCGCCCACGGCGCGAATGGTGCGTCGCGCCAGGTCTTCGCTCCAGGGCAGGCCCAGTCGGCGCTGATCTTCTCTCGACAGATCTCCGCTCATGTAGCGCTGAATGTAAGAAGGGTCATGAGCCAGTGCCAGAATGTCGGCCGGGCACAGTTGCGGGCGCAGCAGTTGAGAATCGCGGACCATGCCGCTCTCGACCAGGTGATCGCGCAGCAGGCGAAACTTGTCCATGGGAAAGCGATGCTCAGCCGGGAAGGCAGGGCTGTAGTCATCATGATAGATAAGCGGCAGGGACATTTTGCGTCCGGTCTGGGGTCGAAGCCGGATAGTGCCAGTAATGCAGGGCGTCGCACAGTAACCTTGCGTGACGACAGGCTACACTGGCGCAATCATTTGCGTGGTTACAGGGAGGAATCGATGGAGCCGATACTCAAACTCGACAGCGCGCGGCTGCTGATGCGGCAATGGCGTGATGATGACCTGCCCACGTTCGCCGCCATGTGCGCGGATCCGCAGGTCATGCGCTACTTTCCCGAGCCTTTGAGCCGCCTGGAAAGTGCTGCGATGATCGGGCGCATGCGTGGCCATTTCGCGGAGCTGGGCTTTGGCCTCTGGGCGCTTGAGCGCAAGGACAATGGCGCATTTATCGGCTTTACCGGCCTCGGGGTGGTGGGTTTCGATGCACATTTCACCCCGGCGGTGGAAATCGGCTGGCGGCTGGCGCGTGAGCATTGGGGGCTGGGGTTTGCCAGCGAGGCGGCATGGACCGTTCTGGGCTGCGGCTTCGAGCGTCTGGGGCTGGATGAAATCGTGTCGTTCACGGCGGTGAGCAATGAACCTTCGCAGAAGGTGATGCAGGCCATTGGTATGCAGCACAAGGTTCCGGATGACTTCGATCATCCCAATCTCCCGGAAGGACATCCGCTCAAGCCGCATGTGCTGTACCGGATCAATCGTGAACAGTGGCTCAACACGCTTAAACCTTGATTAAGCGGTCGCGTTAAATTCTGTATCATTTCACTCCTGTCGCGCAGGCCTTGCGTGTGCGGGTATGTTTTGTGCGAGGAGTCATGAATGAGCCAAGTGTTGGATGATCTGGTCGAGCTGCTGACGCTGGAACCTATCGAGGAAAATCTTTTTCGCGGCCGCAGCCAGGACCTTGGCTTTCGCCAGCTGTTTGGCGGGCAAGTGCTGGGACAGTCGCTGTCGGCTGCCAGCCAGACCGTGGAAGAGGATCGGCACGTTCACTCCCTGCACGGTTATTTCCTGCGTCCTGGCGATGCCGGTCTGCCGGTGGTCTATCAGGTCGATCGCGTGCGCGACGGCGGCAGCTTCAGCACCCGGCGCGTGACGGCGATCCAGAAGGGCAAGCCGATTTTCACCTGCAGCGCATCCTTCCAGTATGACGAAGAGGGTTTCGAGCACCAGACCGCGATGCCGCAGATCGTTGGCCCGGAGAACCTGCCTTCGGAGCTGGAGCTTCTGACTCAGCGTGCGCACCTGATTCCCGATGCGATGCGCGACAAGTTCCTGTGTCCCAAGCCGATCCAGTTCCGTCCGGTCACCGCCGAAGACCCTTACAACCCGAAGCCCGGCGAGCCGGTCAAATATGTCTGGTTCCGCGCCGATGGCACCTTGAAGGATGTCCCTGCGCTGCATAAATACATGCTGGCCTATGCCTCGGACTTCAATCTGCTGACCACCTCGTTGTTGCCCCATGGCAAGACCGTCTGGCAGCGGGACATGCAGGTCGCCAGCCTGGATCACTCGCTGTGGTTCCACAACGACCTGCGCGCCGATGACTGGCTGCTGTACGCCATGGACAGCCCGTGGGCAGGCAATTCCCGCGGTTTCTCGCGTGGCAGCATCTTCAATCGTGCCGGGCAACTGGTCGCCTCGGTCAGCCAGGAAGGCCTGATCCGTCATCGCAAGGACTGGTCATGAGCCTGAAGGATATTCCCAACTGGGTGTTCGACATGGACGGCACCCTGACCATTGCCGTGCATGACTTTGCGGCGATCAAGCGCGCGCTGGATATTCCGCTGGAGGACGACATCCTTGGTCATCTGGCGGCATTGCCGGCGGATATCTCGGCCGCCAAGCATGCCTGGCTGCTGGAGCACGAGCGCGAACTGGCGCTGACCTCACGTGCGGCGCAAGGCGCTGTCGAACTGGTGCGGGAACTGGCCGGACGCGGTTATCGCCTGGGCATCCTGACCCGTAATGCCCGGGAACTGGCCTATATCACCCTTGAGGCGATTGGCCTGGCGGACTGCTTTGCAATCGAGGATGTACTGGGCCGCGACGAAGCGACACCCAAGCCCGATCCTGCCGGCCTGCTGAAGCTGGCGAGTGCCTGGGACGTGGAACCGGCGCAGATGGTGATGATCGGCGATTATCGCCACGACCTCGATTGCGGTCGGGCGGCGGGTGCCAGGACAGTACTGGTCAACCTGCCCGAAAACCCGTGGCCCGAGCTGACTGACTGGCATGTCGCCGATTGCACAGCCTTGCGAGAAATGTTGCTGGCGCCCCTGTAGGAGCCAATTCATTCGCGAAAAGACTCTTCGCGGATAAATCCGCTCCTACAGGTCTGCTCAAAACGGCTTGAACAACACCGCCTGACCTTCAGGCGAAGTGAAGATTGCGTCACCGCTGTGTCCGACTTTCGGCACGATGACCAGATGCTGGTTCAGCCCTTCGGGGTGGCGTTTCTGCAGGTATTTGAAGTAGTTCTGTCCGCGCACCAGCCGGGTCGGGCCCTGGGCCTGTGCCGCGCAGGTCTTGTCCAGCGCCGGGTGGTTGCTGTCGGTGTCCAGTTCGCCCAGCAGATAAGTGATATCGCGTTTTACGTAAGCCTTCTCGATATCCGCCGGCTTTTCCTTGCCGGAGTAGAACGGCATCTTCTTCAGCCCGTATTTCCAGTCGTCGAAGTTGGGACAGCTTTGCGCGGAAACCACTTCAGGGCGTTCGGCATCGAAATAGGCGTAAGACGACGGGTTGGCGACCACGTAGCGCAGTTTCACGCCTTCACGGTTCAGCAGCGCATCTTCCTTGCCGCCAATCATCGCGTAACGCTGCACCACCTGGGCGCCACCGGAATGGCCGGCGATGACGATTTCCTTGAGGTTGGGGAACAGCTTGCTGTCGCTCAGACGCTTGAGGATGTGGTCGATGACGATAAACGAGCTGATCGGCTTGGGATTGACTGCCGTGGCGCCTTCCATCCAGTTGTCCTGATGCCAGCGCAGGATCGAATCGGACAGGTGGTGGGCAACGATATCCTTTTCATCCAGAAACTGCGGGGCGATCAGCAGGGTCTTGCTGCGCTCCTTGGACTGGTTGGCGGCTCGCTCGATACTGCGCAGGTAAGTCTGCGCATTGCGCAGGCGGCCATGCAGCACGATGACCACGCGCTCGATCCGCGGCTTGGGATGCACCCATTCCTGGCTCAGCCCCAGCGTGGCCTGGCTGCCATTGATGGTCAGGCGATCCGGGCTGATCGATTTAACCGCTTGATCCTCGGCATGAGCGCCAAGGCTCGCGAAGGCAGTGCTTAACAACAGGACCAGAAGCGGTTTAATCATGTGTTCAGAGACTCTTGGCGGCGAATGTATCGCATTGGTTGATTTGGCCTTGGGCAAAGCCGGTCTTGAACCAGCGTACTCGCTGGGCGGACGTTCCATGGGTGAATGAGTCCGGGACAACCCGGCCACGGCTTTGCTGCTGCAAGCGATCGTCGCCAATGGCGTTTGCCGCATTCAGTGCCTCTTCAATATCACCCGGTTCAAGCCAGTTCAAACGCTTTTGTGCGTTGTAGGCCCAAACCCCCGCAAGACAGTCAGCCTGCAATTCCTGACGGACCAGCAAGCCGTTGTTGCCTTCCATGCGCTGACCGCTCTGGCGAGCGGCCTGGACCTTGGCGGAGATGCCCAGCAGGGTCTGCACGTGATGGCCGACTTCATGGGCAATCACGTAAGCCTGGGCGAAATCACCGGCAGCCGAGAAGCGCTGGGACATCTCGCGGAAAAACTCCAGGTCCAGATAGACCTGCTGATCGGCCGGGCAATAGAAGGGGCCTGTCGCGGACGTCGCAAAACCGCAGGCGGAGTTTACCTGACCACGGAACAGAACCAGAACCGGGTCTTTGTATTGGCGACCGTTCTGGGCAAAGACCGCCCGCCAGGTGTCTTCGGTATCGCCCAGCACGCTGCGCACGAACTCGGCCTGTTGATCGTTGGCGGGCGGCGCCTGACGGGTTTGCTGGCTGACCTGAGGGCTTTGCCGGGTCATTTCCCCGGTGAGCTGCCCCAGAATCTGCATCGGGTCCTGGCCCGTCAACAAACCGAAGGCGACGATAATCACTATGCCGCCCAGGCTGAGGCCCTTGCCGCCGATGCGCATACCGCCACCGCCGCTACTGCCATCGCGGGCATCGACTACGTTGTCGCTGCGTCGGCCTTTTTTCCACAGCATTGCGCAACCCTCCGCTGAACTCTAGAGAGTGTTGTTGGTGATACAGCAGTGCGCCAGTCCGGCGGTCCATTTGTATGGATTCACGCGCTGTCACACTGTCTGACGAGATTTTGCCTGTTGCTCGTTCTCGACTTCGGGCGGCGAGGCATCGGCAAAGCGATTGACCTGCCGCAAGCTCTTGAAGCCGACCATCCAGGCGCCAACCACTCCCAGCGTACACATGCCGCCCATGATCGCTGCGGGAATCGCGCCGATCAGCGATGCGCTGGTGCCGGCCCGGAATTCACCCAGTTCGTTGGACGAGCCAATGAACAGCATGTTGACGGCATTGACCCGCCCGCGCATGGCATCCGGCGTCGAGAACTGCACCAGCGCTGAACGAATATAGACGCTGACCATATCGGCCGCGCCGGCAATCAGCAGGGCAATACAGGACAGCCAGAACAGGGTCGACAGGGCAAACACCAGATTCGCCACACCGAAGACACCCACGGCGAGGAACATGGTCATGCCGACATTGCGATCCATGGGTCGTATGCTCAGGTAGACGCCGGTCGCCAGTTCGCCAAGGCTCATTGACGCGCGCAGCACTCCAAGGCCTTGGGGCCCGAGATGCAGGACCTCGTGGGCATAGATCGGCAATAGCGCCACTACGCCACCGAGCAATACCGCGAACAGGTCCAGGGAAATGGTGCCCAGAATGATCGGTCGCGAGCGAATGAAGGCGATGCCGGCAGTGAAGCGCTGCCAGGCGCCGTCACCCAGATCCACCGGCTTGCCGGCAAAAGGGGTTGCGACGCGACTCAGGCACAGAATGCCGATGAGAAATGAAGCCACGCAGGTCGAATAGGTCAGCTCGGCACCGCCCAGCGCATACAGGCCGCCACCGATCAGCGGCCCGGCCACCGTGGAGCAGCGCATGATGACGCTGTTGGTGGCGATGGCCGAAGCGAGCTTTTCACGCGGCACGATCTGCGGTAGCAGGCTTTGCAGCGCAGGTCCGGTGAATGCCCGGGCACAGCCATAAAGCATGAGCGCGCCGTAGATCAGACGCAGGTCTTGCAGGTTGAACAGCGAAAACAGCAAGAGAATCAGCCCGCACAACGCCTGTACTGCCCAACTGATGCTCAGGATCAGCTTGCGGTTGTAGCGGTCGATCAGATCCCCGGCGGGCATGAGCAGCAGCAACATGGGGATGAACTGTGCAAGGCCGACATAGGCCAGCGCCATGGGCTCGCGGGTCATGTCATAGACCTGCCAGGCCACGACTACGGCCTGGATCTGCATGGCGAACACTGCCAGCAGTCGTGCGAGGATGAAATTGACGAAGCCTGGCTCTCGGGTCAGCCTGATTGACGATGCGGGGGATTCAGAACTCAAGACAGATATCCATCGAAGCGGCGAACATGCGGGTGGCGTTATACCTTAGCGCATGGATTGCCACACATGAAATAACTGACAGGTTTGCTGGGGAAATATGCGCTGTGGAACCGGATTTACAGGGTGAGTGGATTTTCGCGAATGAATGGGTACCTACACCGGCGGCAGGAGCCCATACATTCGCGAAGGGCAGGTCGATCAGCGCCTGACCAGCAGAACCCCGGATTCCATGTGGTGTGTATAGGGGAACTGGTCGAACAGGGCGCAGCGTTCGACACGGTGGGTGTCGTGCAACTGGGCGATGTTGGCGGCCAGGGTTTCCGGGTTGCAGGAGATATACAGAATGCGCTCGAAGCGACGGGTCAGCTCGCAGGTGTCCGGGTCCATTCCTGCACGTGGCGGGTCGACGAACACACTGCCGAACTCGTAACTCTTCAGCTCCACGCCCTGGAGGCGACGGAAGGGGCGAACCTCGTTCAGCGCCTGGGTCAGCTCTTCGGCGGAGAGGCGCACCAGTGTGACGTTATCCACCGCGTTGTCATCCAGGTTGCTCAGCGCGGCGTTGACCGAAGTCTTGCTGATCTCGGTCGCCAGCACCTTGCGTACGCGGGTGGCCAGCGGCAGGGTGAAGTTGCCGTTGCCGCAATACAGCTCCAGCAAGTCGTCGTTGCGTTCGCCCAGGGCGTCATAGGCCCAGTTGAGCATTTTCTGGTTCACGGTGCCGTTGGGCTGGGTGAACGCGCCTTCGGGCTGGCGATAGCTGAAGGTGCGGCCGGCGACTTCCAGCTCTTCGGTCACGTAGTCGCGACCGATGACCAGACGCTGGCCTTTGGAACGGCCGATCAGGCTGACGTCCAGTTCGGCCGCCAGTGCCTGGGCTTCAAGCTGCCAGGCATCGTCCAGAGGTCGGTGATAGCACATGGTAATCATGGCGTCGCCGGCCAGGGTGGTCAGGAAGTCGACCTGGAACAGCTTGTGATTCAGGGTCGGGCTGGCTTCCCAGCGCTCGCGCAGCACCGGCATCAGCGCATTGATGCGTTCGCTGGCGATAGGCAGGCCGTCGAGCAGGATCGGCGTCTTGTTGTCGCCGGGCGCGAACATCGCGTAATAGCGCTTCTGGTCTTCGCGCCATAGGCGAAACTCGGCGCGCAGGCGGTAATGCTCGCGGGGCGAGTCGAATATCTGCGGCTCGGGCGCATCGAAAGGGGCCAGCAGCTCACGCAACCGGACGGCTTTTTCTTCGAGCTGACGGTCGTAGCTCGCGGGATCGAAAGGGATACTCATGCGTTGAACCAGCCCAGCTTGATCACGAACAGAATCGACAGGATCACCAGCGCCGAATTCAGCTCGCGCCCGCGTCCCGAAAACAGTTTGATTGCTGTCCAGGAAATGAAGCCAAAGGCGATGCCGTTGGCAATGGAGTAAGTGAACGGCATGGCCAGCGCGGTGATCACGACCGGTGCAGCGACGGTGATGTCGTCCCAGTCGATTTCAGCCATGCCCGAAGCCATCAGCACTGCAACGAACAGCAGCGCCGGCGCCGTGGCGAAGGCTGGCACGCTGCTGGCCAGTGGCGCGAAGAACAACGCCAGCATGAACAGCACGGCAACCACGATGGCCGTCAGGCCGGTACGGCCACCGGCGCTGACGCCGGCTGCGGATTCGATGTAGCTGGTGGTGGTCGAGGTGCCCAGCAGCGAACCTGCCATGGCCGCCGTACTGTCGGCGATCAGCGCACGGCCCATTTTCGGCATGTGCCCGTCCTTGCCCATCAGCCCGGCGCGTTTGGCGACGCCGATCAGTGTGCCGGAGTTATCGAAGATATCCACGAACAGGAAGGCGAAGATGATGCTCACCAGACCAACGTCCAGTGCGCCCATGATGTCCAGTTGCAGGAAGGTCGGGGCCAGCGACGGCGGCATCGACACCACGCCGCCGAATGGCGTGAAGCCCAGCCCGATGGAAACCAGCGTGACAGTCAGGATGCCGATCAGGACCGCGCCGCGCACCTTGAGCTTGTCCAGAGCAACGATCAGGAAGAAACCCAGGGTCGCGAGAACCGGAGCCGGTTGTTTCAGGTCGCCCATGCCGATCATGGTGGCCGGGTTACTGACCACGATACCGGCGTTATGCAGGGCGATCAGAGCCAGGAACAGGCCGATACCGGCGGCAATCGCCGAGCGCAGGGGCAGGGGAATGCTGTTGATGATCCATTCGCGGATCCGGAACAGCGACAGCAGGAAGAACATCACTGCCGAAATGAACACTGCACCCAGTGCAACCTGCCAGGTATGGCCCATGTGCAGGACCACGGTGTAGGTGAAAAAGGCATTCAGGCCCATGCCCGGTGCCAGGGCAATCGGGTAGTTGGCGATCAGGCCCATTACGGCCGAGCCGATGGCGGCTGCCAGACAGGTCGCGACGAACAGCGCGCCCTTGTCCATGCCGGTTTCGCCCAGGATGCTCGGGTTGACGAACAGGATGTAAGCCATGGCCAGGAAGGTCGTGACGCCCGCGAGAATCTCGGTCCTCACATTGGTGTTGTGTGCCTTGAGTTGAAACAGCCTTTCCAGCATGTCTGGCTCTCCGTAACGCGGCCTGCGTCGTGAATGACTTGACCCCCAAAAGCAAAGCACAGCCTGACACAGCAGCCTGCGGTTTTTTGCGGGTCGGAAAAAGCCGCGCATCATACCAGCAGCGTGAGGTTGTGGCTGCATGGTGAATGTAGTGGCTTTTTCGCGAATGAATGGGCTCCCGCTCAGCCCTCTGCACACGGCCTGCAGACGGGTGAGGCAACTTGTCACGCGGCAACCGACCACGTAACCCACAGCCCCGAATGGGACTACTCTTTCAGCGTCGGTTGACCTGCATCATTGCGCCCCTGCATGAAGTGTGAACCGAAAGCATGAAACCAGCGTCGAGATACTCATTAGAAGTCTTCCGATGCACCAGACTCCATGACCGTGGGGGCAATCGCTGATGGCTCCATGCCGTTAGCCGGTATCACCTGAATAGAGGAAGAATCATGTTTGGTTTGGAGGCACTAGATCTTGCCCGCATCCAGTTCGCATTCACGATCTCGTTCCACATCCTGTTTCCTGCCATCACCATTGGTCTGGCAAGTTATCTGGCGGTGCTCGAAGGTTTGTGGCTGAAGACCAACAACGACATTTACCGCGATCTTTATCATTTCTGGTCGAAGATCTTTGCCGTCAACTTCGGTATGGGTGTGGTTTCCGGACTGGTCATGGCGTATCAGTTCGGCACCAACTGGAGCCGCTTCTCGGACTTTGCCGGTGCAGTGACCGGGCCGCTGCTGACTTATGAGGTCCTGACGGCCTTCTTCCTCGAAGCAGGCTTTCTCGGTGTGATGCTGTTCGGCTGGAACCGTGTCGGCCGCAAGCTGCACTTTTTTGCGACGGTCATGGTTGCCGTCGGCACCCTGATCTCGACCTTCTGGATTCTGTCGTCCAACAGCTGGATGCAGACGCCGCAAGGCTTTGAAATCATCGACGGGCGGGTGATTCCGACCGACTGGTTCGCGGTGGTCTTCAACCCGTCCTTCCCGTACCGCCTGGCGCACATGTCGATTGCTGCCTTCGTGGCCACTGCATTTTTCGTAGGTTCGTCGGCGGCCTGGCACTTGCTGCGCGGTCGCGATACGCCGCAGATCCGCACCATGCTGTCGATGGCGATGTGGATGGCCCTGCTGGTAGCACCGCTGCAGGCGGTGGTCGGTGACTTCCATGGCCTGAACACGCTCAAGCACCAACCGGCGAAAATCGCCGCCATCGAAGGCCACTGGGAAAATGTTGGCGATGAGCCTACGCCGCTGATCCTGTTCGGCTGGCCCGACATGAAGGAAGAACGCACCAAATATGCGGTTGAAATTCCGTACCTGGGCAGCCTGATCCTGACCCACAGCCTGGATCAACAGGTCCCGGCGCTCAAGGAGTTCAAGCCCGAGGACCGGCCGAATTCGACCATCGTGTTCTGGTCGTTCCGGATCATGGTCGGCCTGGGTTTCCTGATGATCTTTACCGGTCTGTGGAGCCTCTGGCTGCGCAAGCGTGATGCTCTTTATACCTCGCGTCCTTTCCTCTATCTCGCGTTGTGGATGGGGCCGTCCGGCCTGATCGCAATCCTGGCGGGCTGGTTCACCACCGAAATCGGCCGTCAGCCCTGGGTCGTCTATGGCCTGATGCGCACGGCGGATGCATCGTCCGGGCACAGCGTCGCGCAAATGAGCATCACTCTGGTGCTGTTCGTGGTCGTCTACTTCCTGCTGTTCGGTGCCGGTCTGGGTTACATGTTGCGACTGGTCCGCAAAGGGCCGAAGAAGCACGTCGAACATACGCCGACAGGCGGTCCCGGTCAGAAACGCACGCCAGCCCGTCCGCTCTCCGCTGCCGAAGAAGGCTCCGAAGATGGCGACAACCTCGACAGCCTGAGCAAGGGGAACTGAGTCATGGGCATCGATCTTCCACTGATCTGGGCGGTCATCATCATCTTCGGCATCATGATGTACGTGGTGATGGATGGTTTTGACCTGGGTATCGGGATTCTTTTCCCGTTCATGAAGGACAGTTCCGACCGCGACGTGATGATGAATACCGTTGCGCCTGTATGGGACGGTAACGAAACCTGGCTGGTACTGGGCGGCGCAGCGCTGTTCGGTGCCTTTCCCATGGCTTATGCGGTGGTGCTGTCGGCCCTGTATCTGCCGCTGATGTTCATGCTGATGGGGCTGATCTTTCGCGGTGTGGCCTTCGAGTTCCGCTTCAAGGCTTCCGAGGCCAAGCGTCACTTGTGGGACAAGGCTTTCATCGGCGGCTCACTGGTCGCGACCTTCTTTCAGGGCGTGGCGCTGGGGGCTTTCATCGAAGGCCTGCCGGTCGTCAATCGTCAGTTTGCCGGTGGCTCGCTGGACTGGCTGGCACCGTTTCCGATGTTCTGCGGCCTGGCCTTGATCGTTGCTTATGCGCTGCTGGGTTGTACCTGGCTGATCATGAAGACCGAAGGGCCATTGCAGAAGGCAATGCATGATCTGGCGCGCCCCCTGGCTCTGGTGACGCTGGCAGTGATTGGCATTGTCAGCATCTGGACACCGCTGGCCCACACCAACATCGCCGAGCGCTGGTTCAGCCTGCCCAACCTGTTCTGGTTCATGCCGGTGCCGATCCTGGTGCTGGTCACCATGTACGGGCTGTTCAAGGCCGTGGCCCGCAACGCGCATTACACACCGTTCCTGCTGACCCTGTTGCTGATCTTTCTCGGCTACAGCGGGCTGGGTATAAGCCTGTGGCCGAATATCGTGCCGCCGTCGATTTCCATCTGGGAAGCAGCCGCACCGCCTCAGAGTCAGGGGTTCATGCTGGTGGGTACGCTGTTCATCATCCCGTTCATTCTCGGGTACACCTTCTGGAGCTATTACGTGTTCCGCGGCAAGGTGACCGCTGAAGACGGTTATCACTGATCAGAGGAGATTGGCGATGTCTGGCAAAGATTCCATGCATGACAAGGATCCGGCAATGAGTAAGCCGCTCTGGCAGCGACTGGCCTGGCTGGCGGGTATCTGGGCAGGCAGTGTGTTTGCGCTGTTCATCGTGGCCAGCCTGATGCGCATGTTCATGAATGCGGCAGGGCTCACGACCCACTGATTGCCCTGCACTGAATTCCCATCCCGTGTTGTATGGACACGGCTTCACGACCCTCCTTGCGGAGGGTCTTTTTTTGGGCGTTTATTTGCGCGCCTTGAGGATCACGAACTTGGGTGTAGCGGCGACCTGTTCCACGCCGCGGAACAGTCGCGCCAGTTTGCTGTGATAGCCCAGGTGGCGATTGCCGACGATATACAGCGCGCCACCGACCACCAGAGAGGCCCGCGCCTGCAGGAACATGCGCCATGCCAGGAAATCACCCACCACCTGCTGTTGGTGGAAGGGCGGGTTGCACAGCACCACATCCAGCGAATCGGGGTCCTGGCTGGCCAGGCCATCGGCTGCGCGGATCAGCACTTCTCGCTCGCCCAGCGTCGCTCGCCAGTTCTCTGCCGCCGACTGGACGGCCATGAACGATTCATCCACCAGTGTGTATTGAGCCTGCGGATTATCGAGGGCGCTGGCGATGGCCAGTACACCGTTGCCGCAACCCAGGTCGGCAACCCTGGCTGAACCGAGGTTTTTGGGCAGGTAGGGCAGAAAGGCGCGGGTGCCGATATCCAGCCCGTCGCGACAGAACACGTTGGCGTGGTTGAGCAGTTCGATGGCCGGCTGGTCTAGCTGATAGCGGGTCGGGTAGGGCGAAGTGAGGTGCGGCCTGGATTCCGGGATGGCGAACAGCAGGCGGGCCTTCTTCACTGCCAGTGATGCCTGCACCGGCCCGACGTATTCCTCCAGCAGTTCACCCGCCGAGCGCGGCAGATGCTTGACCATCGCTGCCGCGACAACCCGGGCACCCGGCGCCAACTGGCCTTGCAGGCGAATGAGCTGTTCTTCCAGCAGGGCCATGGTCTTGGGCACCCGAATCAGCACCCAGTCGAAAGGTCCGGTCAGTGCTTCGCTGGCGGGGATCAGCGGCACGGCGTCATAGGCCATGCCATTGCGGGCGAGGTTCTTTTCCAGAGCCTGGGCTGCCAGGTACGAATCGCCACTGCTGACTACCGCTGCGTGCTGCGCCAGGCTGGCGGCCAGTGCACCGAAGCTGTCGTTGAGGACCAGTACCTTGCTCTGCAGTGTCAGGCCGATTTCGGCTACATGGTTGAGTAAATATTCATCAGCCGCGTCGAATGCCTGCAACGGTTCATCTTGCTGTTCGGGTTGGCGAATGAGGTCAAGTTGAGCGAAAGGACTGGTCAGCAGGGGCATGGGCAGGAAAACTCTGGGCAATCGACGTATGTCATGCGAGCCCGGAATCGGATGGGCTCGCTGAGATTGGCAAGTTTACGTGCTTTTTGCTGTTTGGCACCTTTGAAGTTGGTTGATGGCTGGCCGTTTCAGAACATTCCGCTCAAGGCCGCCTGTACGGCTGCGGCGGTCTTGTTGCAAACGCCCATTTTCTGGATCGCACTGGCGATATGAAAATGAATGGTGCGTTCTTTCAGGCTCAGGATGATTGCAATGTCGCCTGCTGTTTTGCCTTCTGCGGACCATTTGAGGATTTCGATTTCCCGTTGGGTAAGATTTTTTGCTTGCGATGGGGATGATGAGTTGAGTTCCATGGATCCCATGATCGCCTCCATGCCTTTGATGGCGAGTGTTTCTGTATTGTTTAAGCAGTCTAGAAAAAAACCATCAGTAACAAATTATGATGAATGCTATCTGGACGAGTGGTGTGATGGCTTTATTGCATCCAAAAAGGTGTCGTCGGGCTGAAACAGTGACAGGAGCTTGGTTGCGGGTTTTCAGGGTGTTCGCTTTCAAATAAGCAATGCCCGCTTCAAGAACCAAATACTCTAAATTGCCGGTCGGCATCTGCGGGCCAAAGCACTACAAACAGCCGGTGTTTATCAAGCCCGCTTTGGGGGACACTGGAAGCCTTTTCCAGCTCCGGAGTCAGAAGCGCACCATGACCGCCAGCGAAGACAAGTTCACCCGGCAAACACTACAGCGTGTGATGCCGTTGACCGAAAATCTGTTTACCCTGCGTACCACACGCGATCCCGGCTTCCGCTTTCGTGCCGGACAATTCGTGCGCCTTGGCGTGACCAAGGATGACGGCAGCACGGTATGGCGTCCCTATTCGATGGTGTCGGCGCCTCATGACGAGTTTCTGGAGTTCTTCTCCATCGTGGTGCCGGGCGGCGAGTTCACCAGCGAGCTGAGCCGTCTGCGCGAAGGCGACACATTGCTGGTCGAGAAGCTTGCTACCGGCTACCTGACACCGGACCGGTTTACCGATGGGCGCGACCTGTGGCTTTTATCCACAGGCACGGGCGTGGCGCCTTTCCTGTCGATCCTTCAGGACTTCGAGATCTGGGACAAGTTCGAGCGCATCATCCTTGTCTACAGTGCACGCGAGTCCAGAGAACTGGCTTATCAACAGCTGATCGCCGGGTTGATGCAGCGCGATTACCTGGCCGAGTACGCCGACAGATTCCTGTTCCTGCCTACGGTAACCCGTGAACAACATCCCGGCGCCTTGCAGGGGCGCATCACTCATCTGATCGAAAACGGCGAGCTGGAGCGTGCGGCTGGAGTTGCGCTGACGCCCGAGCATTCGCGGGTGATGATCTGCGGCAACCCGCAGATGATCGACGACACCCGGGCCGTGCTCAAGCAGCGGGACATGCAGCTCAACCTGACCCGCAGGCCGGGGCAGGTTGTGGTGGAAAACTACTGGTAGCGCCTGCAGGAGCGACTTCAGTCGCGAAAACGTTTTTCGCCGATGTAGAGATCAGAGCGGACGGTTAGGGTCCACGGTCACAGGCGCTGTCGGCCTGTTCTGCTCTTTCAGCAGGTCACGAATCTCGCCCAGCAGGACTTCTTCCTTGGACGGCGTAGGCGGCAGAGTCGGGGCCTTGGCTTCTTCGCGCTTGAGGCGGTTGATGGCCTTGACGCCCATGAAGATGGCGAAGGCGACGATGACGAAGTCGAGGACGGTCTGGATGAACTTGCCATAGGCCAGCAACACGGCAGGGGTCGTGCCCTCGGCTGCTCTCAGGGTAATGGCCAGGTCGCTGAAGTCCACGCCACCGATCAGCAGACCCAGTGGCGGCATGATCACGTCGCCGACGAATGACGAAACGATCTTGCCGAAGGCTGCACCAATGATGATACCCACGGCCATGTCGACCACGTTACCTTTGACGGCGAAGGCCTTGAATTCGCTTAATACGCTCATGGGTAATTCCTTGTTACAGATGGGAGGTGATCGGATTCAGTGTAATGCAGCCCTGCTTATCCTGCTTCGTACACGTGCAATCGACCGGGGTTCTGGCGGTAAGTTTTATCCGGATCGGTAAAACCGGGTTCCGGCGCGCTGCGTTATCATGGTGTTTTTGCGACTGGGGTTGCCATGGCAAAGGCCAAACGCTTGTACGGCTGCACGGAGTGCGGCGCGACTTTTCCAAAATGGGCAGGCCAGTGCAGTGATTGTGGTGCCTGGAACACGCTGGTGGAAACCATGCTGGAAAGCG
This sequence comes from Pseudomonas cichorii, assembly GCF_003700275.1. Taxonomy (GTDB): domain Bacteria; phylum Pseudomonadota; class Gammaproteobacteria; order Pseudomonadales; family Pseudomonadaceae; genus Aquipseudomonas; species Aquipseudomonas cichorii_B. The sequence goes on along the minus strand of NZ_RBRE01000089.1, from coordinate 68,071 downwards.
GCGCGGCCGCGGCACCCAGCGGTCGCACCGGCTGGACCGGTTCACAGGCACAGATCAAGACCCTGGCCGAAGTCAGCGTCGAGGAGATCCCGCGATTCTCCACCAAGTCCAACGAACTGGACCGCGTGCTGGGTGGCGGTCTGGTGGATGGCTCTGTCGTATTGATCGGTGGCGATCCGGGGATCGGCAAGTCGACGATTCTGCTGCAAACCCTGTGCAACATCGCCGAACGCATGCCGGCCCTGTACGTGACGGGCGAGGAGTCCCAGCAACAGGTGGCCATGCGCGCCCGGCGCCTTGGCCTGCCGCAGGACAAACTGCGGGTGATGACCGAAACCTGCATCGAGACGATCATCGCCACTGCGCGTGTCGAGCAACCGAAGGTCATGGTGATCGACTCCATCCAGACGATCTTCACCGAACAACTGCAGTCCGCGCCGGGCGGCGTGGCGCAAGTGCGTGAAAGTGCTGCATTGCTGGTGCGTTACGCCAAGCAGAGCGGCACGGCGATTTTCCTGGTCGGCCATGTCACCAAGGAAGGCGCGCTGGCCGGGCCGCGGGTTCTGGAACACATGGTCGATACCGTGCTGTATTTCGAGGGCGAGTCCGATGGCCGCCTGCGCCTGCTGCGGGCGGTGAAGAACCGTTTCGGCGCCGTCAACGAACTGGGCGTGTTCGGGATGACCGACAAGGGCCTCAAGGAAGTCTCCAACCCGTCGGCGATTTTCCTGACCCGTGCCCAGGAAGAAGTACCCGGCAGTGTGGTCATGGCGACCTGGGAAGGTACGCGCCCGATGCTGGTCGAGGTTCAGGCGCTGGTCGATGACAGCCACATGTCCAACCCGCGGCGGGTAACTCTGGGCCTTGATCAGAACCGGCTGGCCATGCTGTTGGCGGTGCTGCATCGCCATGGCGGCATTCCGACCCACGACCAGGATGTGTTTCTCAATGTGGTGGGCGGGGTGAAAGTGCTGGAAACCGCATCAGACCTGGCGTTGATGGCAGCGGTCATGTCCAGCCTGCGTAACCGGCCATTGCCTCATGATTTGCTGGTGTTCGGCGAAGTCGGGCTGTCCGGTGAAGTCAGGCCGGTGCCCAGCGGGCAGGAGCGTTTGAAAGAGGCGGCCAAGCATGGCTTCAAGCGAGCGATCGTACCGAAAGGCAATGCGCCCAAGGAAGCGCCCGCCGGCTTGCAGATCATTGCCGTCACTCGCCTGGAACAGGCGCTGGATGCGTTGTTCGAGTAAGGCCCGAATGACGTTTTCTGTGCGGGAGCGAATTCATTCGCGAACTGTCGGATAAATCCGCTCCCACCATCAGACTGCACAAAGTCTGTATAGGTGTTCAGACCTCGATCAACGCTCCCAGCTCGCGATCCAGTTCGGCCGGATCGCCCAGGTTCAACTCGATCAGTCGCTTCAAATGGCTGATCGATTCCAGTCCGATGTGCAGACAGACAAAGCCCAGGTGATGGCTGTCGTCGTGAGTGAGCTTCACATCCATTTTCACGTAAGCGTCGTCGCTGAGATGGATGTCGACCAGAAAGTGTTCGTCCGGATCGCCGGTCCAGGGTTCCGGGCGTTCGATGAGCAGTCCTTTCAGTGAGAGGTCGAGCAACTGCACTTTCCAGTTGTTGTTACCCTGGCTGAGGTCGGTCCTGGCATCGAAGGCTATGCGCTTGAAACGACGGCGATCTGCGGGTGAGTCGGTCATCGAATGAGCTCTCTTGGTATCGGCTGACTGTGGGGGCAGCGGACAGGCCATGGGGAATGGCACCCTTGTTTACGCACGATAGACCTGAACGCGGTTGGCGAACAGTTCTGCAGGCGATTTTTATTGCTTGTTGAAGCCAATTGCGGGTATTTCTTTTTTGGTTACTCAAATGCCGTTCTAGACCATGGTTGGGGGTGGCCTTTCGCTCTGACAGGTCTAAACTCGCATTGCTTGCCTTCTAGTCAACTCTGCTGGAATAAAAAAATGAAAAATAATAATAGCCTTATGCGCCATGTGCCCTGGCTGCTTCTCGCAATTATTGGGGCCTGTGCCCTGGGGGTGGTTGCACTGCGTCGTGGCGAGGCAATCAATGCCTTGTGGATCGTGGTCGCTGCTGTAGCTATTTATCTGGTTGCTTATCGTTACTACAGTCTCTTCATCGCCAACCATGTGATGCAACTTGACCCGCTGCGTGCAACTCCGGCGGTGGTCAACAACGATGGTCTGGACTATGTGCCGACCAACAAACACATTCTCTTCGGTCACCACTTCGCCGCCATCGCCGGTGCAGGCCCGCTGGTCGGCCCGGTCCTGGCCGCGCAGATGGGTTACCTGCCCGGTACGCTCTGGCTGATTGCCGGTGTGGTTCTGGCCGGTGCGGTACAGGATTTCATGATCCTGTTCCTGTCCACGCGCCGCAACGGTCGCTCCCTGGGCGACATCGTCCGTGAGGAAATGGGCCGTATTCCCGGCACCATTGCCTTGTTCGGCTGCTTCCTGATCATGATCATCATCCTTGCGGTGCTGGCACTGATCGTGGTCAAGGCCCTGGCTGAAAGCCCGTGGGGCATGTTCACGGTCATGGCGACTATCCCGATCGCGATGTTCATGGGCGTTTACATGCGCTACATCCGTCCGGGTCGCATCGGTGAAATCTCCATCATCGGCGTGGTTCTGCTGCTGCTTTCGATCTGGGTCGGTGGCGCGGTGGCTGCCGATCCGGTCTGGGGCCCGATGTTTACCTTCACCGGTGTGCAAATCACCTGGATGCTGGTGGGCTACGGTTTCGTCGCGGCCATGCTGCCGGTCTGGCTGCTGCTCGCGCCGCGTGACTACCTCTCGACCTTCCTGAAGATCGGCACCATCGTCGCGCTGGCGATCGGCATCCTGATTCTGGCGCCCGAGCTGAAAATGCCGGCCCTGACCCAGTTCACCGACGGTACCGGTCCGGTCTGGAAAGGCGCGCTGTTCCCGTTCCTGTTCATCACCATTGCGTGTGGTGCGGTATCGGGCTTCCACGCCCTGATTTCCTCGGGCACCACGCCCAAGCTGCTGGATAACGAAAAGAACGCCCGTTACATCGGCTACGGCGGCATGTTGATGGAGTCCTTCGTCGCCATCATGGCCATGGTTGCCGCTTCGGTGATCGAGCCGGGTGTGTACTTCGCGATGAACAGCCCGGCTGCCATAGTGGGCAGTGATGTGGTGACTGTGGCGCAAACTGTCAGCAACTGGGGCTTTACCATTACCCCCGAGCAACTGACTGCCGTGGCTCACGACATTGGCGAGAACACCATTCTGGCGCGCGCCGGTGGTGCTCCGACCCTGGCCGTCGGTATCGCGCAGATCCTGCACCAGGTTCTGCCGGGCGAAAACACCATGGCGTTCTGGTACCACTTCGCAATCCTGTTTGAAGCCCTGTTCATCCTGACCGCAGTTGACGCTGGTACCCGTGCCGGTCGCTTCATGCTGCAAGACCTGCTGGGCAGCTTCGTCCCAGCCCTCAAGCGCACCGAGTCCTGGGTAGCCAACGCCATCGGTACCGGTGGTTGCGTAGCGTTGTGGGGTTACCTGCTGTATCAAGGCGTGATCGACCCGCTGGGTGGCATCAACACCCTGTGGCCGCTGTTCGGCATCTCCAACCAGATGCTGGCCGGTATCGCCCTGATGCTTGCCAGTGTCGTGCTGATCAAGATGAAGCGTCAGCGCTACGTCTGGGTGACCATGCTGCCAGCCACCTGGTTGCTGATCTGCACCGTGACCGCAAGCCTGATCAAGCTGTTCGACGCCAACCCGGCCGTTGGCTTCCTGGCCCTGGCCAAGAAGTACAGCGCCGCAGCGGATGCTGGCCAGATCCTGGCTCCGGCCAAGAACATGGACCAGATGCAGCACGTGATCTTCAACGCTTACACCAACGCCGGTCTGACTATCCTGTTCCTGTTCGTCGTCTCCAGCATCCTGTTCTACGCGCTGAAAGTAGGCCGTGCGGCGTGGAGCAAGAAAGAGCGCAGCGACAAGGAAATGCCTTACCAGGCCATGCCTCCGGGATCACAGGTGTGATGACGGCTATCAAGAGAGGATCTGCCCATGTTCAATGACCTGAGTCGCCTCGGGAAATACCTCGGTCAGGCTGCGCGCCTGATGGTGGGCATGCCCGACTACGACACTTATGTCGAGCACATGCAGACCAAACACCCGGACAAGCCGATGATGAGCTACGAGGAGTTCTTTCGGGAGCGCCAGGAAGCTCGCTACGGCGGCAAGGGTGGTCCGAAGTGTTGCTGATCCTCTGATCTGCGTTATTGTTTGATCCGACGCGCCACAGGCCAATACCTGTGGCGTTGTCGTTTTACAGGCTATCAGTGCAGACGTGCGGACCGGATTGATCCGGGAATGCGCCGTATCGACACATTGAACTACCGGAGTACGCATGACTGTTTCGCAACCCATCCCTGTAACCGTACTGACCGGCTTTCTGGGAGCAGGCAAGACCACTCTGCTGCGCCATTTGCTCAAGGCCGAACATGGCCTGAAAATCGCGGTAATCGAAAACGAATTCAGTGATGCCGGCATCGACAGCCAACTGCTTGGCGCCGAGCCCGTGCAAGTCATGACCCTGTCCAACGGTTGTGTCTGCTGCACCATCCACACCGACCTGACCAAGGCGCTGTATCTGCTGCTGGAGCGCCTCGACAGCGGCGAAATCGCCTTTGATCGGCTGGTCATCGAGTGCACCGGACTGGCCGATCCGGCACCTGTGGCGCAAACCTTTTTCATCGACGAAGAACTGCGCGAGCGTTACATCCTCGATGGCATCATCACGCTGGTGGATGCCGCCCACGTCGACACTCACCTGACCCAGACCATTGCCCAGGCACAAATCGGTTTTGCCGACCGCCTGCTGGTGAGCAAGCGCGATCTGGTGGATGAAGAGGCCTTCCAGGCGCTTTCCGCCCGCCTGACCCGGATCAACCGGCGTGCGCCGATTCGTATCGTCGAACACGGCAAGATCGACCTGGCCGAATTGCTGGATGTAAGAGGCTTCAACCTCAATGCCGACCTCGGCGGCGGAATGACCCTGCGCCCGCTGGCTCCGACCGGAAACTCCGGAGACCGCATCTCCAGCCTGGTATTGCGCAGCGAAAAACCGCTGGATATCGACAAACTCAGCGAGTTCATGAACGAGCTGCTCGAAGACCACGGCAAGCAATTGCTGCGCTACAAGGGCGTGCTCAATATCGCAGGCGAACCACGGCGAATGGTGTTTCAGGGCGTTCTGAAACTCTACGGCTTCGACTGGGATAGCGAATGGGCAGAAGACGAAAAGCGCGAAAGCGTGATCGTGTTCATTGCCGATGAACTGCCTGAGGAGAAGATTCGGGCAGGGTTTGCGCGGGTTTCCGAGTAGCTTGAATCATGCTGGCTGGCGGTGCCCTGTGCTGAGATAGATGCTCAGTGCCAGGGTTGCCAGCCCCATGCAGGCGAGGGTCAGATGAGCGGGTTGGCCTGGTGGCAATATACTTGCTACCAGCCCACAGCCAGCTGCCATTGCCTGATGCATAAAACCGGTCAGCGCCATTGCGTACGGGCCACTGAAAGTTGAGTTCTGGTTGGCAAGGGACTGGCAAAGTGGATAAACAATCCCCTGGCCTGTAAGCAGTAGGCAGTATGGCAACCATAGCGCAGAGGCGGTGGTTGGAAACAAGCGCTCTCCTGCGACCATGAGCAGGGCGCCCAAAGCCAGAAATCTCAACCCAAGCACCAGACTCTGATCCTGGCTGCGCTTTGAAATCAGCCATTTGACCGATAAGGCACCCAACATATAGGCGATGCTGATTGGCCAGCCTATCAATCCATATTCCACTTCCGTCCAGTTAAAGTGAATCTGAAAGATGGTGGGGGCACCTGCACTGAAAAGAATAATGACGCCATACCCCAAACCGCCTGCCAGCACGGGTTTCAGGAATTGAGTATCTCGAATCAGTGTGCCGTATATGTGAAGGCTTGATAGAGACGAAGAGGTATTGATTGTCGTATATGGCGCATATCGTCTCACAGGAAGGATCAATAAAATCCCCAAGACCGCACTGGTGAAAAATACCGACCTCCAACCCAGTGCGACCTGTATAAGCGCTCCTAGAAACTGTGCCATACCCAGCGATATAACGAAGCAAATCGATAGCCAACTCAAGGCTTTCGCCAAATGCTGAGCGCTTAGACTATCGCGTAGCAGCACCCGGGCCATGACCGAAATACCACCGGCAGCAGCTCCTTGCAGGCTACGAAAGAGCATGAAGGTCATGGTGTCTACCGATAGTGCGACGCCCAGACTACTGACAGAAAAAAGCCCAAGCGCCCACATCATTGTTGTCCTGCTGCCCAGCCGTGCCGCCACTTTGCCCCATAGCAACATGGGCAAGCCCATACCTACCAGAAATGCCGAAAGCGTCATTGCTGAAAAACTGGCATCAGCATGAAAATATTCAGCAATTGAAGGCAGGGATGGAAGATAGAGTGTTATGCCTGACTGCGCCGTTAATACGGTTAGACATGAAATAACAATGAGGCTATCGAATTTCATGGTCAGTATAGTGTGGATTTTACGATGTGAGGTTCTAATCGATCAGCGTAAAGAATATGATTGATAAATGTGCAGAACTCATTAATCAAGGCAGGCGACATGTCCGCTCTGAGAGTGATTCTTATGGCAGGTTTGTTTCGTGCTACGACCGGGAAGAATACGGCGGAAGTGAAAAAGCCGTTGTTGGAAAGCTTGGCAGCGATCTGATTTGCAGCGTTGGCATCAGTACAGCATATGAGGCGAATAGGTGAATGGCTACCAGCGTGCTCTGTAGTTATTAGTGAGTCGAAGTGTTGGATATTGCGTTGTAGCTGTTTTTGTAACTCATCAATTTCGCCCGTGCGATGCAAGGTGATTGAGGCTCTGCCAGCGCCAATTGCCGCGGTATTCAGACTTTGAGACCAGTTGCTGGGGCCGCCGTATCGGTGAATCAGTTTTTTCTGTTGCTCACTTCCAAGCATTGCGACTCCTCCACCTGCACCAAACGCTTTACCGAGAGAAGCCACAATAATGGTGCTGTCGTCCAGAGTTGGCAGATATGACCTCGCATGCCCTACCCCATTTGCTCCCAAAGCAGTAAGGGCATGGGAGTCGTCGAGATACAGAAACATTCCATATTTTTGCTTCAGGTAAACGAGACTTTCCATATCTGCAACACCACCCATGCTATACACGCCATCGGCGATATAGGCGATCCGCTTGTGAGATTTGCACAGGGTTTCGAGTTGTTCCATGTCATTGTGATTAAGCGTCATAACCTCGGTTTCGTCAGAACACGCCGCTTTAATATGGTTCATCGAATAGTGGGCATGCTTGTCGAAGACCATTACGGGTGGCCGGCCACTTGTGAAAACGCCTGATGCCAATAAAGGCAGTATTCCGGAACTGGCGGAGCTGCATGACAATGTGACGTGGCAGCTCGTATTGAACAGTTCAGATAATTCAAATTCATACTCTGCCAGAGAGGCCAGTTTGCAGCGATTTCTTGAGTTGGCGATACGCAGTGTCCCTGTCTTCTGGATAGCTTGAACAGCTCCCTCTAGAAGAGCAGGATGATAATCAAGACCGAGATAGGAAGTTGTGCAGAAATGATGAAAATATCTGCCGAATTGGTCTTTGAGATAGTTAGTGTGCTCCACACTCACCTGAAGGTTGGACAGTTTTAGATTCTCTGCCTCATTCCAGTTCGCTTCAGCCAGGCGAACCATGCTTTGGTAGTTGCTGTAGCGATTAGTACTTGTGTTCATTTATTCAGCCATGAGAGTCGATAGTATTGGGCTCGGCTCGTCAGAAGATGAAATGCATGGTTCTAAAGCAATTCTTCCGTGAGCTGCATGGCTAGTTTTACAATGTGAAGTATGAATGTATGTAGGGGGATTCTGCGTCTGCGCAGTGTTGCCGTGCTTTTTCCGTACGAAAGCTCCTGTTGCTTTATCCAGGCGCATTGCCTGCTCTCTGAAAGTCAGGAAAACTTTTTTCGCGTGCAGCAAAAAGCCCCGGCTCTATTTAATGAGCCGGGGCTTTTTTAGTGCGCAAACGAGGCTGTCTTAAGCGCCGTAAACCGGCAGCCTGGCGCAGATGGCCTTGACCTTCTCGCGAACGGCATCGATCACCGCTTCGTTGTTCAGGTCAGCCAGGATGTCGCAGATCCAGCCAGCCAGTTCCTTGCACTCTGCTTCCTTGAAGCCGCGAGTGGTCACTGCCGGGGTGCCGAAGCGCAGGCCGGAGGTGACGAACGGGGAGCGTGGGTCGTTCGGTACGGAGTTCTTGTTGACGGTGATGAAGGCGCGGCCCAGGGCGGCGTCTGCGTCTTTACCGGAGATGTCCTGCTTGATCAGCGACAGCAGGAACAGGTGGTTTTCAGTACCGCCGGAAACCACGTCGAAACCGCGCTCGATGAACACGCCAGCCATGGCCTTGGCGTTCTTGACCACTTGTTGCTGGTAGGTCTTGAACTCAGGTTGCAGCGCTTCCTTGAAGCACACAGCCTTGGCGGCGATGACGTGCTCCAGTGGGCCGCCTTGTGCGCCAGGGAATACTGCCGAGTTCAGCTTCTTCTCGATGTCGGCGTTGGCGCGAGCCAGGATCAGGCCGCCACGTGGACCGCGCAGGGTCTTGTGCGTGGTGGTGGTGACCACGTCGGCGAATGGAACCGGGTTCGGGTAAACGCCAGCAGCAACCAGACCGGCTACGTGAGCCATGTCGACGAACAGGTAGGCACCGACCTTGTCAGCGATTGCGCGGAAGCGGGCGAAATCCAGGATCTGCGAGTAGGCAGAGAAGCCGGCTACGATCATTTTTGGCTGGTGCTCGACGGCCAGGCGCTCGACTTCGTCGTAGTCGATCATGCCATTGGCATCGATGCCGTATTGAACGGCGTTGTACAGCTTGCCCGAGGAGCTGACGCTGGCGCCGTGGGTCAGGTGACCGCCGTGAGCCAGGCTCATGCCCAGAATGGTGTCGCCGCCTTGCAGCAGAGCCAGGTAAACAGCCGAGTTGGCTTGCGAACCGGCGTGTGGCTGGACGTTGGCGTAATCTGCACCGAACAGCTCTTTGGCGCGGTCGATGGCCAGTTGCTCAACGACGTCGACGTACTCGCAGCCACCGTAGTAGCGCTTGCCCGGATAGCCTTCGGCGTACTTGTTGGTCAGGACCGAACCCTGAGCCTCCATGACAGCCGGGCTGGTGTAGTTTTCCGAGGCAATCAGCTCGATATGCTCTTCCTGGCGCAGGGCTTCCTGTTCCATTGCGGCAAAAAGATCGGAGTCGTACTTCGCGAGAGTCAAATCACGGCTGAACATGGCAGTCCTCGAGGGTTGGAGCGGAAAAGGGGGGCATTCTACCCCATCGGGTTTTATCTGGCATATGAAAGGGGTTCATTTGTCGGATGAACGAGATGCAGGAGGGAAACGACAAGTTGCAGGCAAGAGCAGGCCGCAGCGTCCAGAAAAGGCAATCTGCGCTCGCTTTTCTTGAAGCTTGCAACTTGCAGCTTGTCGCTGCTGTTCATATTCGACCTAGTCGAACATGAACAGCGCATCATTACTGAACTGCGCTTCAAACTGCGAAGCCGACATCGGGCGGCCGAAGAGGTAGCCCTGGACTTCGTCGCAGCCATGTTCGCGCAGGAATTCGAGCTGTTCGTGGGTTTCGACGCCTTCGGCGATTACCGCGAGGTTCAGGCTGTGGGCCATGGCGATGATGGCGCGGGCGATCTGTGCATCCTGTTCGCCCGATGGCAGGCCGTCGACAAAGGTGCGGTCGATCTTCAGGACGTCGATGGGGAACTGCTTGAGATAGTTCAGCGACGAGTAGCCGGTGCCAAAGTCATCGACTGCGATACTCAGGCCAAGGTTCTTGAGACCGTCGAGCATCTGCATGGCTTCATTGACTTCGCGCATCAGGATGCTTTCTGTCAGTTCCAGCTCCAGACAAGCCGGTGGCAGGCCGGTTTCACCGAGCATTTGCGCAATCCGCTTGCCCAGTTGGCCATCCGAGAACTGCCGCGCAGAAATGTTCACCGAAACCTTGGGAACCCGCACTTTGGCCTGATGCCAGCTCTTGAGCTGACGGCAGGCTTCTGCCAGTACCCAGTCCCCGACTTCCACGACAAGGCCAAGCTCTTCCAGCACCGGGATGAAGTCGCTGGGGGGCACCAGCCCGCGACGTGGGTGACGCCAGCGCAGCAGCGCTTCGGCACCGGTCAGGCGTTTGCCGTCGCCGCTGAATTGCGGCTGGTAGTAAATCGTGAACTCCTGCTGCTCCAGGGCATGGCGCAGGTCGCTTTCCAGTTCCAGACGTTCCAGGGCCGTGGCGTTCATGTCGGTCTGGTAGAACTGGAAGTTGTTCTTGCCACGCTCCTTGGCGTGATACATGGCGGTGTCGGCGTTCTTCATCAACTGGCTGAGTTCGTTGCCGTCCTGCGGGCTCAGGGCGATGCCGATACTGGCGGTGACGAAGAACTCGCGACCTTCCAGCACGAACGGCGTTATCAGGCTGTTGAGAATCTGCTCGGCCACATGGATGGCGCGGTTCAGGGCCAGCTCGCGGGTGGCGCCCGGTTGCAGCAACAGGGTGAACTCGTCGCCGCCCATGCGCGCGACAGTGTCATCGTCGGCCACGCAGGCCAGCAGGCGGGTGGCCATTTCCTTGAGCATGCGATCGCCAGCGGCATGGCCCAGTGAGTCGTTGATCGGCTTGAAGCGATCCAGGTCGAGGAACATCAGGACCACCCAGGCCTGCTGCCTTTCGGCCTGTTGCAGGGCCGAATGCAGACGGTCCTGGAACAGCGTGCGGTTGGGCAGGTGGGTCAGGGCGTCGTAATAGGCCAGACGGTGGATGCGTTGCTCGCTGGCCTTGCGCTCGCTGATATCGCTGAAGAAGCACACATAGCTGGCCAGGTCGCCTTCATCGTCCACCACCGCGGTGATGCCGACCCAGGCCGGATAATGTTCGCCATTGCGTCGCTTGAGCCAGACTTCGCCTTCCCAGGTTCCGCGCTGATTCAGTTGCTTGAGGATGTAGCGCAGATGGGCTTCCTGCTCCCGGTCCACGGTGAGCATGTTGGGCAACTGGTCGAGCACTTGCGAGACGTCATAACCGCTGACCCGGGTGAAGGCGTCGTTGGCCTGGACGATATAACCCGCCGGGTCTGTAATCAGGATGGCGGACGTCGAATGCTCGAAAACCGTGGCGGCCATGCGCAGGTCTTTTTCGGCCCGGCGCTGGGTGCTGATATCGCGACCGACACCCAGGATGCCCTCGAATGTGCCGTGCTCATCCCAGACCAGCACCAGCCGCAGTTCAACCGGGATCTTGCGGCCATCGGCGCGCAGGCAATCGAACAGGTACAACTGGGTTGGCACAGCGTTGCGCAGCTTGGCCAGCTCCAGCGGCTTGTCGAGCACTTTCTTGATGCGTGCTATCAGGTTATAGAAGCCGGAAAGTTGTTGCGGGTTGGCAACGGTCGAGCTCCAGCCATTCTGGATAATCCAGTCAGCGCCGTAGCCCAGTACGCTGTGCACCGAAGGGCTGACATAGTTGACTTCAAGCAGCCTGTCGGTGGAAAAGATCACATCGCTGATGCTTTCGGCGAGCATCCGGTAACGCTGCTCACTGTCGCGCAGGGATTGGCTGGACTCGACCTGCCGGGTAATGTCCTTGGCAACACCGATGATGCGCGTCACCAGATCGTCCTTGTCCCGCGTCAGCGCCTGTTCGCGAATGTCGAAGCAGCGCCAGGTGTTGTTCTTGTCACGAAAGCGCAGCGCGCATTGCAGCAATTCGTTATGGCCGTGATGACGCTGGCGCAAGCGCATGTCCTGATAGCTTTGCGCATCTTCCGGGTGCAGCAGGATTTCCCAGAAGAACTCACCCATGGCGTGCAGTTCGCTCTTGCTGTAACCCAGCGTCTGCCCCAGATGGTGGTTGCTGTAGATCATGCGCTGGCTGAGTACGTCCTGGACGTACAGGTGGTCCGGCACGGTGCGCACCACGTCCGACCAGAAGCGCTCGCGCTCCTGCAATGACAGCTCGATCTGCTTGCGGCTGGTGATATCGCCGATGCTGAGAATGACCGCTTCGTAATCGGACTGGGTTTCAGGCAGGCGCAATACCAGCCATAGATGCTGGTCCTGGCCGGACTCCTGGGTAAGGCGAATTTCCAGTTCGAGGCGTTGCTGCCGGTTCAGGACCGCATGAACCACCTGTATGCCGATGCCGGGGCGCTTGCGTGACTCGCCTTCAATCAGTTGCTGCCAGGCCTGATCGCCGCATTTGATATTCAGCAGGCTCAGGGCAACCTGATTGACCTCGGTGATGCGCAATTGCTGCAACAGCCGTTTCAGGAGCCCAGGCTGGGTCTCGATAAAGTGGTCGAAGTCTTCCGGGGAGCGGATCTGGAAAGCTTCAAGCTGTTCGGGCAGGCCGGACATGTCCAGTACACAGATGGCGACGCCCGCACCTTCAAAAATGTTCTGGTAACGACGGCGGCTTTCCAGTAACTGGCGCTGACGACGGCGCAGACTGAGAATCGCCGCCAGTGGCAGGAGCGAAAACAACAGGCCGATCATGCATTTGAGAATCAGCGGTGCAAGCAGCTCCTGGCGTGCCTTGTGGGCATCGAACAGGCCGTGCAATTGCCAGTCGCTGTTGTTCAGGGGTTGCAGCAGCACGTTTTCGGCATGCCCCGTATCGTTTGACATCGAGACATCGCGCAGGATGACTCGTTGGGTAATCCGGTTTTCAAGACGCCAGAGATGCTGAAAGTCCTGGCTGGGCTGTTGTATCAGGGCCTTGAGTGCATCGGGCGCCATGCGTACGACCCAGTAAGCGCCGCCGTGGCCTTCGGCCTGACGCACGAACATGTAGATCTGTGAGCCGTCTTCGGAGTTGGTGTAGTAATAAGGTCGATTCGATGCCTGCTCCAGCCCGCTCTTGAGCAATGCGGCGTCAAGGGTGGTTTCGGCACTGTCTCGGGTCACATCACCTTCAGGCCCCAGCGAGACGATGCTGCGCAGGGACGGTATGGTTTCGCGCAGCCTTTGCAGTGTCGATTTCTGGTTCGGCGCTTCGTGGCCCGGCGTGGTGCCCTCGTCGAGCAGGTTCATGGTGATCTGCGCGCTCAGCGCCATGTTCAGGCTCAGGCGATCGGCGAGCTGGTTGCTGTAGTCGAGACTGCGTTGCCGCTGACGTTCCTGGGTCTGATGAAACTGTTCAAGCAGTTGCCACAGCAACAGGGCAAGCATCAGTAGCACCAGCGCTGCCAGTAGACCTTTCAAGGAACTACGCAAAGGCACGACGGTTGTGCTCTTGGCTGTTTCCAGTGGCGTTGAGGGCGTTGGCGTTGGCAAATCGTTGTTCCTGACTACTGGACTGAAGCAGCGAGTGCATTATGCAATATAAGCCCGACGCCCAAAGGGCGGCTAGCATGCCTTTACTTGTAGCTAAGTGCCAGCCCTGTGGGCCCGGATCGTTTGCCCTACAGGCCGCATTCGGGTAGCTTTGCCCGATGCGCGTTGTAACCCGACTCCTGCAAGAGTGAACCCACTGTTTGCAAACATCGACCCAGCTTTATATTTGCCCTGATGCAAAAGTCCGTTCTCTGTCTGTTTCATTCAAGGCATTGAATGGCACGGCGGCAAGTAGCATAGACAAATAAAAGCTCGCGCTTTATCAGTCACCCTCACAGACGCTAGGTTTTCATTCCATGGCTCAATACGTCTTTACCATGCATCGGCTGAGCAAAGTTGTGCCGCCGAAGCGTGAGATTCTGAAGAACATTTCCCTTTCCTTCTTCCCGGGCGCCAAGATCGGTGTTCTGGGTCTCAACGGCTCGGGCAAGTCCACGCTGTTGAAAATCATGGCCGGTGTCGATACCGAGTTCGACGGCGAAGCACGCCCGATGCCCGAGTTGAATGTGGGTTATCTGCCGCAAGAGCCACAACTTGACCCGAACAAGACCGTCCGTGAAGTGGTCGAGGAAGCGGTCAGCGTCATCAAGGACGCTCAGGCCCGTCTGGATCAGGTCTACGCCGAATACGCCGAGCCGGATGCCGACTTCGACAAGCTGGCTGCCGAACAGGCCAAGCTTGAGGCGATCCTGCAGGCTGGCGATGGCCATAACCTGGAGCGCCAACTGGAAGTCGCCGCCGATGCGCTGCGCCTGCCCGCCTGGGATGCCAAGGTTTCCGTGTTGTCCGGTGGTGAAAAGCGTCGTGTTGCCCTGTGCCGTCTGCTGCTGTCCGCTCCGGACATGCTGCTGCTCGACGAACCGACCAACCACCTGGATGCCGATTCTGTCGCCTGGCTGGAGCACTTCCTGCACGATTTCCCGGGTACTGTGGTTGCGATCACGCACGACCGTTACTTCCTGGATAACGTCGCTGGCTGGATTCTGGAACTCGACCGCGGCGCGGGCATTCCATACGAGGGCAACTATTCGGGCTGGCTGGAAGCCAAGTCCGATCGTCTGGCCCAGGAATCCAAGCAGCAGTCGGCCCATGAAAAGGCCATGAAAGACGAGCTGGAATGGGTTCGCAAAGGTGCCAAGGCGCGTCAGTCCAAGTCCAAGGCCCGTCTGCAACGCTTTGAAGAAATGCAATCGCAGGAATTCCAGAAGCGCAGCGAAACCAACGAGATCTACATCCCGGCCGGTCCGCGCCTGGGTGACAAGGTCATCGAGTTCAAGAACGTCAGCAAGGGTTATGGCGATCGCGTGTTGATCGACAACCTGTCGTTTGCCATGCCTAAAGGCGCGATTGTCGGCGTGATCGGTGGTAACGGTGCTGGTAAATCGACACTGTTCCGCATGCTGATGGGCAAGGAAGCACCGGATTCGGGCAGCATCGAAATCGGTGAAACCGTGCAACTGGCCTGTGTCGATCAGAGTCGTGACGACCTGGACGGCAGCAAGACCGTGTTCCAGCAGATTTCCGATGGTTCGGACCAGATCCGCATCGGCAACTACGAGATCCCGTCGCGCACTTACGTGGGCCGTTTCAACTTCAAGGGCGGCGATCAACAGAAGTTCGTCAAGGACCTCTCCGGTGGTGAGCGCGGTCGTCTGCACCTGGCGTTGACCCTGAAAGAGGGCGGCAACGTCCTGCTGCTCGACGAACCGTCCAACGACCTGGACGTGGAAACCCTGCGTTCGCTGGAAGAAGCCCTGCTGGACTTCCCTGGCGCTGCCATTGTGATCTCTCACGATCGGTGGTTCCTGGACCGCGTGGCGACCCACATCCTGGCTTACGAAGACGACTCGCAAGCGGTCTTCTTTGAAGGCAACTACACCGAGTACGAAGCCGATCGCAAGAAACGCCTGGGCGATGCTGCTGCCCAGCCGCATCGGGTACGGCACAAGAAGCTGGCCTGACCGGATTCGCGGGCAGGCGGTTCGCCGTTTGCCCGCGAAGACTACTGACTGGCTACGCCGTCATCGGGTTCGATCAACACGATCTCGATGACCTGATCGCCCGCCGGGCGTTTCCATAACACCTCATCTCCCAATTGCGTCCCCAGCAATGCCCGCCCCAGTGGCGAACTCCAGTTGATCAGCCCCTGCGCTGCATTGGCCTGATCCTCGCCGACCAGTTGCACACGCTGGCGGTTGTCTTGCTCATCCGCAAACGTCACCCAGCTTCCGATCTGCACCTGTTCGGTGGAAATGGCCGGCGTGACTACCTGGGCACTCTGCAGGCGTTGCGTGAAATAGCGCAGGTCCCGCTCGATATCGGCCAGGCGCTGCTTGTCGGCGTTGTCGCCCTGAGCTGTTTGTGCACTGTGTTGTGCCTGCAATTCATTGACATGCTGTTGCAACAGCAAGAGCCCGTGGGCGGTGACGTAGTTAGGCTGGGTACTGACCAGGCGTTCGACCGGCTGGCTGGCCTCGGCTGCGGCGTTGTCTTCATTGACGAAAGCGCGACTCATGGTTTGTCCTCCTGTTTGGAGCTTTGGCCATGATCGCAACTGATTGGTTTCGTCGAATGTCCCGAAGCGACCTTAATCTGGACGATAGGCCTTGGCGGCACTTCGGGTCTTTTCCCGCTCCCAGTCACGGTCGCGGTCATTCCAGACCTGTCCGGGATCAAGCCGGTCACGCCTGTCGGCCATCGCCTGGCACTGACGGAACCCGTCGTTCCAGCCTTCGGCGTAGAGTTTGTCCTTGAGGTAGCGGGGCACATCCTTCTTGAACAGCCCGGTAAAAGCCCCGGCCGCCTCCTTGCCGCTGCCACAACCATCCTGAAAGCCGTCGGCGAATGCCGGTGGATAACCTTCGGCGACCAACTGGTCATGGGTGGACTGACAGCCTGTCAGCACGACAACCAGCCACAACAACACCCAGCGCAGGTTCATTTTGGATTCCTCTACTTGTAGCTTGAGTGTAGTGGCCTGCTTGTGAGTTATTTGTAAAAGATGTGTTCATCTTTCGCGAATGAATTCGCCTGTGCAGGAGCCAGTTCATTCGCGAAAAGCCATCATCAATAGTGATACCACTTCACCTCAAGCATCACTTCATTCTGTGGCGTGGACATCTGGCTGAATTCGCGCTGGGCGCTCAGGCGCAGGCCCAGGTTGCGGGACAGTTCCCATTGCTGATTGAGGCTGATGCTGCGCCGCACTTCGCCATTGATGAAGTAATCGCCCTTTGCTTCCAGGCTCAGATTGCCCAGCGGGTTGCGCCACAGCACTCCGGTATTGAACCCGGCTGCCGGAGAGACGAACTCGGCGAAGTCATTGTTGTGCTCGATACGCACAGTACCCAAGGCAAAGCCCAGGACATCATCGCCCAGTTGCCAGGTCCCACCGCCGCCGCCATTCACATGGCTGACCAGGTTTTCATCACCGTGCTTGCCCAGTACCCGTTCCAGACCACCGGTCACTTGCCATGACCAGGGCTTGAGCAAGTCAGTGCGTGGCGTCAGCGAGCGGATGGTGGCCAGATCCAGTTGCTGGACTTGCCAGTCATTGCCTTCGTACTGGCGCAACTTGAGCTGCAGAATCTCGATCTGCGCACCCAGCGGGAAGCCGTAGGCGTTGTCGTTCAGGTCGTGATATGCCATACGCAGGCCGTACTCGGCGAAGGCCCGGTCATTACGGCTGCCCGCGCCCAGTTGCCAGGTTCGTGACTCATGGCCTTCTTCCGGCAGACCGGGTCGCTGGATATCCAGTTGCGGGGGCGGGTTCTGGTTGATGGCCTGCAACAGCTCGAAGCTGCGTTGTGAACGGGTGGCATCACGCTCCAGCCCGTTGGCGCGATAGCGTTCGAGGCGATAGGCCGCATCCTGGATCAAGGCCCGGCGGTCCTTGGGCAGCGCCTGATACTGACTGTCCTTGAGCTGCGTCTGGTCGGCGCTGACTTTCAGCACCCACTGCTGCTCGTCCTGACTCAGTGGCTCGGCACGGCTGAGCAATTCACGCTCGCGAGAAGGGCGGTATTCGATTTTTTCCACCAGCCCGGCTGCCTTGATCGCCTTGACGGTATCGGTCGGAATGGCGGTAAGGCCGAATTGCCCGGTCAGCTTCAGGCCCGGTCGCGCCACCTGCAACAGCTCCAGCAGGCGGTAAGAGCAATTTTCATCGAAAAAGAAATAGCTGAAACGAATCTGCTTCAGTTCCCAGACATGCTCGACCATGCGTTCGGTTTCGGCAGTGGTCAGGTTCAGCTTGTATTCCCACAGGTCGCGGTTTTCCAGGCTGCGGTATTCCGAGAGCTTTTCCTGATAGGGCACCAGCGCAAACAGGCCTGGATAGCCACCCATCAGGCCTTTCCAGGCATAGAGAATGCTGTTGTCCATGCCTTCGATATAGGCACCGAAATTGATGGCGTAGCTGAGCAGCGTCGTACCGCTGGTCTTGGCACTGGCCGGGTCGATGCGCAGCAAGGTGTGGCCGAACATCGAAGAAGGACTGTTGAGGTAGGCTGCCGGGAAGATCAGCACCGTGCTGTCCGGGGCGACATCCTTGAACCAGGCCTTGAAGTCCTTGCAGTCGACGCCGGGCAGGTCGGTCAGTTGCAACTGGTCGCGCAGCCAGCGGGTGCGCGACGGATACACGCACTGGGCGTGTGTCTGCTCGTCGCCGACCGGTCTGTAAAGGGCGTCAAGGGTTGCGCTCAGCTCTGCCTTCGGGTCGTGGGCGCCATCGGCAGAGAGAAAGAATCTGGGGTCATCGACATGACTGCGCCAGCCACCCAGCTTGGCGGGCTCGTAATGGCCCAGCGAAAGCCAGAAGGGCTCATTGGCCAATTGCTGCAAACGGTCTGCGCTCAGGTGTGGGGCAGCGGATAACGGGGCACAGACAAACAGCGCCAGGTACGCAAGACGTTTGAGCATAGAAAGCAACTTGTCAGGAGATGGGAACCCGCCCCTTGGAGCTAAGGGGCGGGCAAACGACTTTAAGCCTGGGTTGCGTATTTGGCCAGGGTCGGATCGTTTTTCAGGACATTGATGGTGTTGCTGTGAACGTCTTCAGCGGTCGTGTCGGCCTTGCTGAAGATCTGCGAGAAATGCTCGTGGGTGACTGCGGCGAAATGCGCACGATCTTCTGGTGCAACGCCCAGTACGACCGCATAGGTAGTCAGTGCTTCACCCTGACCCATTGCCATGTCTTTGGAGAGCTCGTCCATCATGCCATTCATGGCCAGCCAGGATTTGCCACCATAAGTCAGGGCGCCGTTGGTGGAGCAACCATTGGTGCCGGAGGTCATGCCGAAAGTGGCGTTACCGGAAGTGCCGTTGGTGGTCGATGCCAGGAAGTGAGCAGGAGTGCCGCGCTGGCCTTCAAACAGCATGTTGCCCCAGCCACAATCCGGGCCGCCGGGTGCCTGTGCCATAGCGTTGATAGAGACTGCGGTGAAGAGCGTTCCAAGAAGAATCCGTTTCATAGCTTTTTTCTCTTTTATGTTCAACCAGGGTCGGGGTTCTTGAACCGGTTTGGCACGACAGGTATTGCATGCGCTGACCTCTCGTACCCACCGATGCATTCAAGGCAAATGGCTATTTGTAACCATTCGCGCAGTTTGGAGTTTAGGTCGGTTCCAAGGGTTCCGTGGTCAATTACAGATTTATTCGCATCATGCAGGTTTTGCGGGGCAGCGCAGCCCCGGTTTGCGGGCGTTAAAAGACATTCAGGCTTTTCCTGTCTTGCAAGTCTTGTCTGGCGAGCGCCAGAATGCCGACATCTGCCCCGCCTGATGTAAGGAACACTGATGCCCGATTCTGTCGCAGCCAGCCTTCGTCTAGCGCCACAAGCGCTGACACGCCCGTTTTCCGCTGAACAGTTCAGCTTTTCGACGACTAATGATCTGGAGCCCTTTCGCGGTGTCCTCGGCCAGGAACGAGCCGTAGAAGCTTTGCAGTTCGGGGTCGCGATGCCGCGTCCCGGTTATAACGTGTTTGTCATGGGTGAGCCTGGCACGGGCCGCTTCTCGTTTGTAAAACGCTATCTCAAGGCCGAGGCCAAGCGCCTGCAGACCCCGTCGGACTGGGTCTACGTCAATAACTTCGATGAGCCCCGCGAGCCCAAGGCGCTGGAGCTGGCGCCGGGCAGTGCCCAGGATTTCATGGCCGACGTCGGTGTCCTGATCGATAACCTGCTGGCGACCTTTCCGGCGGTATTCGAGCATCCGTCGTATCAGCAGAAGAAAAGCGCCATCGACCGCGCCTTCAACCAGCGCTATGACCGGGCCCTGGACGTGATCGAGCGTCTGGCACTGGAAAAGGACATCGCGCTGTACCGCGACAGCACCAATATCGCCTTTACTCCAATGGCCGACGGCAAGGCACTGGACGAAGCCGAGTTCTCGCAATTGCCGGAAGCCGATCGGGAACGCTTCCACGAAGATATTTCCGGTCTTGAGGAGCGTCTCAACGAAGAGCTGGCCAGCCTGCCCCAGTGGAAGCGCGAGTCCAGTAATCAGTTGCGCCAGTTGAACGAGGAAACCATCACCCTGACCCTGCAGCCGCTGCTGGCACCGCTGTCGGAAAAGTATGCCGAGAACGCAGCGGTCTGTGCCTATCTGCAGGCGGTACAGGTCTATCTGCTCAAAACGGTGGTCGAGCAACTGGTCGATGACAGCAAGACCGATGCTCAGGCGCGCAAGCTGCTGGAAGAGCAGTACTGTCCCAGCCTGGTGGTCGGCCACACTCATAGCGGCGGCGCGCCGGTGGTATTCGAGCCGCATCCGACCTACGACAACCTGTTTGGCCGTATCGAATACAGCACCGATCAGGGTGCGCTCTACACCACGTATCGCCAGTTGCGTCCCGGTGCCTTGCATCGCGCCAATGGCGGCTTCCTGATTCTGGAAGCAGAGAAGATGCTCAGCGAGCCGTATGTCTGGGACGCGCTCAAGCGCACCCTGCAATCGCGCAAGTTGAAAATGGAATCGCCACTGGGCGAAATGGGGCGTCTGGCGACAGTGACCCTGACTCCGCAAGTGATCCCGTGGAACGTCAAGATCATCATCATTGGTGCGCGTTCGCTGTATTACACCTTGCAGGACCTGGATCCCGACTTTCAGGAGATGTTCCGGGTGCTGGTGGATTTCGACGAAGAAATCCCGATGGTCGACGAAACCCTGGAGCAGTTCGCCCAACTGCTCAAAACCCGTACTTCGGAAGAAGGCATGGCGCCTTTGACAGCCGACGCGGTTGCCCGTCTGGCGACCTACAGCGCGCGCCTGGCCGAGCATCAGGGGCGTTTGTCGGCGCGTATCGGCGATTTGTTCCAGTTGGTCAGCGAGGCCGATTTCATCCGCCAACTGGCCAATGAAGAGCAGACCGATGCCGGCCATATCGAGCGTGCACTCAAGGCCAAGGCCACGCGCACCGGACGTGTCTCGGCGCGGATTCTCGATGACATGCTGGCCGGCGTGATTCTGATCGACACCGACGGTGCGGCGGTCGGCAAGTGCAACGGGCTGACAGTGCTGGAGGTCGGAGACTCGGCGTTCGGTGTGCCTGCGCGTATTTCGGCCACTGTCTATCCCGGTGGCAGCGGTATTGTCGACATCGAGCGTGAGGTCAATCTTGGCCAGCCGATTCACTCCAAGGGCGTGATGATCCTCACCGGTTATCTGGGCAGCCGTTACGCGCAGGAATTCCCGCTGGCGATTTCGGCCAGTATCGCCCTGGAACAATCCTACGGTTATGTCGATGGCGACAGCGCTTCGCTTGGCGAAGCCTGCACCCTGATTTCGGCACTTTCGCGCACGCCGCTCAAACAGTGCTTTGCGATCACCGGCTCGATCAACCAGTTCGGTGAAGTGCAGGCGGTGGGCGGGGTCAACGAGAAGATCGAAGGCTTCTTCAGGCTCTGTGAGGCCCGTGGTCTGACGGGCGAGCAGGGCGCGATCATTCCCCAGGCCAACGTCGCGACCCTGATGCTCGATGAACGTGTACTGCAAGCCGTGCGCGCCGGGCAGTTCCATGTGTATGCGGTGCGTCAGGCGGACGAGGCATTGAGCCTGCTGGTGGGCGAACCCGCCGGTACGCCGGACGAAAATGGCGAGTTTCCTGAAGGCAGCGTCAACGCCCGGGTGGTCGAGCGTCTGCGCGATATCGCGGAAATGCTCAGTGACGAAGACCTCAAGGAAGAGCTGGAAAAGGAGCCGGCCCAGTTGCAGCCTGAACTGAAGGCCTGATAGTTCCTTCGCGGATGAGTCCGTTCCTACAGTCACGGTGGGGGCGAATTCATTCGCGAAGCCCGTTCATCCGGCATGCTTTTGTTATGCGACTTTTCTTCTATTCTGTCTGATTACCACAGTGGTCAAATGGACTGGCGCGTCACTCGCTTGAACAGGAGAGACGAATACTGTCGCTAACGAGGAACTCGCCATGCCGCGTAGCCTCTGTCTTACCCGTCAATGCCTGGGGCTGATGACCCGCATTGAATGTGTCATCCGGCCTCTTCCCGACGATGGAGGCATGTGGATGTTGCTCTTCGCCGCCGGGATGTCCGGCGAACAGCCTTCAGCCATCAAGTCCCAAGGACCGTTCAACGGTCTGCTGGCCGCTGAGTCGGTATTGCTCGCCATCGCTGAAAGCCTTGCGCTGCATGGCTATGAAGGTGCCGGCGATGTACCGATCTGGAGGCTGCACATGCAGAGCGAACTGCGCCGTATCAACGGTGATCTGGCACGTTATCAACGCTCGTTTCCGTTCTAGTCGTACGCTGTCGGGGCTGTAGTTGATATTCGTCATTCCGGACGAAGGATTTTCTGTGTCATTTTGTCGCAGAACTAGAGCTTCGGATTCTCGCTGATATACTCGCCCGTCATTTCAAACCACTGGCGAGTCTCCATGGAACGTTTTTTCGAGAATGCGATGTATGCATCGCGCTGGCTACTGGCGCCCATCTATTTCGGCTTGTCCCTTGGGTTGCTGGCTCTTGGCCTGAAGTTTTTCCAGGAAATCTTCCACGTTCTGCCCAATATCTTCTCTCTTGCCGAGTCGGACCTGATTCTGGTCCTGCTGTCGCTGATCGACATGGCGCTGGTGGGCGGTCTGCTGGTCATGGTGATGATCTCCGGTTACGAGAACTTCGTTTCCCAGCTGGACATCGATGAGGACAAGGAAAAGCTCAACTGGCTCGGCACGATGGACTCCTCGTCGCTGAAAATGAAAGTCGCGGCCTCTATCGTGGCGATTTCCTCCATCCACCTGCTGCGCGTTTTCATGGATGCCAAGAATATCGAGACGCAGTACCTGATGTGGTACGTGATCATCCACATGACTTTTGTGATCTCGGCGTTTGCGATGGGTTATCTGGACAAGCTGACCAAGAACTGAAGCCTGCTCCATGCCTTGCCGCCTGCCCTCTGTGTCCAGCAATGAACAAAGGGGCGGGCGGTCTGGTTTCTGGCATCTTGCGCCGGGATAAGGTAGAAAAACGGTTCCGGTTCTCCAGAACGGCTGCGAGGTTCGATCATGAATGTTCAGGAATTTACCGATCACGCCCAGGCGGGCAGGGTCGATGAGCTGAATCTGATTTCCATCGAAGGCGGTATCTATCTGCTTGAAGTGTGCATGGAGGGCGGTTCCCGGATGTTGAAGGGGCCTGAAGGCAAGACCCTGCATCTGCGTTCGGTCGAGCATGCACGTGACCTGCTCAAGACCTTGCCGGTGGTGCCGTTCTATCTGGTCCATTCGGTCGTTCATGACGAGCTGTGCGGCATGCCGGTCAATGACCGGTCTGTCATGCGCCTGCCGATTTCATTTCATTCATCCTGGTCCTGAGTTCGCTGCTGCGATAGGGCGCTACGGTCATCTGTGCTAGGCTGCTTGCCCTTTTGGTTCGGGGCGCATCAGGGTCAATGGCGATTTTTTCGCTGCTTGCCGCCTGGGTGTCCCTCTACGGAGCAGCGTCATGTCCGAAGTCAATCTGTCCACCGACGAAACCCGCGTCAGCTACGGCATTGGCCGCCAGCTGGGCGACCAACTGCGTGACAACCCGCCACCGGGCGTCAACCTGGAAGCCATCCTGGCAGGTCTGAGCGATGCGTTCGCCGGCCAGCCAAGCCGTGTTGGTCAGGAAGAAATGTCCGCCAGCTTCAAGGTTATCCGTGAAATCATGCAGGCCGAAGCAGCTGAAAAGGCTGAGAAGGCTGCTGGCGCCGGTCTGGCTTACCTGGCTGAAAACGCCAAGCGTGAAGGCGTGACGACTCTGGCTTCAGGCCTGCAGTTTGAAGTCCTGACCGCTGGTGACGGCCCCAAGCCGACCCGTGAAGATCAGGTCCGCACTCACTACCACGGCACTCTGATCGACGGCACTGTCTTCGACAGCTCCTACGATCGTGGCGAGCCTGCCGAATTCCCGGTGAGCGGCGTGATCGCTGGCTGGACCGAAGCCCTGCAACTGATGAACACTGGCAGCAAATGGCGCCTGTACGTGCCGAGCGAGCTGGCTTACGGCGCTCAAGGCGTCGGCAGCATCGCGCCGCACAGCGTTCTGGTTTTCGACGTGGAACTGCTGGCTGTTCTGTAATCGATTACTGATCGGTGCAGATGGCTGCTGAACGAATCGCCTTGATTCGTTCAGCAGCAGTACGTGAATGAATCATGTTCAGTGCAACTCACCTACCGGGCGCAATGCCCGCGCATAACAGAACAGAAACAGATTACGCACCAGTTCCTTGAGCACCACGGGTTCGCTGGAGCTGAGGCTGTGCACATCCAGGTCGCCCTGATCCCGTAGTTCCTCAAGCGCCTCTTCTTCAAGTACGGCACAGACTTCGCCTGTCTCGCGGTGAAGAATTCTCAGATAGGGCTGTGGGCGGTCCAGCCATGCATCGATCAAATAAGTCATGTTCCATCTCCTGCTTTTGATTTGATGAGAATAATTCCTATTACGATAATAGCAAGCTTCTATTTGAGATTAATTCGCATTTTCTGCCGGGTGGTTGATCTGGGCCAATAAAAAAGCCCGTCACTGGGACGGGCTCTTTTGCTGCTGACGGACGGCTGTCAGTGAGTGCGGGCGACCGCGAATTCACTCAGCTCCACCAGTGCATCGCGGTACTCACTTGGCGGCAGGGCGTCCAGGCAGGCGATGGCGCGGGCAGCGTAATCGCGGGCCAGCTGCGCGGTGTAATCCAGGGCTCCGGCGCTCTCGACCGCATTGCGGATGCTTTCGAGGTCTTCCAGGCCGCCTTTCTGGATGGCCTGGCGGACCAGGGCCGCCTGTTCCGGCGAGCCTTCGCGCATGGTGTAGATCAATGGCAGGGTCGGTTTGCCCTCGGCCAGATCGTCACCCACGTTCTTGCCCAGGGTTTCCGCGTCGCCACGATAGTCGAGCAGGTCGTCGACCAGCTGGAAGGCGACGCCCAGGTGATCGCCGAAGGTGCGCAGGGCTTCGCTCTGTTCTGTGGACGCATTGCACAGGGCCGCGGCGCTGTGGGTCGAGGCCTCGAACAGCATGGCTGTCTTGCCGCGAATCACTTCCATGTAGGTTTCTTCGGTGGTGCTGGCGTCGCGAATCTTGGACAGCTGCAGGACTTCGCCTTCGGCGATGATCCGCGTGGCCTTGGACAGGATTTGCATGACCGGCATCGAGCCCAGTTCGACCATCATCTCGAACGAACGCGAATACAGGAAGTCACCTACCAGCACGCTTGGCGCGTTGCCCCACAGTGCATTGGCAGTTGAGCGGCCACGACGCATGCCGGACATGTCGACGACATCGTCATGCAGCAGGGTGGCGGTGTGCAGGAATTCGATGGTGGCGGCAAGCAGGCGCAGGTCGTCGCCTTCGCGTCCCAGGGCTTTGCCACACAGGAGCACCAGCAGCGGACGCAGGCGTTTTCCGCCGGCTGACGTGATGTAATCGCCGATTTTCGAGACCAGCGGTACGCGCGACGTCAGTTGCTTCTTGATGATAAGGTCAACGGCACTAAAGTCGTCCGCCACCGCGCGGTAGAAGGCTTGGGGTTGCATCAGCGACAAGTGCTCCAGAAAGGTTGCGCCGCATGCTAGGTTGCAGGGTAGGGCATGTCAAGGTATGCCGTCCGGGGCCTTGCAACCCATCCTTGCCTTGCGTACAATCGCGCACCCTAACTTTCCTGGGCAGCACCTGCCTTACGCAATTGCAACCAGGCCGTTCCAGCCTGATGCAGCCATGCCAGCCGATACTCTTCTTATAAAGAGCTGGGTGAGCAGGATTTTCGGAGAAATACCATGTACGCAGTAATTGTTACCGGTGGCAAGCAGTACAAAGTCGCCCCAGGTGAATACCTGAAAATTGAAAAACTGGAAGTCGCTACTGGCGAATCCGTCACTTTTGACCGCGTCCTGCTGGTTGGCAATGGCGACGACGTCAATATCGGTGCTCCAGTTGTTGCTGGCGCTACCGTCGTGGCTGAAGTAGTTGCGCAAGGTCGTCACGACAAGGTTCGCATCATCAAGTTCCGTCGTCGTAAGCACCACATGAAGCGTATGGGCCACCGCCAGTGGTACACCGAGATCAAAATCACAGGTATTCAGGCTTAATTCAGCCTAATCCTCATTTGGAGAATTGACTCATGGCACACAAAAAAGCTGGTGGTAGTACCCGTAACGGTCGCGACTCAGAAGCCAAACGCCTTGGCGTGAAGATGTATGGCGGCCAGGCTATCGTTCCAGGCAACATCATCGTGCGTCAGCGCGGCACCCAATTCCACGCTGGCTATGGCGTTGGTATGGGTAAAGATCACACCCTGTTCGCGAAAGTGGAAGGCGTGATCAAGTTTCAGGTTAAAGGCGCCTTCGGTCGTCGCTATGTGAGCATCGTTCCGAAGACTGAAGTCTCCGCAGCGTAATCTCGCAGTAGCTTGAAAAGCCCTGTCTTGCGACGGGGCTTTTTTGTTTGTAGATGTTGGTGAGTCTCTTGCAAAGCTGTTTGTGCGGGCTGTTGTGATGTGGGCCTTCCGGGTCGCTGGTTTCTGATCGGTATCGCAACGCTCATCTTTGCAAGAGTCTTATGTAATTTATGTGGTTCTGCTCGTCCCAGCGACGGGAGTGGCGTTATGAAGTTTGTAGATGAAGTTTCCATTCGAGTAAAAGCCGGTGACGGCGGCAACGGTTGCATGAGCTTCCGTCGCGAAAAGTTTATCGAAAACGGTGGTCCCAACGGCGGTGACGGTGGTGATGGCGGTTCGGTCTACATGATCGCCGACGAAAACCTCAACACGCTGGTCGACTATCGCTATACCCGCCATTTCGACGCCGAGCGCGGTTCCAATGGTGGCAGTGCTGACTGCACGGGCCGCAAGGGTGAAGAGCTGGTTCTGCGCGTGCCGGTCGGAACGACTGTGATTGACGCAACGACCCAGGAAATCATCGGTGACCTGACCAAGGCTGGCCAGCGCCTGCTCGTGGCTCAGGGTGGCTGGCACGGTCTGGGCAATACCCGTTTCAAGTCCAGCACCAACCGCGCTCCGCGTCAGACGACGCCGGGCAAGCCGGGCGATCAGCGTGATCTCAAGCTGGAACTGAAGGTGTTGGCTGACGTCGGCCTGCTGGGCTTGCCGAATGCGGGTAAAAGTACTTTCATTCGCTCGGTTTCCGCCGCCAAGCCAAAAGTGGCTGACTATCCGTTCACCACTCTGGTGCCGAACCTGGGTGTGGTCAGTGTCGACCGTTGGAAGAGCTTCGTCGTTGCCGATATTCCGGGTTTGATCGAAGGCGCGTCCGACGGTGCTGGCCTGGGTATTCGCTTCCTCAAGCACTTGGCGCGTACTCGCCTGTTGCTGCATCTCGTTGATATGGCGCCGCTGGATGAAACCAGTGCTCCGGATGCTGCCGAGGTGATCGTCAATGAGCTGGTCAAGTTCAGCCCGTCGCTGGCTGAGCGTGATCGCTGGCTGGTGCTGAACAAGTGCGACCAGATCCTTGAAGAGGAGCATGAGGCTCGCAAGCAGGAAATCATCGATCGCCTGGAGTGGACTGGCCCGGTCTACGTGATCTCCGCGATTGCCAAGGAAGGTACCGAACAGCTCTCTCGCGACATCATGCGCTATCTTGAAGAGCGCAGCTTGCGCCTGATCGAAGAACCTGGTTATGCCGAAGAGCTGGCCGAACTGGATCAGCGCATCGAAGACGAGGCGCGGGCTCAGTTGCAGGCGCTGGACGATCAGCGTGCCCTGCGTCGTAGCGGCGTGAAGAGCGTGCATGACATTGGCGAAGACGATTGGGATGAAGATGATGAGGACGATGAAGATGGTCCGGAAATCATTTACGTCCGAGACTGATCGCTTGCAGTAAACTTGAACGCCGCTACTGACTGATAGCGGCGTTTTTGTATCTCGAATCCGTATTAAGAAAATTCTCTGGCTAAGGTTGGAAGATGATGCGCAGCAAAGTGACGGGTGCCCAGCGCTGGGTCGTGAAGATCGGCAGCGCCCTGCTGACGGCGGATGGCAAGGGGCTTGATCGCTCGGCCATGGGTGTGTGGGTAGAGCAGATGGTGGCGCTGCATGAGGCAGGCGTCGAGCTGGTGCTGGTTTCTTCCGGGGCGGTCGCTGCCGGCATGAGTCGTCTGGGCTGGGCGGTGCGACCCAGTGCCATGCATGAGCTGCAGGCTGCTGCTGCCATCGGTCAGATGGGGTTGGTGCAGGCCTGGGAGTCCAGTTTTGCCGAGCATGACCGGCATACCGCGCAGATTCTTCTGACCCATGACGATCTGTCTGATCGCAAGCGTTACCTTAATGCGCGCAGCACTCTGCGCACGCTGGTCGAGCTGGGTGTCGTACCGGTCATCAACGAGAACGACACGGTTGTGACCGACGAAATCCGTTTTGGTGACAACGATACGCTGGCGGCGCTGGTGGCCAACCTGGTCGAGGCTGATCTGCTGGTCATTCTGACTGACCGGGATGGCATGTTCGATGCCGATCCGCGCAACAACCCGGACGCGCAGCTCATTTATGAAGCGCGTGCCGATGATCCGGCGCTGGATGCGGTTGCGGGTGGTACGGGCGGTGCCCTGGGGCGTGGTGGCATGCAGACCAAGCTGCGTGCGGCGCGTCTGGCGGCACGATCCGGTGCGCATACCGTGATCGTTGGCGGTCGTATCGAGCGAGTGCTGGCGCGCCTCAAGGCGGGCGAGCAGTTGGGTACGTTGCTATCGCCCGAGCGCGAAATGCTTGCTGCACGCAAACAGTGGCTGGCGGGTCATCTGCAGACTCGTGGCACTCTGGTGCTGGATGAGGGGGCTGTGGCTGCTCTGGTGCGTGATCACAAGAGCTTGCTGCCGGTTGGCGTAAAAGTGGTTCAGGGCAGCTTTCGTCGTGGCGAAATGGTTGTGTGCGTGGCGCCGGATGGTCGCGAAATCGCTCGCGGCCTGAGTAACTACAGTGCTATCGAGGCGCAGAAGATCATCGGTCAGTCGTCCGATGCCATTGTGCGTGAGCTTGGCTATATGGCCGAGCCTGAGCTTATTCATCGGGATAACCTGATTCTCGTCTGATTCGGGATCATCAAAAGGAAGGTTCGATGCGAGTCATGAAGGCTTTTCTGGCGGCGCTGCTGGTTGTTCCGGCGCTGGCCGCGGCTGAAGAGATTGGTCAGGTTTCGACGGTGTTCAAGTTTGTCGGTCCCAACGACCGGATTGTGGTCGAGGCCTTCGATGATCCCAAGGTCGAGGGTGTGACCTGTTATCTGTCTCGCGCCAAGACGGGCGGCGTGAAGGGCGGGTTGGGCCTTGCCGAGGATCGCGCCGAGGCTTCAATTGCCTGTCGCCAGGTCGGGCCGATTCGCTTCCAGCCGCCGCTCAAGGATGGCGAAGAGGTTTTCAAGGAGCGCACTTCGCTGGTCTTCAAGACCATGCAGGTGGTGCGTTTCCTGGATGAGAAGCGCAATACCCTGGTTTATCTGGTCTATAGCGACCGGATCATCGAGGGAAGTCCGCAGAATGCGGTGACGGCGATTCCTATCCTGCCGTGGCCGCACGCGACAACGCCTTGATGGGGTCTATGCAGGGGTGAATTCATTCGCGAATGAATTTTCTCCTGCACAAGGCATAAATTGCGGGCAATAAAAAACCGACCCTGGGGTCGGTTTTTTAACAAGCGCGTCGCTTACGCGGCAGCAGCAAGGCTCAGAGCCTTGATGTGACCGTTCAGGCGGCTTTTATGACGAGCAGCTTTGTTCTTGTGGATGATGCCTTTATCGGCCATACGGTCGATAACAGGAACAGCCAGAATGTAAGCAGCTTGCGCTTTTTCAGCGTCTTTTGTGTCGATGGCTTTGACTACATTCTTGATGTAGGTGCGAACCATGGAACGCAGGCTGGCGTTGTGGCTGCGACGCTTCTCAGCCTGTTTTGCACGTTTTTTGGCGGAAGGTGTGTTGGCCACCGTCGAGCTCCTCGAAAGACTTTTATGAAATAGCTAACAAAATAGGCCGCGAATCATGCCGATGAGTTTGTCGCTTGTCAAGGGCGGTTGAGGTGTTCCGCTGAGTGGTCGCGATATGATCCGGATATTTATTTCCGGCGTGCGACCTGTAAACTCGCGGACTTTGGCTTCGGGCTTTTTGCGGCGCGAAGTATCGCATAAATGGACGGCGTGAGCGCCTATCCTTTGGCCAGGACATAAAACTCTTTCAATGAATCTACTCAAGTCACTAGCCGCCGTCAGCTCTATCACCATGCTTTCCCGGGTTTTGGGCTTCATTCGGGATACCATCATTGCGCGCACATTCGGTGCCGGGATGGCGACGGATGCCTTTTTCATTGCCTTCAAACTGCCCAATCTGCTGCGCCGAATCTTTGCCGAAGGGGCCTTTTCCCAGGCTTTTGTGCCGATCCTGGCCGAATACAAGAGCCAGCATGGCGAGGAAGCGACCCGAACCTTTGTCGCCTACGTCACCGGCCTGCTCACGCTGGCGCTGGCATTTGTCACCTTGCTGGGCGTTGTCTTCGCGCCCTGGCTGATCTGGGCGACCGCGCCGGGTTTTGTCGACTCGCCGGAAAAATTTACCCTGACCGCCGATCTGCTGCGGGTGACCTTTCCTTATATATTGCTGATTTCGCTGTCATCGCTGGCGGGCGCGATCCTCAATACCTGGAACCGTTTTTCCGTGCCGGCGTTCGTGCCGACGCTGCTTAACGTCAGCATGATTTTCTTTGCCCTGTTCCTGACGCCTTATTTCGATCCGCCGGTCATGGCGCTGGGCTGGGCGGTACTGGCTGGTGGCTTGCTGCAGTTGCTGTATCAACTGCCGCACCTGAAAAAAATCGGCATGCTGGTCCTGCCGCGCCTCAACCTGCGCGATTCGGGTGTCTGGCGTGTGATGCGGCAGATGCTGCCTGCCATCCTTGGTGTTTCCGTCAGTCAGATATCCCTGATCATCAACACGATCTTTGCCTCGTTTCTCGTCGCCGGTTCAGTGTCGTGGATGTATTACGCCGACCGCTTGATGGAGCTGCCATCCGGTGTGCTGGGTGTGGCGCTGGGTACGATCCTGTTGCCGATCCTGTCGAAAACCTACGCCAGCAAGGATCGTCAGGAGTACTCGCGGATTCTCGACTGGGGGTTGCGCCTTTGCTTTGTATTGGTCTTGCCTTGTACGCTGGCGCTGGGTCTTTTGGCTGAGCCGTTGACCGTTTCCCTGTTTCAGTATGGCAAGTTCGATGCCTTGGACGCGGCCATGACCCAGCGTGCGCTGGTGGCGTATTCGGTGGGGTTGCTGGGGATCATTCTGATCAAGGTGCTGGCCCCCGGTTTTTATGCTCAGCAGAATATTCGTACGCCGGTGAAAATCGCGATCTTCACCCTTGTCGTTACCCAGTTGCTCAACCTGGCGTTTATCGTGCCGTTGCAGCATGCGGGCCTTGCCCTGGCGATCAGTGTCGGAGCGTGCATCAACGCCGGCCTGCTGTTCTGGCAACTGCGCAGGCAGGACCTGTTCCAGCCGCAACCTGGCTGGACGAAGTTCCTGTTCAAGCTGATGCTTGCCGTGGCGGTCATGTCGGGTGTGCTGTTGGGGTTGATGCAGGTAATGCCGGTCTGGAGCGAGGGCCAGATGCTGGAGCGTTTCGTGCGTCTGGGTGCGCTGGTCGTTGCGGGTGTGGTGGTCTATTTCGGCATGTTGCTGTTACTGGGGTTTCGTCTGCGGGATTTCGCCCGCAAGGCAATCATGTAGGTGTGGTTTGACGTGGCAGCTGTCGGTTTTTCGCATTGCGGCCCGACAACTGTTGTCTGGTCTTGGCGTGCGCCTGTCGTCCGCGGCCGTGTGTGGTTATAATCGGCCACTTTATGAGCAAGAAGTGCGTTATGCAGCTGGTTAGAGGCCTACACAACCTGCGCCCCCAGCATCGGGGCTGCGTCGCCACGATTGGCAATTTTGACGGTGTTCACCGCGGCCATCAGGCTATCCTGAAGCGTCTGCGGGAACGCGCTGTCGAGTTGGGCGTGCCCAGTTGCGTGGTTATTTTCGAGCCGCAGCCACGGGAATTCTTTGCTCCCGAGACGGCACCGGCACGGCTGGCCCGCTTGCGTGACAAGCTTGAGCTGTTGAGCGCCGAGGGTGTTGACCGGGTCTTGTGCCTGTCCTTCAACCAGCGTCTGAGCCAATTGAGTGCCGCCAGTTTCGTCGAGACAATCCTGATCGACGGGTTGGGAGTGCAGCATCTTGAGGTGGGCGACGATTTCCGTTTCGGTTGCGACCGCATCGGCGACTTCGACTTCCTGCAACAAGCCGGTAATGCCCATGGCTTTACCGTAGAAGCGGCGCAGACCGTTGAGATAGATGGTATCCGGGTCAGCAGCACCAAGGTGCGTAATGCCCTGGCTGCCTCGGACTTTGCCCTGGCCGAGCGTTTGCTCGGTCGCCCGTTCCAGATTACCGGACGGGTTCTGCATGGCCAGAAGCTGGCACGCCAGTTGGGTACGCCCACGGCCAATGTGCAACTCAAGCGTCGTCGTGTGCCGTTGAGCGGGGTTTACCTGGTCAGCACCAGCATCGATGGCAAGGCCTGGCCGGGGGTCGCCAATATCGGCGTGCGTCCGACCGTGGCAGGTGATGGCAGTGCCCACCTTGAGGTACATCTTCTGGATTTTGCCGGTGATATCTATGGCCGGCGTTTGACGGTGGCTTTCCACCACAAGCTGCGTGATGAGCAGCGTTTTGCCTCACTGGAGGCGCTCAAGACGGCGATCAATGCGGACGTCGCCGCCGCCCGTGCCCACTGGCATGGTCAACCGCTAACCAAGAGCCTGAAATGACCGATTATAAAGCCACGCTAAACCTTCCGGACACCGCCTTCCCGATGAAGGCCGGCCTGCCCCAGCGCGAGCCGCAAACTCTGCAGCGCTGGGACAGCATTGGCCTGTACCAGAAGCTGCGCGAAATTGGCAAGGATCGTCCAAAGTTCGTCCTGCACGACGGTCCTCCCTATGCCAACGGCAATATTCACATCGGTCACGCCGTAAACAAGATCCTCAAGGACATGATCGTGCGCTCCAAGACCCTGTCGGGCTTCGATGCGCCTTATGTTCCGGGCTGGGACTGCCATGGCCTGCCGATCGAGCATAAAGTCGAGGTCACCCACGGCAAGAACCTGTCCGCCGACAAGACCCGCGAGCTGTGCCGTGCCTATGCTGCCGAGCAGGTCGAGGGCCAGAAGTCCGAGTTCATCCGTCTGGGTGTGCTGGGGGACTGGGACAATCCATACCTGACCATGAACTTCGCCAACGAAGCCGGGGAAATCCGTGCGCTGGCCGAAATGGTCAAGGGCGGCTTCGTGTTCAAGGGCCTAAAGCCGGTGAACTGGTGCTTCGATTGCGGTTCGGCCCTGGCTGAAGCGGAAGTCGAATATCAGGACAAGAAGTCGCCAACCATCGATGTCGCCTTCCCGGTCGCCGACGAGGCGAAACTGGCCGAGGCTTTCGGTCTGGCTTCGCTGCCGAAACCTGCGGCCATCGTGATCTGGACCACTACCCCGTGGACCATCCCGGCCAACCAGGCGCTTAACGTCCATCCGGAGTTCACCTACGCGCTGGTCGATGTGGGTGACAGGCTGCTGGTCCTGGCTGAAGAGCTGGTCGAGTCGTGCCTGGCGCGTTACAAGCTCGAAGGCTCGGTCATCGCCACGACGGTTGGCCAGACGCTGGAACTGATCAACTTCCGTCATCCGTTCTACGACCGTCTGTCGCCGCTTTATGTGGCCGGATACGTCGAGCTGAGCGCTGGCACGGGCGTGGTCCACAGCGCCCCGGCCTACGGCATGGACGACTTCAATATCTGCAAGCAGTACGGGATGAGCAACGATGACATCCTAAGCCCGGTGCAGAGCAACGGCGTGTATGTCGAGTCGCTGGAGTTCTTTGGTGGCCAGTTCATCTTCAAGGCCAATCAGGGAATCATCGACAAGCTGGCTGAAGTCGGCAACCTGATGCACACCGAAACCATCACCCACAGCTACATGCACTGCTGGCGCCACAAATCGCCGCTGGTCTACCGCGCCACTGCGCAATGGTTCGTCGGCATGGACAAGCAGCCAGTGGCTGGTGCAACCCTGCGTGATCGTGCGATCAAGGCCATCGAAGACACCCGGTTCGTTCCGGCCTGGGGTCAGGCGCGTCTGCACTCCATGATCGTCAACCGTCCTGACTGGTGCATCTCCCGTCAGCGTAACTGGGGCGTGCCGATCCCGTTCTTCCTGCACAAGGAAAGCGGCGAGTTGCACCCACGTACCGTCGAACTGATGGAAGAAGTGGCCCAGCGCGTCGAGAAAGAGGGCATCGAAGCCTGGTTCAGGCTGGACGCTGCCGAGCTGCTGGGCGATGAAGCGCCGAAATACGACAAGATCTCCGACACCCTGGACGTCTGGTTCGACTCCGGCACCACTCACTGGCACGTATTGCGCGGTTCGCACCCGATGGGCCACGAAACCGGCCCGCGTGCGGACCTGTATCTGGAAGGCTCCGACCAGCACCGCGGCTGGTTCCATTCCTCGCTGCTGACTGGCTGTGCCATCGACGACAACGCGCCATACCGCGAACTGTTGACTCACGGTTTTACCGTCGACGAAAACGGCCGCAAGATGTCCAAGTCGCTGGGTAACGTCATCGCGCCGCAGAAGGTCAACGACACCCTGGGCGCCGACATCATGCGCCTGTGGGTTTCGGCCACCGACTATTCGGGTGAAATGGCCGTTTCCGAGCAGATCCTGCAGCGCAGCGCCGATGCCTATCGCCGGATCCGCAACACTGCACGCTTCCTGCTTTCCAACCTGTCCGGTTTCAACCCGGCCACCGACCTGCTGCCTGCTGAAGACATGCTGGCGCTGGATCGCTGGGCTGTGGACCGCACCTTGCTGCTGCAGCGCGAGTTGCAAGAGCACTACGGTGAATACCGCTTCTGGAACGTCTACTCGAAGATCCACAACTTCTGCGTGCAGGAGCTGGGCGGCTTCTATCTGGACATCATCAAGGACCGTCAGTACACCACGGCCCCTGACAGCAAGGCGCGTCGCTCGTGCCAGACGGCGCTGTTCCACATCTCCGAAGCGCTGGTGCGCTGGATCGCTCCGATCCTGGCCTTCACCGCCGACGAGCTGTGGCAGTTCCTGCCGGGCGAGCGCAACGAGTCCGTGATGCTCAACACCTGGTACGAAGGCCTGAGCGAAATGCCCGAGGGCTTCGAGCTGGACCGCGCCTATTGGGAACGGATCATGGCGGTCAAGACTTCGGTCAACAAGGAAATGGAAAACCTGCGCGCAGCCAAGGCGATTGGCGGCAACCTGCAGGCCGAAGTGACCTTGTACGCCGAAGATTCGCTGGTTGCCGACCTGTCGAAGCTCAGTAATGAACTGCGCTTCGTGTTGATCACTTCCACGGCCAGTGTCGCGCCTCTGTTGTCGGCACCAGCCGATGCGGTGGTGACCGAGGTTGCAGGCCTGAAGCTGAAAGTGGTCAAGTCCGGCCACGCCAAGTGTGCCCGTTGCTGGCATCACCGTGAAGACGTTGGCGTGAACCCTGAGCATCCTGAAATCTGTGGTCGCTGCGTGGATAACATCAGCGGCGCGGGCGAGGTTCGTCACTATGCCTAATTCAGGCGCTACAGGCCGTTTCGGTCGTTTGAGCTGGTTGTGGTTGAGCCTGCTGGTTCTGGTCATCGACCAGGCCAGCAAGTATTACTTCGAGAACTCGCTGAGCCTGTACCAACAGATCATCGTGATTCCGGATTACTTCAGCTGGACTCTTGCCTACAACACAGGCGCAGCCTTCAGCTTCCTGGCTGACGGCGCAGGCTGGCAGCGCTGGCTGTTCGCCCTGATCGCGATTGGCGTCAGTGCGGTGCTGGTGGTGTGGCTCAAGCGTCTTGGTCGCGATGACACCTGGCTGGCGATTGCCCTGGCACTGGTCCTGGGCGGCGCGCTGGGTAACCTTTATGACCGTGTCGTGCTGGGTCACGTCATCGACTTCATTCTGGTGCACTGGCAGAACCGTTGGTACTTCCCGGCTTTCAATGTGGCCGACAGTGCGATTACTGTAGGCGCAATCATGCTGGCGCTGGATATGTTCAAGAGCAAGAAAGAGGGGGAGCCTGTTCATGACTGAACTGCGCATCGGCCAGAATACCGAAGTCACTCTGCATTTTGCCTTGCACCTGGAAAACGGCGATACGGTGGACAGCACCTTTGAAAAGGCTCCGGCCACGTTCAAGGTGGGTGATGGCAACCTGTTGCCCGGTTTTGAAGCTGCTATCTTCGGCTTCAAGGCAGGAGACCGCAAAACCGTCCAGATTCCGCCGGAAAACGCTTTTGGTCAGCCCAACCCGCAAAACGTGCAGATCATTCCGCGTTCGCAGTTCCAGGATATGGAACTGTCCGAAGGATTGCTGGTGATCTTCAACGATGCGGCCAATACTGAACTACCGGGCGTGGTGAAGAAGTTCGATGATGAGCAGGTCACCATCGATTTCAATCATCCCCTGGCTGGCAAGACACTGAACTTTGAAGTGCAAATCTTCGAGGTCAAGGCGATCCTGGCTTCCTGAGCCAGGCATCAGGCCCGGCTCCGGCCGGGCTGTTCCGCACGTGAATACGAGGCACAGCATGCAAATCAAACTCGCCAACCCCCGTGGCTTCTGCGCCGGTGTGGATCGCGCGATCGAAATCGTCAATCGCGCCCTGGAAGTGTTTGGTCCGCCGATCTACGTGCGTCATGAAGTCGTTCACAACAAATTTGTCGTCGAAGACCTGCGCGCTCGTGGCGCGATCTTCGTCGAAGAGCTGGATCAGGTGCCGGATGACGTGATCGTCATCTTCAGTGCCCACGGTGTTTCCCAGGCGGTGCGTGCCGAAGCGGCAGGCCGTGGCCTGAAAGTCTTCGATGCAACCTGCCCGCTGGTGACCAAGGTGCATATCGAAGTGGCCCGCTACAGCCGTGATGGCCGCGAATGCATCCTCATCGGTCATGAAGGCCACCCGGAAGTCGAAGGCACCATGGGCCAGTACGACGCCAGTAATGGCGGTGCGATTTACCTGGTGGAAGACGAGGAAGATGTCGCCAACCTGCAGGTGCGCAATCCGGATGCCCTGGCTTTCGTCACCCAGACCACCTTGTCGATGGACGATACCAGTCGGGTGATCGATGCTTTGCGTTCGCGTTTCCCGGCTATCGGCGGGCCGCGCAAGGACGATATCTGCTACGCCACGCAAAACCGTCAGGATGCGGTCAAGCAATTGGCCGATGAGTGCGATGTGGTGTTGGTGGTGGGCAGCCCGAACAGCTCCAACTCCAACCGCCTGCGCGAGCTGGCCGAGCGCATGTCGACCCCGGCCTATCTGATCGACGGAGCCGAGGACATGCAGCGCAGTTGGTTCGACGGTATTGAGCGCATTGGCATCACTGCCGGTGCGTCGGCGCCGGAAGTGCTGGTACGCGGCGTGATTCAGCAGTTGCAGGCCTGGGGCGCGACCGGCGCGGATGAGCTTTCCGGCCGCGAAGAGAACATCACGTTCTCGGTTCCCAAGGAGTTGCGCGTCAAGTCTGTGCTTTGAAGGCGGCTCAGGAACAGATATCTGTCGTTATCTTGTCATCGTCGATCCGGACTCTGCCGGTAATGGCCACAATCACCCGATAGTGGCTGACCGGCTCGGTTCTGGCGCAAATGTTCAAGGTGCCGTTGGCGGTCTTTCTCAGGCCGCCAAGGCCTGTGAAACTGATGTGCTCTGCGACCTTGCTGTTGCCCACAATCCGCGTTTTTCCATCAATGGCCCGCTCGACCAGTACCGTATCGCTGTCATCCGGGCCGTTGCCTTTCAGGTCGGAGATAATCCGCCAACCGTTGCTCCAGTCACCTTCTATGGCATGAATGGTCACCACCTGATTGCGGGTGATGGCTGCAACCCGTGCCGAGCGTATGCCGCTGGCGAGTTCCTGTGCGGCAGCAAGCCTGCGGTTGGCATCGATCAGTTCGCCCAGTGCCGGACTGGCGACATTGGCAAGAATGGCTACAAGTGCCACCACGATCAGTAGCTCGACTAACGTAAATCCAGCATGCTTCATTGTTTTTTCCTCCCTGAAGAACCTTGTTCCAAACGCCATCCGGGCATTCGTCATCGCAAAACAACCGTATATCCTGCTGGATATTTTCAGGCATCGCTGCTGCCTTATAGTCGTAACGTCTAGGAGACACCCAATGCGTTATATGTCCAAGGGCTTCAGCCTCATAGAATTGTTAGTCACTGTGTCCTTGATCGGCGTCGTGGCCGCTATTGCCGTGCCGAGCTTCACCAGCACGATCCAGAACAACAAGGTGGATACCGAGCTCAACGATTTGCAGCGGGCGCTCAACTATGCACGTCTGGAGGCGATAAACCGGGGTGTGACAGTACGTATTGCGCCTACCAGCGGTACTGCGTGGAACACCGAGTTGCGGGTCTATCTGGCTTCCGATACGGGGTCTTCCCCGACGGTACTGCGTACGGTCTCGGCGATGAGCAGTGGGGGTACTTTGACGGCGACTGACGTGACAGGCATTGAATTCAACAATCTGGGCGGTCTTGCGACTCCAGCGTCTGCGGTGGCCATGACCTATACGCGGGGTTCGGTTACCAAGACCATGAATATCTGTTTGACGGGCCGAATCATTCTGGGTGGAAGTTGCTGATGCTTGATGGAACCCGCTATCGCCAGACCGGCATGACATTGATCGAGGTGCTGGTTTCGGTCCTGATACTCGCCATTGGGCTGCTAGGCGCTGCGGCGATCCAGCTCAATGCCCTCAGGTACACCGACAGTTCTACCATGACCAGTCAGGCGAGCTTCATTGCCTACGACATGATGGATCGCATCCGCGCGAACGTGGATGGTAATGCGGTTGCCAACGGTACAACCAATGTACTGGCGACTTACGCGCTGGCGAATCTGACGGCGGCTCCTGCAGCGAATCTGAACAGGGCCCGGGATCAGGACCTTTATGATTTCAAGACCAACATCACCAGTTTTGCAGGCTCGACCGCGACCGGCAGTATCGATGTCAGTGCACCTCCGTCCGTCACCATCACCATTTCCTGGGACGATACCCGCGCCGCCGGAGCCAGCGCCGTGGCTTCCGGCAATGCTGCTGCAAGCAGCAACATGCAAACCTTCACCCTGACCTCACGGATCGGAGTGAACCCATGAAAAGATCTTCCAGAGGTTTTGGCCTGATTGAAATCATGGTGGCCCTGGTGCTGGGGCTGGTGGTCAGCATGGGCATCATCCAGATATTCACAGCCTCCAGAGGCACGTTCCTGACCCAGAATGCTGCAGCCCGCATGCAGGAGGATGCGCGCTTCGTGCTGAGCAAGCTGATGCAGGAACTGCGCATGACGGGCATGTATGGCTGTCTGAGTTTCAGCAACTATGTGCCCGTATCTCCGGCCATTCCATGGCCTGCCGCACTCGACAATCCG
The DNA here is from genome assembly GCF_003700275.1 of Pseudomonas cichorii. Classification (GTDB taxonomy): domain Bacteria; phylum Pseudomonadota; class Gammaproteobacteria; order Pseudomonadales; family Pseudomonadaceae; genus Aquipseudomonas; species Aquipseudomonas cichorii_B. Next base: position 28,614 of record NZ_RBRE01000089.1, on the reverse strand, counting down.
ATCCTGTGGGATAACGCCAACAATACCTTGACCCTGGTGACCTCCGACATCGGCACCACCGGCAGTTCTCCGACCTGGACCATTGTTTCCGACTGTCAGATCACAACGCAGCTCTACGCTGGCGCGAAAGCTCCGGCCGCAGGGCAGACGGCATTCCCGATGCGTCAACTGGTCTACACCCTCACCGGCAAGAACCTGACGGTCAAGTTTGGTACCGGCGGGACTGCGCAGCCGCTGCTGCAAAACGTCAGTGCTTTTGCGGTTTCCTTTGGCATGGCGGGCAGCCCCTTGTCCTATACCAGCACTATTACCGCTGCCAACGCTGCCGATATACGCAGTGTGCGGATCGGCCTGACTCTCGAAGACCCGGACGGGCGGGTCAGGCCCCAGCAATACAACGTGGTTGCCTACCTGCGTAATCGTTTTTGAAAGGGCCGTATGCAATGAAGACAAAGCGGTTTTGCAGCATGCCGACATTCCCGGTCCGACAAGGCGGAATGGTGTTGCTGGTCAGTCTGGTATTTCTTTTGCTCCTGACCTTGCTGGGGATTTCCTCCATGCAGAACGCCACTTTGCAGGAAAAGATGGCGGGCAGCGTTGCGGTGCGTAACCAGTCCTTCCAGAAGGCTGAAGCCGCATTGCGGCTTGGCGAGTCGGCCATTCAGGTGGTGGGCTTCACTTCAACCAAATGCACCAATAACACGACCTGCGCCCCTCCAGCGGAATCCACCACCCTTACTGCGGCTGGCACCAATGGCACATCCGGTGTGAGCTGGGTTGCAGTGTCTGGCGGTTTTTATGGCATTCAGAACCTGGGAACCACCGCAACCCCCATAAAACGCCCACCCACCTGTACCGGTAGCGTCACGCTTTACCGTGTCACGTCAGTGGCTATTCAAGGCACTTCGAGAACCGTGCTGGAGAGTATTTATGCCAATTGCTAAGGCGCTTCGTGGTGGTTTGAAGTATGTATACGGTGCCTTGGCGGGGCTTTATCTGGCTGCACCGGTTTATGCGTTTACTCCAGCGCAGGTGCCGTTGTTGAGTGCTTCTGCCGTCACGCCCAATGTCATGCTGCAAGTGGATAACTCCGGCAGTATGGATACGATCATTTTTGATTCGGGGTTTAATGCGTCGGCTTCATGGCCCGTTATTAATGAGTCTCAGTCCAACTGTTTTCTCTTCTTTTGTGGTACTTATTCAAGAGGAACACAAATCAATACTGGGCCGTCTGATTATGTGACGGTAGGTAGTTTGAGTACGGACGGTTGTAATAGCGGGTATGGTTTTTACAGAAGCACTACTTTGGTAACCTGCATATCGTTACCTGATCCAGCGAGGTCTGGGAATACACGTTATCCAGGCGCTTATCTGTCTTATCTTGTGTCGCAAGTCAATGCTGGTAGAAGTGTGGCAAATATACCTACTGAAAGCCGTTTGACGTCTGCCATTTCTGTAGCATTGGGACTGGTCGATGCCAACCGGTCATTGCGCATCGGGCTGGCGACTTACAATCCGCCCAACAGTAACGATCCAGGACCTGGGGGCAATATCAAGCAGCCGATAGCCGACTTGTCGCCTGTCCCGGCTACGACCTACCAGCCAGGCGTGACTCAGGCGGTTGCCGATACCAACTACAGGAATCTTCGCGCTGCAATTTCGGCACTGACTGCAGAGGCCAATACTCCGCTTGCCGAAACCTATTATCAGGTCACCCGCTATTTTCGGGGGCTGACGCCTTTTCCGTCATACACCAACTCTCCCAGGACCTTTACAAGTCCGATTCAATACCGTTGCCAGAAGAACTACGGCGTAGTATTGACGGATGGTTTGCCCACTTATGACGAGATGGAAAAAATCAGCGATATCGATGATACAAATAACAGATTGCCTAACTGGGATGGTAACAATAACGATGGTCCCAAGGTCAATCCAAGGAATGAAGGGGATACGCTCTATCTGGATGATGTCGCCAAGTTTGCCTATGACATTGATATGCGCACAGACGCCACTTCCTCCAGTGGTGATTTGACCGGTAAAAGTTGGGATAATGCCGGGTTCCAGATTCAGAATATGAGCACATACACCATTGGTTTTACGCTTGATAACCAGATGCTCATTGATGCGGCTAACGATAGTCATGGTCATGGCAAATATTACCAGGCTAATGACAGTGCTGGTTTGAATACGGCGTTCAACCTTGCCTTGAGCGATATCTACGCCAAGGCGGGCTCCGGTGGCGGTGGCGTATCAAGTTCTTCAACGCTCGAGGCCGGTACCCAGTTTTATCAGACGCTTTATGACCCCACCGACTGGCATGGCACGATCAAGGCCTTTGAGCTCAACGCTACGACCGGAGTAGTGGGTAACCAGGTATGGACTACGGATACCACGATTATCAGCGGTTCTACCGCACCTGTTTTCGAGTCCTGGAATACGGGGAGCACGGGTGTTGCTCCCGCACGAATCACCCTGGATTTCGCTAACTTCAGTCCGGCACAACAGCTCGCATTCACTGCGACCTTGCCTACAGGCGTGACGGCGCTGGAGGTTATCGCCTGGTCCAAAGGAAATGCGAATGCCAAACTTCGTACGCGTACGCGGCTTTTGGGCGATGTGATCAACTCCACGCTAGGGGCGGGGTTGCCCACCGAAAAGACGGCGACTGATCTGGTGGGGGACAACAGTTACATCAGCTATCTGGCCGATAAGGCCAGCAGTATGAGCTATAGCCTGCTGGCCAATGCCAATGATGGTTTCTTCAATGTTATCAATGCCAGGAGCGGCGCAAGGCGCTATGCCTACATGCCATCTACCGCATTGAACGCCCAGGCGACCATATCTGCTGCCAACTATGGTTCAGGAGCTCACAGGTTCACGGTCGATGGCCAGATCGGTGTATTCGATACCCAGGCAGGCTCGAACTCGAGATGGCGCACTGTCGCGTTCTCGGGACTCGGCGCTGGCGGCAAGGCGTTTTTCGCAATCAAGCTTTTTGAAGGACCGAGTAACAATACTGTGGAGGCCCTGTGGGAAGTCAAGGCCCCCGACACCTCGGATACCAATAACCGTTTCAATAACCTGGGTTATAGCTATTCCAAGCCTGATGTGGCACGTATGGCCAATGGCACCAATATTGTTGTGGTAGGCAATGGTTATGGCAGTTTTACCGGCAGGGCTTCTCTGTTTGTACTCAATGCCAATACGGGAGAGTTTATTGCAGAAATTCCTACCCCCGTCATCGGTAATGAAACGGACAATGGTCTGTCCTCGGTCAAACTTCGGGTCAATTCGCAGAATATCGTTCAGGCTGCCTATGCAGGCGATCTAAAGGGACGTCTCTGGAAGTTCGACATGAGTGGTGGTGCGGCTTCCAGCTGGAGGGTTGCATTCAATGGTTCGCCCTTGTTCACTGCGCCAAGAGGTGCGAATCAGCCCATTACGGTCCAGCCGTTGCTGCTAGACCACCCGAACCAGAATAGCGGCAAGCTTGTGTATTTCGGTACCGGGAAATTCAGTGAAGCGACCGACAAACAGACCAGCGCACTGCAGGATTTCTACGCCATCTGGGATAATGAGACAGGCAATATCGTAGAGAGCAACCTGCAGGCGCAGGCGATCAATGGCTCCGTTACCAGTAATGGCAGGACCTATTTCACCTCTACCCGTAATGATGTGGACTGGCTCGTCAAAAAGGGCTGGTATCTGCCGTTGGCAACTGCGGCCCCTTATCTTGGGGAGCGGATCATCTATCCGGCACAGACTTCGCGTGGTCGTATCATTTTCACGACGGCTTCAGTGAACTCTACTGATCCCTGTGAAAGTACTGGTACGGGTCGTGTGTTCGAGCTTGATCCAGCCACGGGCAGCATGCTCAATTATCAAGTGCTCGACACCAATGGCGACAACGATATCAACAGCTCCGACATGTTCGTTGCCGGGCTTGGTATCGGGACGGGGATTCCGGTGGTTGCCTCCATCGTGGCCGGTACCAACGGCAACAACGACAACAAGTACGTGATCGACTCCAGTGGCGGTGCACCGATCAGGTTGCTTGAGAAAGGCGGAAGTGCCAACGTCTTCCAGCGCATCATGTGGCGACAAATCCAGTAGGGAAGGTGATTAATGCGAGCAGTATCCCGGGGCTTTACCTTGATCGAACTCATGATCGTCGTGGCGATTGTCGGTATTCTGGCGGCCGTGGCTTATCCCAGCTATGTCGAATACACGAAACGTAGCCAGCGCTCGGCAATTGCCAGTCTGCTCTCGGAGCAGACCCAGTCACTGGAGCGGTTCTTTTCACGAAATGGCACCTATGCCGGTGCGCAGGGGCTGAGTGGGGGTAATAACTATTACAGGATTGAGCCTGCTCTGACTGCGACAGACTTCACGTTGACCGCTTCGCCTCTCTCCGGCACGCTCATGAGCGGTGATAAATGCGGCAGTTTTGTCATCAAGAACACCGGGGCGCTCAGCAACACAGGTGCTACCAGCGGCGTGACCACTAAAGACTGCTGGGGGCGCTGACCTCTTTTCCTTTACCTAGAGAGCAAAATGCACAAGCAACATGTAGTGATCGTCGGTGGCGGTGTTATCGGGTTGTTGACCGCCTTTAACCTCGCCGCCGAAGTGGCCAGTGTCGTGTTGCTTGATCGCTCCGGTGTCGGTCAGGAGTCCTCATGGGCGGGGGGCGGGATTGTTTCTCCGCTCTATCCGTGGCGCTACAGCCCTGCAGTCACCGCATTGGCGCACTGGTCCCAGGATTTCTATCCGCATCTGGCCGAGCGGCTGTTCGCCCGCACAGGTATTGATCCTGAAGTGCACAGGACCGGTTTGTACTGGCTGGATCTGGACGATGAAAAAGAAGCCCTCGAATGGGCTGTCCGCGAGCAGCGTCCGCTGAGTCGTGTCGATGTGTCGGCTGTTCATGACGCGGTGCCGGTGTTGGGGCAGGGTTACTCACGTGCGATTCATATGGCTGATGTGGCCAATGTGCGTAATCCGCGGCTGGTGAAGTCCCTCAAGGCGGCGCTGCTGGCACTGCCCAATGTCGAGATTCGTGAACAATGCGAGGTGCTGGGCTTCGTGCGCGAGGGCGCCAGAGTTCTGGGTGTCAGCACGACGGCCGGTGACATTCCTGGTAACCGGGTTGTGCTGGCAGCGGGCGCCTGGAGTGGTGAGCTGCTCAAGACCCTCGGCCTGGAGTTGCCGGTCGAGCCGGTCAAGGGTCAGATGATTCTCTACAAGTGCGCGTCTGACTTCCTGTCGAGCATGGTGCTGGCCAAGGGGCGTTACGCGATACCGCGCCGGGATGGGCACATCCTGATTGGCAGTACCCTGGAGCATGAGGGATTCGACAAAACCCCGACCGATGCCGCCCTCGAAAGCCTCAAAGCCTCGGCCACAGAATTGCTTCCCGAGCTGGCAAATGCCGAGCCGGTCGCACAATGGGCCGGATTGCGGCCCGGTTCGCCCGAAGGTATTCCGTTTATCGGCCCGCTGCACGGCTTCGACGGGCTTTGGTTGAACTGCGGGCATTACCGCAACGGCCTGGTACTGGCGCCCGCATCCTGTCAGTTGCTGACGGATCTGCTGCTGGAGCGCGAGCCGATTATCGATCCTGCGCCTTATGCGCCGGAGCATCGCCTTCGCGGTTAGAACCGCCCTTGCGGTGACGCGTTGGGAGCCAATTCATTCGCGAAGAGGTTGGTACATTCGCAGGGAATATAACCTCTGAAATGAAGTCTTCGCGGATGAGTCCGCTCCTATTCGAGTCCGAGTTTCTTCAACCGATAACGCATCGAGCGAAATGAAAGGCTCAAGCGCTGTGCCGCTGCAGTCCGGTTCCAGCGGGTTTCTTCCAGCGCCTGGAGGATCAGCTTGCGTTCGATGCTTTCCAGATAGTCTTCAAGGTTGTCGATGTCGGCCAGATTGGGGCCGTCGTTTTCCTGAGGCGTGCTGGATTCGGCAAGCCGCAGGTCGCTGGCGTGGATTTCGTCGTCTTCGCAGAGGGTATAGGCGCGCTCCAGCATGTTTTCCAGTTCGCGCACATTGCCGGGGAAGCGATAGCCTTTCAGGGTTTCCAGCGCCTGGGGATGAAGACGTGCGGCTGCCTGACCGCAGTTGGCAGCCAGGCGTTGCAGGACATTGCCGACAAGCTGGTCGATATCTTCGCGTCGTTCGCGCAACGGCGGGACCCGTAACTCGATGACATTGAGACGGTAATAGAGGTCCTGGCGAAAGCGCCCGGCAGCCACTTCGACGCTCAAGTCCTTGTGCGTGGCGCATAGAATGCGTACATCCACGACCTGCTCCTGTTGCCCGCCAACGCTGCGTATCGATTTTTCCTGGATGGCGCGCAGCAGTTTTACCTGCATGGCCAGCGGCAGGTCAGCGACTTCATCAAGAAACAGCGTGCCGTTATTGGCGGCCTGAAACAGGCCGGGCTTGTCTTCGTGAGCGCCGGTGAAACTGCCTTTGCGATGCCCGAAGAACTCGCTTTCCATCAACTCGGATGGAATCGCACCGCAATTGACCGGCACGAAGGGTTTGTCGATACGCGGACCCTGTTCGTGGATCAGGCGCGCTACCAGTTCCTTGCCGCTCCCCGACTCGCCGCTGATATAGATCGGCGCCTGGCTGCGCGCCAGTTTGTCGATTTGCTTGCGCAGGGCGCGCATCGGCGGCGAGTTGCCCAGCAAGCGGCTGTCGATGCTGCGTTCGGTCTGCGCGGCGGGGTGCAGGCGCAATGCGCTGTTGACCAGTTCGCGCAGTCTGTTCAGGTCCACCGGCTTGGTCAGGAAGTCGAACGCACCGGCCTTGAGTGCATGAATGGCCATATCCAGACTGCCATGGGCGGTGATCATCGCCACAGGCGTCTGGGGGTAAGCCTGCTGAATGTGTTGCACCAGTTCCAGGCCATTGCCGTCAGGCAGGCGCATATCGGTCAGGCACATGTCGAAAGGTTCGCGGGCCAGCCAGTCACGTGCCTCGCTCACATTACGAGCACTGCGGGTATCGAGTTTCATGCGGCCGAGCGTGATCTCCAGGAGTTCACGAATGTCCGGCTCATCGTCGACTATCAGGATCTTTTGCCGTGGAGTCATGCTCAGCTCAACTTGAACGGGTGGGCGAAAGTGATACGCAGGCAGCTACCGCCTTCACGGCGAAGGCTGTAATCCAGATGCGCCTGATTGCTTTCGCACAGTTCGCGGGAAAGGTAGAGGCCAAGGCCAGTGCCTTTGCTTTCGGTAGTGAAAAACGGCTCGAAGAGTTTGCCCAGATGCTGTTCGGCTACGCCCGGTCCATCATCCAGCACTTCCAGGGTTGGCAGGTCGTTTTCCGGGTTATGGAACAGTTTCAGCCAGACCTGGGCCGTTTCATGTTGCTTGCCGCTGTAGCGCAAGCCGTTGTGCAGCAGATTGGTCAGCACTTGATGCAGTTGCTCCGGGTCCATGCGCGTGGTGAGCATGCCCTGGCCAATCTCGGTATGGGCCAACTGGCGGGCAGGTGCAGAGCTGCGAAAATCTGCGACGAAATTCTCCAGCCAGATCCGCAGATCAAGCAGCTCGGCTTCGGTTTCGCGGCGCCTGGACAGTTGCAGGACGTTTTCGATGACCGCATTGATGCGCCGTGACTGATCGTGAATGATCTGCCCAAGCCGCCGATCCGGTGCTGACAGTTCTTCCGACTCGTTGAGCAATTGCGCGGCGTGGCTGACGGCGCCCAGCGGGTTGCGAATTTCATGGGCGATGCCGGCGGTCAGGCGGCCCAGCGCGGCGAGTTTGAGCTGTTGGGCCTGATGGGCGATCTGTGAGAGGTCTTCGAGGAAAATCAGGGTCTGGCGCTGGTCGCCGCGATTGAGTGCGGCAAAGCTCGGTTGCAGGATCGGACCAATGCTTGAGGTCGAGATGCTGCGCGGGGCCATGATCGGATTGATCAGCCATTGCCGCAGGCGATCCACCAGTTGTGGCGAGTATTGATCGATGACCTGCCCCACCAGTTGTTCGTGTCCCAGCAAACTCAATGCGCCCTGATTGGCCAGCAGAACCTGGCGACGCGAGTCGAGTACCAGGATGCCGGTGCGCATGCGTTGCAGGATCAGGGCATTGAGTTCTTCGAGCTGGTCGACATCGGCAGCCCGCTGTTCGGCCAGCACTTCGCTCACATGCATGCGCGCGGTCAGTGCCTGTACCAGCATGGCGGCGGCAAAGCACAGCGCCCCCAGTGTACTGGCCTGGAGATAGTCGTTTGAAGCCAGCGGGCTGATGAAGCTGATGTAGAACGTCAGGTAAATGATGCCGATGGCCGAAACGGCGGCGATCAGCAGGCCAAGTCGACCACGCAACAGGACGTTGCTGATGGCGACGGAAGCAATCAGCAGGTTGCCGATGCCGCTGGAGGTGCCGCCCGCGGCATAGAACAGCCCTGAGAGCATCACCGCATCGGTTATCGCCAGGCTGAAGAGCTGGACTTTATGGCGAGGGCGCTCAAGCAGCACGGCAACCAGAATATTGAACACCAGATACAGCCAGCAGCCAGCCCGAAACAGATCCAGGTTGGCCAGTTGCAGCAGTTCGGTGTCCAGATCGCTGGAAACCAGCAGCACCAGCACGATGCCAATGGTCAGTCGATACAGGTGATAGAGCCGCAGGATCCGTTGCGCTTGGGGGCTGCCGAGCGACAGCGTTTCAGCGGTCACGAGTCGCTGGGCCTTCTAGCCTGTGCGCTTCGCTGCAATACCATTGTTGTTCCTGGCTCAATGCACGGTCACGAGGAAGATGAACGCCACAATGGGCGCAACGTACCATCGGAGAAGCCTCGACTTCCGGTGGCTCGGCGCGTTTTCGTGGGGCAGGCGGGTTGAGCAGGCGCTTGATGAACCACACCGCTGCCGCGATCAATGCGAGCCACATAATTAAGCGAATCATGACTACCAGCTTGGTGATTGAAGAGTCAGCAGTGTAGCCAAGGAGAAGGCGGGCGGACAGAGGGGAATGAGTCGTGGCATATCGGTGTGCAGGAGCGAATTCANNNGCGAATGAATTCGCTCCTGGGGTATGGCGCTGGTCTTAGTCGAACATGCCAAAGGTCATGTAGCTGAACCAGGAACGGCTCTTGTTGCCCTTGGCTTCTTCAGCTTCCCTGGCCTGTTCGTCCAGTTCCGCCTGGTTTTCCGGCAGCAACTCTTTCGGAATGGCGTCCTTGGCATCCTGGTACTGTTTCTGGATGTCCTGGTTGGCGCGGGTTTCGCCCGGTGGCAGTGGGGCGCTGCCGTTGATCAGGCCCAGCGTCGCTTTGGACAGCCACGAACGGTTGTCGGCTTCGGCCTGACGCGGGGTGAACTGACCGTCAGCCAGTTGCGGGTGGTTCGGGTAGTTGGTCTTCAGGACTTCGAGGCTGGTCGCTGCCAGTTCGTCGAGGTGCAGACGCTGATAGGACTCGACCATTACCGCAAGGCCGTCACCGACCGAAGGCGTTTCCTGGAAGTTTTCCACCACGTAGCGGCCACGGTTGGCGGCGGCGACATAGGCCTGACGGGTCAGGTAGTAGTCGGCTACGTGAATCTCGTACGCGGCCAGCAGGTTGCGCAGGTAAATCATGCGCTGCTTGGCGTCCGGCGAATAACGGCTGTTCGGGTAGCGGCTGGTCAGCTGGGCGAACTCGTTGAACGAGTCACGCGCTGCGCCAGGGTCACGCTTGGTCTGGTCCAGCGGCAGGAAACGCGCCAGCAGGCCGACGTCCTGGTCGAAGGAGGTCAGGCCTTTCATGTAGTAGGCGTAATCGACGTTCGGATGCTGCGGGTGCAGGCGAATGAAACGCTCGGCTGCGGATTTGGCAGCTTCGGGCTCACTGTTCTTGTAGTTCGAGTAGATGAGTTCGAGTTGTGCCTGATCGGCATAGCGCCCGAACGGGTAGCGTGACTCCAGCGCCTTGAGCTTCTCGGTGGCGCTGTTGTAGCTATTGTTGTCCAGGTCGGCCTGCGCCTGCTGGTACAGCTCGACTTCACTGAGGTTCTCGTCGATGACTTCCTTCGACGAACAGGCCGCAGTCAGTGCGAGGATGGCGATCAGCAGCAGGTGTTTCACTTGCATGGCGGCTTGCGTCCCTATAACGGCCTGCTGTCTTGGGCGTGGCCGTCCTGTTATGATGAACGCCCCGCAAGACCCGCGGGGCAAAAGACGCCGTATTTAACCACAAGCGCGCTGCCGAAACCAAAGGCTAGCCGCGCCTTCTAGTCTGGCCATGTCCGAAAATATAGAACTTCGCGCAGAGGTGCCGTCCGAATTGGGCGGTCAACGCCTCGATCAAGTCGCCGCACAATTATTCTCCGAGCACTCGCGCTCGCGCCTTTCCGCCTGGATCAAGGACGGCCGCCTGACTGTGGACGGCGGTGTCCTGCGCCCGCGCGACATCGTGCACGGCGGTTCGGTCCTGCAACTGATTGCCGAGCAGGAGGCGCAGGGTGAGTGGGTTGCCCAGGATATCGAACTGGATATCGTCTACGAAGACGACCAGATCCTGGTGATCAACAAGCCTTCAGGCCTTGTGGTGCATCCCGCCGCAGGTCATGCCGACGGCACCTTGCTCAATGCCCTGTTGCACCATGTCCCGGACATCATCAACGTGCCGCGCGCCGGTATCGTGCATCGTCTGGACAAGGACACAACGGGCCTGATGGTGGTCGCCAAGACCATCCAGGCGCAGACCCAGCTGGTGACGCAACTGCAGAACCGCAGTGTCAGCCGCATCTATGAATGCATCGTCATCGGTGTCGTCACCGCTGGCGGCAAGATCGATGCGCCGATCGGTCGTCACGGCCAGCAGCGGCAACGCATGGCAGTGATGGAAGGCGGCAAGCAGGCGGTCAGTCATTACCGGGTGCTCGAACGCTTCCGCTCGCACACACATGTGCGGGTCAAGCTGGAAACCGGCCGTACGCACCAGATCCGCGTACACATGGCGCACATCAACTATCCGCTGGTCGGCGATCCGGCCTACGGTGGTCGCTTCCGCATTCCGCCAGCAGCCAGCCAGACCATGGTCGAATCGCTGAAGACCTTTCCGCGTCAGGCCCTGCATGCGCGTTTCCTGGAGCTGGATCATCCGCTCACCGGCAAGCGCATGAGCTGGGAGTCGCCGTTGCCTGACGATTTCGTCTGGCTGCTGTCGTTGCTCAAGCAGGACCGTGAGGCCTTCATCGGGTGAGTGACTGGCTGATTCCAGACTGGCCTGCGCCTGCGCAGGTCAGGTCCTGTATCACCACCCGCTCGGGCGGAGTCAGCCAGGCTCCGTTCGACAGCTTCAATCTGGGCGATCACGTCGGTGACAATCCGCAAGCGGTCGCCAGCAATCGTCAGCATCTGTCCTCGCAACTGGGTGTGCAGTCGGCCTGGTTACGCCAGGTACACGGCGTTGTGGTGGCCCACGCTGATCCTGGCGCGACTGTCGAAGCCGACGCAAGCTGGACCGGTACACCGGGCGTGGCTTGCACCATCATGACCGCCGATTGCCTGCCGGCTCTGTACTGTAATCGCGCCGGCACACGTGTCGCCGCCGCACATGCGGGCTGGCGCGGGCTTGCGGCGGGCGTGCTGGAAGCGACGGCCAGCAGTCTACAGGTTGCTCCCGAGGAAATCCTGGTCTGGCTCGGCCCCGCGATTGGCCAGGCTTCTTTCGAGGTCGGCCCGGAGGTTCGCGAAACCTTCATGGCGACTCATCCGCAAACGGCCGAGGCCTTTATTCCCAGCGCCAATGCCGGGCGCTTCATGGCCGATATCTACTGCCTTGCGCGTTTGCGACTGGCCGCCTATGGTGTTTCATCAGTCTATGGTGGCGGGTTTGATACGTTCACTGACCCACGTTTCTTTTCCTACCGCCGTAGCGCCAGCACTGGGCGTTTTGCCTCGCTGATCTGGATGGATCACGCCTGATCTCGCGCTATCCAGTGCTCAGCTTCAGCGCCAGGCTGACAGGCATCAATCAAGTCGAGCTTGAAACCCGCAGAATCGTCCGCATCTAACTGACTATCCAGCAGGTTTTCGTTATAGGTGTGTTCATTGCTCCGGCCTGCTTTGAAGGAAGGTGACTAATGCGTATCGATAGATTGACCAGCAAGTTGCAATTGGCTTTATCAGACTCCCAGTCGCTGGCTGTCGGGATGGATCATCCCGCCATTGAGCCCGCGCACTTGATGCAGGCCTTGCTCGAACAGCAAGGCGGCTCCATCAAGCCTTTATTGCTGCAGGTCGGCTTTGACATCAGCAGCCTGCGCAAAGAGTTGAGCAAAGAGCTCGACCATCTGCCGAAAATCCAGAACCCTACCGGCGACGTCAACATGTCCCAGGATCTGGCGCGTCTGCTCAATCAGGCGGATCGTCTGGCCCAGCAGAAAGGTGACCAGTTCATTTCCAGTGAGCTGGTGCTGCTTGCCGCCATGGACGAGAACAGCAAGCTTGGCAAGTTGCTGCTTGGCCAGGGCGTGAGCAAGAAAGCGCTTGAGAATGCCATCAATAACCTGCGTGGCGGCGGTGCGGTCAATGACCCGAACGTCGAAGAGTCGCGTCAGGCTCTGGACAAGTACACCGTCGACCTGACCAAGCGTGCCGAAGAAGGCAAGCTGGATCCGGTAATCGGTCGCGACGATGAAATTCGCCGGACCATTCAGGTCCTGCAGCGGCGGACCAAGAACAACCCGGTACTGATCGGTGAGCCTGGCGTAGGCAAGACCGCCATCGCCGAAGGGCTGGCGCAGCGCATCATCAATGGCGAGGTTCCCGACGGCCTCAAAGGCAAGCGCCTGCTATCGCTGGACATGGGCGCACTGATTGCCGGTGCCAAATATCGCGGCGAGTTCGAGGAGCGCCTGAAGTCGCTGCTCAACGAACTGAGTAAACAGGAAGGCCAGATCATCCTGTTCATCGATGAGCTGCACACCATGGTCGGCGCCGGCAAAGGCGAAGGCTCGATGGATGCGGGCAATATGCTCAAGCCGGCCCTGGCGCGTGGCGAGCTGCATTGCGTGGGTGCGACCACCCTCAACGAATATCGCCAATATATAGAGAAGGACGCCGCGCTGGAGCGCCGCTTCCAGAAAGTGCTGGTGGAAGAACCGAGCGAGGAAGACACGATCGCCATCCTGCGGGGCCTCAAGGAGCGCTACGAGGTTCACCACAAGGTGGGGATTACGGACGGTGCGATCATTGCGGCTGCCAAATTGAGCCATCGCTACATTACCGATCGCCAGTTGCCGGACAAGGCCATTGACCTGATCGACGAAGCCGCCAGCCGCATCCGCATGGAAATCGACTCCAAGCCCGAAGTGCTGGATCGTCTTGAGCGTCGCCTGATTCAATTGAAAGTCGAATCCCAGGCCCTCAAGAAAGAGAAGGACGAGGCCGCGATCAAGCGTCTGGAAAAGCTGCAGTTCGATATCGAGCGGATGGAGCGTGAGTACGCTGACCTTGAAGAGATCTGGGCTTCGGAAAAGGCTGAAGTCACCGGCTCGGCACAGATCCAGCAGAAAATCGAGCAGTCACGTCAGGAGCTTGAAGCGGCAAGGCGTCGCGGCGATTTGAACCGCATGGCTGAATTGCAGTACGGGATCATTCCCGACCTGGAACGCAGCCTGCAGATGGTCGATCAGCACGGCAAGCCTGAAAACCAGTTGCTGCGCAGCCGAGTGACCGAGGAAGAGATTGCCGAGGTTGTCTCCAAGTGGACGGGCATCCCGGTTTCCAAGATGCTTGAGGGCGAGCGTGAAAAGCTGCTGAAAATGGAAAGCCTGCTGCATCAGCGCGTGATAGGGCAGAGCGAGGCAGTGGTTGCGGTTGCCAACGCCGTGCGTCGTTCGCGTGCCGGTTTGTCCGATCCGAACCGGCCGAGCGGTTCATTCATGTTTCTTGGCCCGACCGGTGTCGGCAAGACCGAGTTGTGCAAGGCGCTGGCCGAGTTCCTGTTCGATACCGAAGAGGCCATGGTGCGGATCGATATGTCCGAGTTCATGGAGAAACACTCTGTGGCTCGCCTGATCGGCGCGCCGCCTGGCTATGTCGGCTATGAAGAGGGCGGATACCTGACCGAGGCTGTGCGTCGCAAGCCTTACTCGGTGATCCTGCTCGATGAGGTCGAGAAAGCGCACACCGATGTTTTCAACATCCTGCTGCAAGTGCTGGAAGACGGACGCCTGACCGACAGTCATGGCCGCACGGTGGATTTCCGTAATACCGTGATCGTCATGACGTCCAACCTCGGATCTGCGCAGATCCAGGAACTGGTGGGTGACCGTGAGGCACAACGCGCTGCGGTCATGGATGCGGTCAGCACGCACTTCCGGCCGGAATTCATCAACCGGATCGATGAGGTGGTGATCTTCGAGCCGCTGGCGCGGGATCAGATCGCGGGCATTACCGAAATTCAGCTGGGTCGCCTGCGCAATCGCCTTACCGAGCGCGAGCTGTCACTGACGCTGAGTCCGGAAGCCCTCGACAAGCTGATCGCCATTGGCTATGACCCGGTGTATGGCGCACGGCCTCTCAAGCGTGCGATCCAGCGCTGGATCGAAAACCCGTTGGCCCAACTGATCCTGTCGGGCAGCTTTGTGCCGGGCTCCAGCATTACCGGCAAGGTGGTGGATGGCGAGATCGTGTTTGGCTGATCGCTTCTATATATAGCTGAACGGAAGGGCTCTCCTGGCGAGGGCCCTTTTTTATGGGTCGGGAAATCGGGTTTGCCGGAGGCTGACAGGCGATCTGAAAAAAAATCGCAAATCATTGTCTTAAAAGCAATTTAGAGGGTTGACAGGTGTTTTTGAAAATGTAGAATAGCGCGCCTCAGAGACGTGAACGCAACGTTGCAAACGAAGCGTAAAGGTCGAAGAGGTTGAATTAACGAGTTAACAGCGAGTTGATTCAATGCAGTAAATTGAATCTGAAGTCAAAGTTCCGCGATAGCTCAGTTGGTAGAGCAAGTGACTGTTAATCACTGGGTCCCTGGTTCGAGTCCAGGTCGTGGAGCCAGATTTCGATAGATTCAATGCAGTTTCAGTCGGGGTATAGCGCAGTCCGGTAGCGCGCCTGCTTTGGGAGCAGGATGTCAGGAGTTCGAATCCCCTTACCCCGACCATATTTGGGTCGTTAGCTCAGTTGGTAGAGCAGTTGGCTTTTAACCAATTGGTCGTAGGTTCGAATCCCACACGACCCACCATTTTTGGCTTCAAGGGTAACCTTGGAGCCGAATCTTAAAGATCTGATGCCATTCGCATCATTTCGCAGGCAGCTTGTTGAGGTGTCTTGATTTCAACGGGGTATAGCGCAGTCCGGTAGCGCGCCTGCTTTGGGAGCAGGATGTCAGGAGTTCGAATCCCCTTACCCCGACCATATATCAGTACAAGAGTAGTGCTTATATCGCTACTTTTGATACGAACGAAAGATGCCTGGATTTAGCTTTTGCTAAAACCGGGCATTTTTCTTTTGTGCGTGATAAAAATCACAGTGTTAGCAAGGAAGCATTGCCATCGTTTAACAAGAACGGGGCTACTCCATCTCCAGGTAAGGAATATCCATGAGCACCAGCTTACTCAAACGCCCCGAGTTTTTTGCACTGATTGCCGCGGTTCTGAATGGCAGTATCGGTGTTTTTACCCGCATGGGTTTTGCACACGGGGCGACCTCCAATCAGATTGCCTTCTGGAAGTGCTTTGGAGCCTTTCTGGTTATTGCGCTTTATTGCGCCATCAGTCAGGAGCGCAGGCGGGAAACCGTGGCGCTGGCCAGCAAATGGCCTCAATTCGCCGTGCTCGCCTTTCTGGGAATATTCTGCCTCTACTTTTTTGAAACCTGGGCTTTTGAAGAGGCTTCCATACCGTTGGTGGCATTCCTGCTTTATGCCGCTGGCGGCATGACCATAATCCTGTCAGCCCTGTTTCTGGGGGAGCGAATCGGTCTGAACAAGATTGTCGCTTTTGGAGCCATTCTGGCGGGTGTCTACCTGATTCTGAGCTACGAAGGCGAGATCAGCGGCAGCTATCTGGGTATCACCCTGGCGCTGCTGGGGGGCTTGGGTTATGCCTTGTTCATCTTCACCTCCAAGCTGATGAACATTGGAAGTGGCTTGCCGCAACTGGCCTGGCTTTTTGGTTTCGGCAGCCTGTATCTGCTGGTGCCTTTACTGAAAGAAGGTTTTTCACTTCCGAGCGGCATTGCTCTTCTGGCCATCGCCGCCTTGATTTTGCTGCCCACTATTGGCGGCTTCTATTGCACGACCAAGGCCGTAGATGAAGGGGAGGCGAGCAAGGTGCAGATCATTGAAACCAGCGATCCGTTGTTCGCCACGCTGTTTGCGTTCTGTTTCTTTGGTGAAATGCTGGGAATTGCGGGGACCTTTGGAGGACTTTGCATCATCGCGGGCTTGCTCTTTGCGATGAAGAAAGATGCCGCGCCTGCGCTAGTCGAGGTGAAGTCCTAGCGTGGTTTTTTTTCGCGGATGAATCCGCTCCGCTTTGTGCAGGAGCGAATTCATTCGCGAACAACGCTTTAGTGCAACTTCATTCTTGGCTCGGTGCCTTTGCCGATCCGGCTGCCGAGCATCAGCATCAGGGTGCGGAAAGTGCCGTATAGCGCCATCTGGTGCATGCGATACAACGAGACATAGAACATCCGCGCCAGCCAGCCTTCAAGCATCACGCTGCCGGTCAGATTGCCCATCAGGTTACCCACCGCCGAGAAGCTCGACAGCGAGATCAGCGAGCCGTAATCCTTGTAGGTGTATTCCGGCAATTCCTTGCCTTCGATCCGCAGGCGCAGCGATTTGACCAGCAATGATGCCTGCTGGTGAGCGGCCTGGGCGCGTGGCGGGACGTTGCGATCGGTGCCCTTCTGCGGGCATGCAGCGCAGTCGCCAAAGGCAAAGATGTTTTCATCCCGGGTGGTTTGCAGGGTTGGCAGCACCTGCAATTGGTTGATGCGATTGCTTTCCAGCCCGTCGAGTTCATGCAGGAAGGCCGGTGCGCGAATACCCGCCGCCCAGACTTTCAGGACTGCCGGAATGTGCTGGCCGCTGGCGGTGATCAGGCCGTCGGCGGTTACTTCGCTGACGGACGAATTGGTCAGTACCGTAACGCCGAGCTTTTCCAGGGTTTTGTGCACGGGGCTGCCAATCCGTTCCGGCAAGGCAGGCAGCACCCGTGGACCTGCTTCGATCACGGTGATGCGCAGGTTTTCCGGTTTGATCTGGCCCAGTCCGTAAGCGGCCAGTTCATGGGCGGCGTTGTGCAGTTCTGCTGCCAGCTCGACACCGGTTGCGCCAGCGCCGACGATGGCCACCGAGATTTCCTGCGCACTATCGGCTTGTCCGGCGTGGGCGCGCAGGTAGTGGTTGAGCAATTGCTGGTGAAAGCGTTCTGCCTGTTTGCGGGTATCAAGGAACAGGCAATGCTCGGCAGCGCCAAGGGTGCCGAAATCATTGGTGGTGCTGCCGACGGCCAGCACCAGCGAGTCGTAACCCAGGCTGCGGGCCGGGACCAGTTCATTACCGCTCTCGTCGAGGGTGGCGGCGAGGTGGATCTGACGGTTTTCACGATCAAGTCCGGTCATGCGCCCGAGCTGGAACTGGAAGTGGTTCCATTTGGCCTGGGCTACGTAGTTCAGCTCGTCTTCATAAGAGTTGAGCGAGCCGGCGGCAACCTCGTGCAACAGCGGTTTCCAGATATGGGTCAGATTGGCGTCCACCAGCGTTACGCTGGCCGTGCCTTTCTTGCCCAGGGTTTTACCCAGGCGGGTCGCCAGTTCCAGACCGCCAGCGCCTCCGCCAACGATAACAATACGATGAGTCATAAGGATTACTCGGAAGGTTTAAGGAATTCGGGGGTAAGAGCTCGATCTTCGCGAGCGCCAGGCTGCTCATAGCGTCAGATAGCTCAGTAAACGGCTCAATAGGCCCAGGCCGATGACAACGGCAAGCACCAGAACAAGGAGCAGCCAGGGCCGAAATGGCCGACGCTCGACTTGATGCTGGGGGGCTTGAAGGTAATCTTGGACACGTCTTTGGTCGTCGGGGTTCAGGCGGCTGCTCATATTTGCCTCTTCGTGAACGATGTCCGCTGTCAGAGTGTTATACCGCTGCTAGTTCCAGTGGTTCGACTCGCAGTACGTCGTCCAGTCGAATGATGCCACTTTGTATCACTCGGGCGGTAATTCCGCCATGGCCACGCATGGCCTGGAAGGTTCCATGCCCCAGGCGCTGTTCCAGCCTGGCACAGGGCTGGCACCAGCCGGTGGTTTCCAGAATCGCCTGGCCCACCTTGAAACGCCGTCCCTTGAGGCTGAACAGGTTGATGCCGCTGATCACCAGATTGCGGCGCAGATCCTGCGGCACCACAGGGTTATCCACAGCGCGCCCCAATAATGAGCTGACCACCGGCAGATGTTCCCACTGTATCAAGGTCACCTGGCGGGCGTTGCGCGGGCCGGGTCGCGAGTGATCACCGGTCAGTCCGGCTTCGCGACGCGCTTCCACGGCTTCCAGCTCGATCATGTCGAGGCGTGATTGTGGGCGTACACCGATCCAGCGAACCGTGCCCTGTTGAGGAACATCGGCCAGCAGTTCTTGCAGGGGACTCATAAACTGATTCCAACATCGAAGACGACACTGCGTCCCAGATTGGTCCGCAGGAAATCCGGAGCGTCCGGATGTGCGAACAATACCCGAGCGAAGGTCGGGCCGACCAGCGACAGCGAACGCCAGCCCTGGCGCAGGTATTCCGTTGGTGGTGGAAAGTGACTGTTGAGGTCCAGCACTTCACGCTTGAGGCTGGCAAAAGCGATGATATCCAGCTGTCCAAGATCCAGGCCGCGCTCGCGGTAATTACTGGCTTTCTTGCGCAGCGTCGGAGCCAGCCTGCGTAGCAGCTCCGAGGCCGGAATACGCTTTGGCTTGGCCTCGCGACGTACCAATTGGCTCAGGGAGAACGCACTTCGTCGTCGTTCCAGCTCTTCGCGCCACTCATCATTGAGGCGCCGACCTTCATCCAGTACGAAGAACACTTCAAAGCAGGCATCCCGAAACAACACATCAGGAGGCTCCTGCCCCGCCGGCAGAAAGTCTTCGTGGCGATGGGGAATGTTCAAACCCTGCAGCAGGCGCTGGCAAACCCAGCGCTCGCGTTCCCACTTTCTCGCATTGGAAAGGAAGGAGTTGGCTTGTTCGGCCTGGATTGTGAGCAGGCGCAGGTAGTCTGAGTCATCCATGAGCCCAAGCTTAGCGCCCAAATGTGAACGTGAAAAATAAAGACTGAGGTGTTTCGAGGGTTTTTTGCGCGAATTGAAGGTGCTGGAGGGCAGGGTTTTTGTGGCGAGCGAACCGGGATGCCTTCCAGGGCAACGGCTGGGGCAAAAAATACCGTTTTAGCGGGCTAAAGCTTTTGCTTTCTACGCCGAACCCTTGGCGAGCCAATTAAATGGCGCTCAGGAAGTCCTTTTGCGCATGGAACGTCGATGAATCCCTCTTTGTCTCTTGGTTTGTTCATTCTGTGCGGCATCTGTGCCTTCAGCGAGGCGGCTTTTGCGCGTGATGTGCCTGGGCAGCATGCCGATCTGTTGAGCGTTTATCAGGCTGCGGCCCTTAACGATGCGCAACTTTCGGCCGCCCGTCACGCCTATAAAGCTCAGCGCGAAGCGGTGCCGCAAGCGCGGGCCGGACTGCTGCCGAACCTGACCGCTGGCGCGACCTCCGAAGTGACCCGCCTGGAGCGTGACGAACCCTCGCTGAGTCGCGAGCGCAGCGGTATGACCTTTCGCGCCAACCTCAGCCAGCCATTGTTCCGGATTGATCGCTGGTTCCAGTTGAAGGCTGCGCAATCCAGCGTGAGCCAGGCCGAGCTGGAGCTGTCAGCCAAGGAGCAGACGCTGCTGTTGACGGCTGCCCAGGCCTACTTTGAAACCCTGCGCCAACTGGACGGCTATGCCGCCGCCCAGGCCGAAGAAACCGCCTTGTTGCGCCAGCGCGATCAGGCGCAGGGCCGTCTGGAAGATGGTGCTTCAAGCATCACTGACGTATATGACGCTCAGGCTGCCTACGACAATGCCCGCGCCAACCGTCAGCAGGTACAGCGCCGTGTGGACGATGCCTATGAAGCATTGGAGCGCCTGACCAAACACACTTACACCTCGATTGCCGGCATGGGCCACCAGTTGCCGGTAGAAGCGCCAGTGCCCAATGACGCGCGCGCCTGGGTCGATACCGCCGTGCGGCAGAATTTGGAGCTGCAAGCCAGTGAGCATGCGGTCGATGCCGCCGAACAAACACTCAACCAGCGCAAGGCCGGCCACGCGCCGACCATCGATGCGGTGGCGTCCTACCGCAAGGGCGACAACGACAGTTTCGGCTACAGCAACCCTACCGACTTTGGCAGTAACGGCTATCGCGACAAGGTTGCGCAAAGCAGCATCGGTATTGAACTCAGTGTTCCCCTTTATTCGGGCGGGATGACCAACTCGCAGATCAGGGAGTCCACCGAGCGTCTTTATCAGAGTCAGGATGAGCAGGAGGACCGCCGCCGCGAAGTGGTGCTGAACACGCGCAACGCCTTTCGCGGTATCAATGCGGGGATCGAGCAGATCACGGCTCGCCGGCAGAGCATCGTTTCCGGCCAGAAGTCCGTGGAAGCCAATCAGGTGGGCGTGGATGTCGGCTCGCGCAATATTGCCGACGTGCTCAATGCCCAGCGTCAGCTATATGCGGCGGTGCGCGATTACAACGATGCCCGCTATGACTACATTCTCGACAATCTCAAGCTCAAACAGGCCGCTGGCACTCTGAGCCCGGACGACCTCAAGGCGCTCGCCTTTTACCTGAAACAGGACTACGACCCGGCCCGGGATTTTCTGCCGCCCGGCCTTTGAATGGGTTTTTCCAGGTCGTTTATCTGTCGGGTAACGATCTCGATACATTAGTTTTTCAAAATGTGATATTCATCACAGTGGCGTATTGCCATTGTTTAACAACTTGATCAGATTTGCCCACCCCCGTGGCATCTCGGCATGGAAGCGCTATGAACGATTCAGAAATGGGCACGCAGATGCCTGAAAGTGCTCCGCGTCTCGACACTGGCCTGGCCTCGCTGGTCATGCTCGCCCGCTTCCATCAGGTCGCTGCTTCGCCAGACCAGCTCGCTCATGAGTTTGGCAGCCCCGACCAGTCTCTCTCCCTCGACAGCCTGCTGCTGGCAGCCCGCAAGCTTGGCCTGAAAGCCAAGGCGGCCAAGACCACCACCGAGCGTCTGGACCGCACGCCACTACCAGCCATCGCGGCAGATAACAACGGCGGCTTCTTTATCATTGCGCGCCTCGATCAAGGCAAGGCGCTGATCCACGATCCTCTGGCCCAGCGTCCGGAAGTGATCACGTTCGAGGCCTTGCAGGAACGCTGGACCGGCCAGTTATTGCTGATCCGCTCGGAAGCTGGCACACCGGGCGAGTCTTCGCGTTTCGACTTCACCTGGTTCATCCCGGCCATCGTCAAATACCGCAAGTTGCTCGGCGAAGTGATGCTGGTGTCCTTTGTCCTGCAGATTTTCTCCCTGATCACGCCGTTGTTCTTTCAGGTGGTCATGGACAAGGTGCTGGTCCACCACGGCCTGACCACTCTCGACGTGATTGCCATCGGTCTGGCCGGCGTAATGCTGTTCGAGTCGGCGCTGTCGGGCCTGCGCACCTATGTGTTCGCCCATACCGCCAGCCGGATCGACGTCGAGCTTGGCTCGAAGCTGTTCCGCCATCTGATTACCTTGCCGCTGTCGTACTTCCAGGCGCGTCGCGTCGGGGATTCGGTGGCGCGGGTGCGAGAGCTGGAAAACATCCGCAACTTCCTTACCGGCAACGCCATCACCTTGTTGCTGGATGTGCTGTTCTCGGTGGTGTTCATTGCCGTGATGTTCTATTACAGCGGCTGGCTGACCCTGATCGTCCTGCTGTCGCTGCCGTTGTACATTCTGGTGTCGGTGCTGATTACTCCGGTGCTGCGCAAACGCCTCAACGACAGCTTCGCCCGTGGTGCGGAGAACCAGGCGTTTCTGGTGGAAACCGTCAACGGTATCGATACTCTCAAGTCCATGGCCGTGGAACCGCAGGCCATCCGCAAGTGGGATAACCAGTTGGCCGGCTATGTCGCCGCCGGTTTCAAGACCCAGAACCTGTCGACGATTGCCAACGAAAGCGTCTCGCTGATCGGCAAGCTGGTCACCGTGGCAACGCTGTGGTTCGGCGCGCGTCTGGTCATCGAGGGCCAGCTTTCGGTCGGCCAGTTGATCGCCTTCAACATGCTCGCCGGACGAGTTGCCCAGCCGATCATGCGTCTGGCGCAACTGTGGACCAACTTCCAGCAGACCGGCGTTTCCGTACAGCGCCTGGGCGACATTCTCAACACCCGCAACGAACTGTCCCAGGCCACGCGCAGCGCGCTGCCGCCGATCAAGGGCCGCATCGAGTTCGACCAGGTGCATTTCCGCTATCGCCCGGATGGCTCGGAGATCCTGCGTGGTATCAACCTCAACATTGAGCCCGGCCAGGTGATTGGCGTGGTCGGCCGCTCCGGTTCCGGCAAGAGCACGTTGACGCGCCTGTTGCAGCGGCTCTACGTGCCGGAACGCGGACGGGTATTGGTAGACGGCATGGACCTGGCGCTGGCCGATGTTTCCTCGCTACGCAGGCAGATCGGCGTGGTGTTGCAGGACAACATGCTGTTCAACCGCAGCATCCGCGAAAACATTGCCCTGAGCGACGCCGGTGCGCCGCTGGAAACCGTGATGCAGATGGCACGACTGGCCGGCGCCCACGACTTCATTCTGGAACTGCCGGAAGGTTACGACACCATGGTCGGTGAGCACGGCGCTTCGCTATCCGGTGGGCAGCGGCAACGTATTGCCATTGCCCGCGCCCTGATGGGCAACCCGCGCATCCTGATTTTCGACGAGGCGACCAGTGCGCTGGACTATGAGTCCGAGCGCATCGTCCAGCAGAACATGCAGGCGATCTGTAAAGGCCGCACCGTAATCATCATCGCTCACCGTTTGTCTGCGGTCCGCGATGCCAACCGGATCGTGGTGGTCGATCGCGGGCAGATCGTCGAGCAAGGCACCCATGCCGAACTGTTGACTCATCAAGCCGGCCATTACTCACGCCTGCATCGCCTGCAGCAAGGAGGTGGTCATGTCTAACGCCGAATCCAGCGGTCTGCTGCAACGTTATCGTCGGGTCTGGCGCCAGTCCTGGCGGCGCCGTCATGAAATGGATGCACCCAAGCGTCTGGCCCATGAAGTGCAATTCCTTCCGGCGGCCCTGGAACTGCAGGACAAACCGAGCCATCCGGCACCGCGCATTTTCATGTGGGCGATCATGGCCTTCGCCGCACTGGCGCTGCTCTGGGCCTGCCTGGGCAGAATCGATGTGGTCGCCACGGCCAGCGGCAAGGTCATTCCCAGCGGCAAGACCAAGGTCATCCAGTCCAGCGAAACGGCAGTGGTCAAGGCCATTCACGTGCGTGACGGGCAAGCGGTCAAGGCTGGCCAGTTGCTTCTGGAACTGGACTCCACCGCCGCCGATGCCGATGTTGGCCGGGTACGCAGCGACCTGCTGGCGGCACGCATCGACAACGCCCGCGCCGCCGCGATGCTCGACGCCATCAACCAGCGCAAACCGCCACGTGAACTGACCGGCATCATTCGCGACGCCGATCCCGAACATGTCCTGGCGGCCGAGCGCTGGCTGCAAGGCCAGTATCAGGAGTACCGCAGTAGCCTCGACCTGGCCGAAGCCGAAATCCAGCAACGCCAGGCCGATATTCAGGCGGCGCGCATTCAGGTCGCGAGCCTGCAGAAAACCCTGCCAATCGCCACCAAACTGGCCAGCGACTATGAAAACCTGCTGAAAAAACAATACATCGCTCGCCACGCCTACTTGGAAAAGGAACAGGCCCGCCTCGACCTTGAACGCCAGCTCAGCGTGCAACAAGCCAGCGTCCTGCAATCCACCGCTGCCCGCCAGGAGGCCGAACGCCGCCGCGAAGGCGTCGTCGCCCAGACCCGCCGCGCCATGCTCGACCTGTTGCAACAGGCCGACCAGAAAATCGCCACCTTCAGCCAGGACCTGGCCAAGGCCCGCTACCAGGAAGACCTCACCACCCTGGAAGCCCCCGTAGACGGCACCGTCCAGCAACTGGACGTCCACACCGTCGGCGGCGTCGTCACCCCCGCACAACCACTGATGGTCCTCGTCCCCGACGGCCAGCCGGTGGAAGTGGAAGCCATGCTGGAAAACAAGGACGTCGGCTTCGTCCGCGCCGGCCAGCCCGTCACCGTCAAGGTCGAAACCTTCAACTTCACCAAATACGGCACGATTGAAGGCGAAGTCATCAGCGTCTCCAACGACGCCATCGAAGATGAAAAACGTGGGTTGATCTACAGCAGCAAGATTCGTCTTAACAGCGACTCGCTGAATATCAATGGTACGGATATCAAGTTGTCGCCGGGTATGGCGGTGACGGCGGAAGTCAAGACTAATAAGAGACGGGTTATTGAGTATTTCCTGAGTCCGTTGCAGCAGCATGCGTCGGAGAGTTTGAGGGAACGGTAGTTTAATGTTTTGCTTTGGTTTTTTGTTCCTTTGCTTCTAGTGGCTGTTTTTCAACTGGATTTTTAGTTGTGTTTTGTGTGCTTCTGCGATCTTGGGATCGTGATGCCAGTGCTGGTTAACAGATTTACTCTCTATATTGAAAGGAGTTTGGTTATGGGCGTGTCAATTGGGGCAGACGGCATTACGGTCAAAGATTCGGCGGGAAATACCCTGAATATTGGTGCCGGCGGAGATATCAAGGTTTCAGATAAAAATGGTAATGAAGTCGGATATTCTGGTGGAGAGCTTTCCTATACTTGGGGTGCAGGTAATACAACTGTAACAGGTAATGGGAGCGGGGAGGTTAGTGTCTCTGTTGGCCTGCCTGGCGGCGCTTCGGTAGAGGTGTCTGGGCAGGTGAACGGTAGCGGTGTCACTCTGACCAAGGCAGAGGTAGCCGGACCCGAAATCGGCATAAAAACTCCCTATGGTGCGATAGAACTGACAGGGCAACCGAAAGCGACCTATACCCCTGAGGGCGGTTGGACCCTGGAAACTGAACAAGGTGCAAAAATTTTAGGTCAGAGTCTCACTGATATTGCGGAGACTTTCTATAACTTGGTAGAGGGGTCGTGGACCGGCCAACTCATGAAAACGCGTGGCGAATGGATCAATTCGGGGTCAGAATTGTCTCACGCTGAGTGGCTGAAACAGAAACTTGGACATCCCGGAGTCGGTTTTGGTACGTATTCCCAGTTAAGTGCCGCTCTTCAGTTTGTCGACCCGTTGATTCTTGATCTTGACGGTGACGGAATCGAAACGGTATCCAGCAATGTCGGAATTGTTTTCGATCATGATGGCGACGGTCACAAGACCGGCACAGGGTGGGTAGGCTCTGATGACGGCTTGCTGGTCATGGACCTCAATGGCGACAACATTATCAATAATGGTACTGAATTGTTTGGTGTGGACCGGGTGATGTCCAATGGTGCCAAGGCCACTAACGGCTTTGAAGCTCTGGCTGACCTGGACAGTAACGCCGACGGCATGTTTGACGTGGCGGATGAGAACTTTAACTTGGTCAAGGTTTGGCGTGATGCTAACCAAGACGGTATTTCTCAGGCGTTAGAGCTCAAGACTCTGGGCGAGCTGGGGATTACCGGTATCGGGTTACAGAGTGTCGAAAGCGGATATGGAAATAACGGTAATATCATTACCGCAACAGGCTCCTACACACATACCGACGCTCAGAGCGGGGAGTCTGTGAATAGCGCGGTCGGTAGCATTAACTTTGTAAAGAATACCTTTTATCGAGAGTTTCCTGACGAGATTGAGCTCAGCTCTGAAGTAGCAGCCTTGCCTGAAATGACGGGCTCCGGTGCTGTGCGCGATCTGCGGCAGGCAGCGATGATTAATAGCGATCTTCAGGATGTGCTGGCCGTTTACAAATCGACAACCAGCCGTCAGGGACAGATTGCATTGATAGATGGTCTGGTGGCTGCCTGGGCCGACACCAGTACGCTTAAAAGTTTTGACGATCGGGTAGAAGACCTCTCTACCATGGGTTATCAGGTTCGCTTCTCCTATTCTTGGGAAAAACCCAATAATGAATTTATCGCCAGTAACAATGGCGGTGCAGGTGGTCAGCCCATCCCATCTCGTGAACCGACTGCCAGCCAGCTAGAAATTAAGGCTGTGATCGAAAAGATCAAAATTCTTGAGGCCTTTACTGGTATTGAGTATTTCAGGTTCGCCAAAGAGGAGTCAGGTGAAGAGGAAAAGAAACAGGTATTGATTTCATCTTCCACAGGTGATCGTAGAACGGGCGTGGTTCGCTCTGTTTCTTATCCAATTGGAATTGTCTATGTCACGGAGGAGATGTTTACATTTCAGGCTCAGCAGATCACTCAGATCAACAAGGCTTACGATACTCTGACGTCTTCGGTTTATTCAAGTCTGGTGCTTCAGACACGGTTAAGTGATTATGTGTCGCAGCTGCGCTTTACTCTCAGCGCCGAGGGATTAGGTGTTGATACATCTCGTATAACCCAGAAACTCATTGAGACTCATGCCGCTGACCCCGTTCAGGGCATTGTTGATGCGTCAGAGCTTTCTATTGGTATGGAGAATGGAGAGTGGGGTGAGCAACTGAGTATCTGGCTGGCTGAACTGACAGATGCCCAGAAGTTGCAGCTGAGAGAATTGTATTCAGGTGTAAATAAAGTTTTCATAGGGGATTCAAACAATGACTCGCAACTAGGATCTGTTGTCGAGGATTATCTTCACGGTGGGGCGGGGGAAGACAATCTTTTCGGTAATGAGGGTAATGATGTTTTGGCGGGGGGTGAGGGTAATGACGCAATTTACGGTGGTGTAGGAGACGATATTCTTGTTGGCGGTGTTGGTGCCGATAGACTTTCGGGTGATGAAGGCAATGACCTGCTAAATGGTGGGGCAGGTAATGATGACCTGTCCGGTGGTGCGGGTTCAGATAAGTATTATTTTAGCCGCGGGTGGGGGCAAGATACTATCAGTAATTATGATCTCAGTACTGGCAAACGTGACGTAATCGAATTTTCTGCTGATATTTCGCCTGCCGATATTGAGGTTTCACGTAGCCAATTAAATCTGGTTCTCTCGCTTAGGGGGAGTGCCGACAAAATTACGGTTTATGGCTATTTTTCAAATGATGGGGTTAGCAGTTATCAACTTGAAGCCATTCAGTTCACCAATGGTGTCATGTGGGAATTGGAGCAAATAAAAGCTTTAGTTTCGGTACCTACGAATGGAAATGACGTGATATGGGGCTACGCCACTGATGACACCTTGAGCGGCGGTCTGGGTGATGACAGTTTGTATGGTCAGGCAGGCAATGACACTCTTCGGGGTGGTGCCGGTACGGACAGTCTCTTGGGCGAAGCAGGTGACGATACTCTGTTCGGGGAAGCCGGAAATGACTACCTGTACGGTGGCACTGGTAGTGATCAGTTGTCTGGTGGCGAGGGCTCGGACTACCTTTATGGCGATTCGGGCAACGACCAACTGGAGGGTGGTATCGGCAACGATTACCTCTATGGTGGAGATGGCTCCGACACGTACCTTTTCAGCCGGGGCTGGGGTCAGGACACGATCAACAACAATGATTCAAGTACCGTCAAGAGCGATGCTATCGAGTTCGCAGCTGACATTCTTCCGAGCGATATCATTATCACCCGGTCAGGCAATGACCTGATTCTGTCGCTGAAAAACGCCACTGACAGGATCACGGTTTCGAGCTATTTCCAGAATGACGGTAATACCCCTTACGTTCTGGAACAGATCCGCTTCGCTGACGGCACCACTTGGAANNNGATGACTATTTGTATGGTCAAGCAGGCAATGACACTCTTCGGGGTGGTGCCGGTACGGACAGTCTCTTGGGCGAAGCAGGTGACGATACTCTGTTCGGGGAAGCCGGAAATGACTATCTCTACGGAGGTGCTGGTCATGATCGGTTATTGGCTGGAGAGGGCTCGGACTACCTTTATGGCGATTCGGGCAACGACCAACTGGATGGTGGTATCGGCAACGATTACCTCCATGGCGGAGAAGGCTCCGACACGTACCTTTTCAGCCGTGGCTGGGGTCAGGATTCGATCAACAACTACGACTTGAGTACGGGCAAGACCGACGTTATCGAGTTCGCCGCCGACATTCTTCCGAGCGATATCATTATCACCCGGGCAGGCACTGATCTGATTCTGTCGCTGAAAAACGCCACTGACAAAGTGACGGTTTCCAGCTATTTCCAGAATGACGGCGATACACCTTACGTTCTGGAACAGATCCGCTTTGCTGACGGCACCACTTGGAATCTCGATCAGATCAAAGCCCTTTCCATTGTCACTACTGACGGCAATGACAATGTCTGGGGTTACGCCACTGATGACACCTTGAGCGGTGGTCTGGGTGATGACTATTTGTATGGTCAGGCAGGCGATGACACTCTTCGGGGTGGTGCCGGTACGGACAG
>NZ_RBRE01000036.1 GCF_003700275.1 Pseudomonas cichorii | reverse complement strand
GGTCATTAGACCAGCTCAGTATAACGAATCTGTATCGACTCCCCCTAATGCCCCCACGACCGAGAACATCCATGCCAGATTTGACCGAGACCATCTGTTTCAAGTCTCTCAAAGAGGAATTTCCGAACGCTCCTGACGAGAAGCTTAGAGAGCTGATCAAAGACTGCAGAAAGAAATTCTCTACACCAAAGCAAATTGTTGCTTGCGTCGCCGCAAAGCTCCGGCCAAAACCGAAACATGACCTGGAGATACCAGGGTTTTAACTCCACCTCGATAAAAGGATGCTTGGTACCTCCCTGGCGGCCCCCTTCGATATCAGCGGAACTACAGCATACGGCTCTTGTATCACCCATGTGACGCGAACCGCTCACAGCTCTTCTCCCTCAGCGGTATTCATCGCATAAAACTCATGCAACTTGGCCTGTAACAACTGCTTATCCGGCAAGCGAGTCTGGTATTCGGCAATCAACGCTGGCGACAGGCTGCGGTTGAGGGTGTATTCGACCACTTCGTCGTCCTTGCTGGCACACAGCAGCACACCGATGGCGGGGTTTTCATGGGGTTTGCGTTCATTACGGTCCAGTGCTTCCAGATAGAAATCAAGCTTGCCCAGATATTCCGGCTCGAAGCGACCGACCTTGAGCTCGATGGCCACAAGGCAGTTGAGGCCGCGATGGAAAAACAGCAGATCCAGGGCGAAGTCGCGCCCACCGACTTGAAGCGGGTACTCGGAGCCGACGAAACAAAAATCGCGCCCCAGCTCTATCAGAAAATCCTTGAGCCGAACCAATAACCCTTTGTGCAGATCGGACTCGGCATGGCCGCCGCGCAGGTCGAGAAACTCGACCATATAGGCATCGCGAAACACTTCCAGAGCGGCAGGGTGAGATTGCTTCAGCACTGCCGAGACTTTTGCTGGCTGGGTGATGCTACGCTCAAACAAAGCAGCCTTACACTGGCGTTCTAGTTCGCGGCTGGACCACTTTTCCTGGACCGCCATGCGCAGATAAAACTCGCGTTCCTCCGGGGATTTGCTCTGGCCGAGAATGATCAGGTTATGGGTCCAGGACAATTGTCGCGGCAGTGCCACGACTTTTTCCTCGGCACGGTAGATGTCGTAGAACTGACGCATGCGGAACAGATTTGAACGGGTAAAACCGCGCAAACCTGGTTGGGTTCTTGCCAAATGATCAGCCAGTTGGCTGACAACAGCATCGCCCCACTCTGCTTGTTCCAGCTTACGGCTGATGTAGGCACCGACCTGCCAGTAAAGCTCGATCAGTCGGCTATTCACCGCCTGCATGGCCTGCTGTCTGGCACTGAGGATCAGCGCGAGTACTTCGTCGAAACGCTCCTCCGTTGCACCGCGAGGCGCATTTAACTCATTCATGCCGACAAATACCTCAATCATCTGCTTGCGGTCTTACAGGGACGGCTTGAAGTCTCAGCGCAACAGATTGGTACTCGACCAGAGGCAAGCAGCCGTTTGGAGATGACTCTCCGTGCTCACGCAAAAATCCTTGGAGTCGGGGCAAAAAGAACATGTCCAACCGGTAGAACTGGCTGCATGCCACAGACCTGAAAACTGATTTTCACTTCGTCCCTGATAATTGACGATGATGATAGATCAGCCTCCAAAGCTCCCAATAGCAAGACGCCTCCCTTTCCATTGAGCGAAATTTCCGAGAAAATCCCAACCGCTTGCGCCTATGAAATCCGGTCACTACTCTGCCAACGTCGCTGCATATTCAGCGAACGGGTTTAGTCGCCCGGGATGACTGGCGCACTGCGCCACCTTTTGCGAGGCGCTTTTTTACGGCCTGCATTTATGGTGGTCGTGCGTAGGGCACCTTCGGGTGCGCCGGGTACCAGTCTCCGGTCGACTAACCTGCGCATGGCCGCCACCCATCGTTTAGTCGCGAGCATGGCGGCTCCACTTTTGACTGGAGTTACATGATGCTCAAGATCACACCGGATCCACCCTGTCACCTCTCCCCTCGCTACCTTGAAGATGCTCTTGTGCGTGCCTCCGAGCTATTGAGCTGCGCCGCTGCCACAGCCTATGAAAGCGGCGACCGCTTGAGTGGTTCACATCGGCATCTGGCCTTGTCTGTCGTCCATCTGGTGGAGATGGCCAAGGCCGAGGTTGATCGCTCGCTGGATGATCTTTCGGTACGTTGAACCACTGATTACAAAACCTGCTTTGTGCAGGTTT
The DNA here is from genome assembly GCF_003700275.1 of Pseudomonas cichorii. GTDB lineage: Bacteria > Pseudomonadota > Gammaproteobacteria > Pseudomonadales > Pseudomonadaceae > Aquipseudomonas > Aquipseudomonas cichorii_B. The sequence goes on along the minus strand of NZ_RBRE01000036.1, from coordinate 43,146 downwards.
TGTATTTGCGTCACGAGCCGCTGCTATCTCTCACTAAAAGCACCAACAACATAAAGATGCTTGGATCAATACCTCAGCGGTGGAACCAAAGACCTACCGGGCATGGATTGATATCCCGCAAGGCGCTCGTGAAATCATGCACACCTCAACCCACCAGCGCTGTGCGCAGACGCCGGAAAAGGCTGCTCGTTTTACAGCCTCGGTAATCGTGGGTCTTGCGCCGGGCGGGATCGTTCAGGTGTGGGTAAGAGACAGTTGCAACAACGCCATCAAAGTCGCCCGTGCTCAAGCGGATGTGGAGCCGCTGGGTCCACATCTTGGCAAGTCGGGCGGCAATTACTATCAACAGCCGGAAGCCTACAGGCGCTACATCGAGAAATATGGCATTCCCTACGGTAGCTGGTGATCCTCGGTCGACTGTAGGAAGGCATCATCTCTAACGCCACAGATGCTGTGAATGCCCCTCCCGGATCGCTCGATCCGGCTTGCTGATCAGCTGCGTCGTGTCAGGGACCTCGTCGCAATCTTCAGTCGCGGCCAAGGCCCCTCCCACAATCAATATTTCAACGCGGCTCCACCCGCGCCAAAGACCTTTCCAGTTCGGTCTTTGCCATGCCAATCAAATGCACTACCGAGAATGCCAGGTCGCGTTTCGGGCCGTTGAGGCAATCGCCGGTTTCGTAGGCTGTGGCCGCTGCGCAACGTAGCAGGTCGCTGACGTGAAGCAGGGATTCTTCGAGGGTTTGTTGCGGTGGGTCGGGGACTACTTTGTTCATCGGGACAATCTCCATAAAGCCTCCGATGCTCGCTGCTAAACGGACAAGGGTGGCAGCTTTGATACGGGTTAGCAGACCGGTGACCATCCCAAAACCGGCGCACTCGAAAGTGCCCCGCACAAAGCCGCCATAGACGGAGCTTGCGCCGGGATGGACAAACAGGCTGCTAAACCCGATCGCTGAGACTCAGCGACGAATGCAGCCTAGAGCCCGAAGTTACCCTGCGCAAGGCCTCGGGATTTTCTCGGAAACTTCATGCAGAGGAAAGGGAAAAGGGTGTCGGATTGCGCGGGAGGATGTGGGATTTCGTTAGCGGAAGTAACCGTTGCAGGAAGTCCGTTCAGACTCCCTGCAAACACTTCATACAGCGTTATCAAAACTCCAGTTGCGCCGAAAACGCCACCGTCCGCGGATCACCCAGATAACTGCTATTGAGCCAGTACTTCTTGTCCGTCAGATTGCTCACGTTCATGCGCAGGGTCAGTTTGTTGTCGCCCATCGGCAGGCGGTAGCGGGCGCCGGCGTCGAAAGTGGTGAAGGACGGAAGCTTGTAGTTGTTGGCCTCATCAGCATACTGCTCGCCGGTGTAGAAGGCGCCGCCCGTCAGCGCAAACCCTGGCACGGAGGTCATGTCATATTCGGCATAGACCTTGGCGATCTGCTTGGCGACGTTGATGGGGGTGTTGCCGTTGTTGGCCGCTGTCGCGCCCTTCTTAACTTCGGGGTCGAGCAAGGTGAAACCGCTGACCAGTGTCAGTTGCGGGGTGACCTTGCCGGTGATGCTGAACTCCAGGCCGTTGTTCTCCTGGCGGCCGTCCTGAACGTAGAGACGAGCCGAGTTGGTGTAGGCATTCGGTTTGTCGATGTTGAACAGGGCGAGCGTCACCAGGGTTTCACCGAGGGTGGCCTTGGCGCCGATTTCGTATTGCTCGCTGATTTGCGGGGCCAGAGCGGTGCCAGCGTTGGTTGCTCGTGAAGGCGCTACGCCGCCACTTTGCAAACCTTCAATGTAGGTGGCGTAGGTGGTCAACCAGGGCACGGGCTTGTAGATCAGCGACAGGCTGGGTGAGGTTTTGCTTTTGTCATACCTGGTCTTGAGCGGTGTGGCCGCATAGACGAAGTCGTTGTTGTAGGCGCTGATATTGGTGTGGGTTGCGCCGAGGATGGTCGACCACTGTTCGTTGAAGGTGATGATGTCGCCAATCAACAGGTTGCGGGTGTCGGTGGTGCTGGAGATGTGTTGAGCGCCGTGGCCAACGGAATAACCGGGCTTGCTCACCTGCGGCCGCTCATCAAGCGACACGGCGCTGCCGGTCACCGAAGTGTATTGCTGACTCGGGATGTGGTCCTCGTACATCAGGCTACGCGCGCTGTTGCCCTGAAAGCCCAGGGTCATCTTGTGATCCAGCGGACCGGTCTCGAACTGCGAGTCGAGGAACAGATAGCCCGAGTATTCCTGGGTTTCAAGCGGTGCAAACGCATAGAGCGGTTGTGTATAGCGGCCTGGCGCATCGAGTTGCGGGCCAGTGTAGGTGTATTCCTGAGTGAACTGCTGGGCAGCAAAGGCCGCACGAAGACTGAAAGTGTCGTTCAAACGCCATTTGGCCCGCACTCCCGCCTTGTCGGTCTCGTTGTCAGCGAAGGCCCATTTCTGGCTGTACAGCTTGTCGGTGTCCAGTGAAGAGGCGCTTGGGCGATAGGCCTGATTGGCGAAGAACCAGTAACTGGTCAAGCCGCGAGTCTGGCTTTCCTTGTGCGAGGCCTCGAATTGCACCAGCAGGTCGTCGCTGACGTTCCAGTCCAGCGCCAGACTGACCATCTGCCGACGACGCTTCTGCAGATCGATTGCGGTTTCGCCATCCTGGGTCAGGACGTTGAGACGGTAGGCGAACCGGCCTTCGCTATCGATCGGGCCGCCGAAGTCACCGTGCAAGTAGTAGTTCTGGCCACCCGCATTGCCGAGTGTGACGCTGTTGTAGCGTTGATAGGTCGGCCGCTTGAGCACGTAGTTGGCCAGCCCTCCGGGAGACGCCGGGCCATACAGGAAACCGGTGAGGCCGGTGATCACTTCCAGTTGCTCAGTGTCTTCGATGAAGTTGCCGGCATCGGCCTGCGTGCTGAAACGCAGGCCGTCGTTGGCGATGTTCAGGCTGGCGGAGCTGCCGAACCCCCGAATGGTCACAGCACTGGCATACCCGGCGCTTTTCGGCGAGTAAAGCTGGGCGAAAGGGTTGCGCTTGAACACATCGTCGGTGGAGGTGGCCTGGATGTTCTTGAGCAGCGCCTGGGAGGTCACGCTCATGGAGAAAGGCGTGTCCTGCAGTTTCATGCCGCCCAGAGCCCCGACATTGCTGATGTTTTCGCTCACATAGCCGGCGGCTTCCGAGCCTTCGGCACTGGTGCGGCTGGCATTGATATCGACATTCTGCAGGGTCAGCGTGTCGCCGGATGCCGGGCTGATTTTGACCAGCCCATAAATGCGCTCACCCAACTGGATCGCCTCAAGCCCGGAACCCGCCAGCAGTACAGCAAGGCCTTGTTCCACGCTGTAATCACCGTCCAGTCCCGATGAGTTCAACCCTTGCGTCAGGGCCGGGGCGAATTGCACGGTAATGTTCGCCTGCGCGCTGAAGCCGGTCAGCGCCTGGGCCAGGCTCGCCGCCTGAACGCTGTAATGATGGGCCGCTCCGTCGGCCTGGGCATGCAGCGGCTGGGCGGCCAGGGCAAAGGTCAGCAATGACATTGCGAGCGTATGGCGCGCGATACCGGAATGGGTCATGGAGCGAAATGTCCTTTGGTGATTACAGATTCACTACCAAAGACGAGCGCCGTGAAAAAACGGGCCAAAAAAGAATCACGCCTTGCTCACCGTCACCCAATAGCGGGTTCGATAGCTCACTATTACCGGAAGAGTGGTCGGCAGCGCGGCGAGAATGGCGTCGCTGTTGTCGAGCTGGAAACCACCGCTGATACGCAAGGTCGAGGCGCTTTCATCGCAGTGCAGCCGGCCTGGACGATAGCGGCCCAGTTCCTGAAGAAAATCGCGGAGCGACAGGTTCTCTGCCACCAGTTGCCCTTGAGTCCAGCGCGTAGCCAGCTCGCTGGCCGGGCGTAACGGGCCGAAGGCCTCAGCGCTGAAATAGACTTGCTCTCCTGCCTCGACCACTTGTGGCGCTGCCTGCGCCGGAGTGGTTCGCACCCGCCCCTGGAGCACGGCCAACTGCGTGGTGCCATCGAGTTGGCGAACGCTGAAGCGCGTCCCCAACGGCTCCATCAGGCCTTGTTCGCTGGCCACTCGCAGAGGACGCCGGGCGGAATCGACGCCGGTGCGGATCAATATCTCCCCACGCAACAAGCGGATCAGCCGCTGCCCGGCATCGAAACGCACGTCGATGGCGCTGTCGGTGTTCAGGTCGACCACACTGCCGTCAGCAAGAGTCATCTGGCGCCGCTCGCCGACGGCAGTACGGTAATCGGCCATCCAGCCCTGCCCGGCGCCAAAGCGGTAGCCAAGATAGGCCGTCGGTGCCATGACTGCCAACGCCAGCATTGTCTTCATGGCCTGGCGCCGTTCGCGATTGAGGGTGCCCATGACCATGCTCGGCGGCAGGCCACCAAGCTGCTGTTGCACATGCTGCACGCGCTGCCAGGCACGCTCATGCTCGGGGTCGCTATTGCGCCAGCGTGCGCAGGCTTGCTGTTGCGCAGCACTCACGGGCTGGTCATGCATCAGCACCAGCCAATGGGCGGCCTGACGCGCGACTTCACGGCTGATGGGTGCTTGTGCGGACATTAAAACGCTACGTCGGACAGGATGCAGGCTTCAAAGGCCGTGGCCATGTGGCGCTTGACCGTGCGCTCGCCAATGCCCAGTTGCCGGGCGATCTGCACATAGGTCAGGCCATCGATCTGGGCCAGCAGAAACACCGAACGTACGACGGGCTTCAGGCGGTCGAGCAAGGCGTCCAGCTGGAGCAGCGTTTCACGCATCTGCCACTGCTCTTCCGGTGACAGGGAAAAGGCTTCAGGGATGGTGGCGAGCATGTCGAGGTAGGCCCGCTCCAGCGACTGTCGGCGAAAGTAGTCGCAGACAAGCCGCTGGCCAACCGTCGCGAGGTACGCACGTGGTCGGTCCAGAACCGGACTTTCGCCGGTTCGGCGTTGGGAAGAAAGGATGCGGAGGAAGGTATCCTGAGCAAGATCAGCCGCCTGGCTATTGCAGCCCAATCGACGGTAAAGCCAGCCCGTGAGCCAACTATTGTGCTCTGCATAGAGAAGCCCTATACGATCCTCACTCACGACGCGCCTCCCGAAAGAAGCGGCGATAATAATTGATAATGATTCTCACATCAATGTGGTAGGCGATGGTTGGTGAGCGCCCCCTAAATGGCTGTAGAGGGCAAGCATGCGCTCATCAAACAAAACGCAAATCCATAAATGGAAAGCCTCTGTCTGCATTCAGTGTTGCCAGTCCGCCAGAGGACTGTGGGAGCATCGGGCTGCGCTCCGCTTATCCGGGAAGAGGCCCGTACACTCACAGCATTTGTGTCGTCAGAAAGAATGTCTTCCCGGATGAATCCGGTCCTGCACGTGTCGTGCGCGCGCCTACGCGAAGCGTTCCGCCAGCGCTTGTGCCATAAACCGGGCAAACGCCAATATCCGCTGCGGCACGTGCTGTCGGTGTTGATACAGGGCATGAATATCCGCTCGCGGCGCGGCATATTCGGGCAGTAGTGCCACCAGCTCGCCGCGGGCCAGGTGTTCCTGTGCATCCCAGCGCGAGCGCAGGATCAGGCCGTGGCCGTCCAGGGCCAGGCGCATGGCGACTTCGCCGTCGTTGCTCGACAGCGTGCCGGAGACTTTCTGGCTGTATTCCTGGCCGTCGCGGGTAAAGCGCCAGATGGCGTAGTCGCTTTCGTACTGTTTGAGGACGATGCAGTTGTGCTGCGCGAGGTCGGGTACGTCGCGTGGCGTGCCAGCGCGTTCGAGGTAAGCGGGCGAGGCGCAGAGGATGCGCGGGTTATCCAGCAGGTGATGGGCGATCAGCCGCGAATCGGGTGGTTCGCCGACGCGGATGTCGATGTCGATCCCGGCATCCAGCAGGTTGACCGGCTGGCTGGTCAACTGCAATGACAATTCCAGATGCGGATGTTGCGCGGCGAATACCGACAGCAATGGCGCGATGTGGCGGCGGCCAAAACCGAATGAGGCGTTGATGCCCAGCTTGCCGCGCAGCACCGGCTGGCGGTTGTCCAGCGCGCTTTCCAGCTCTTCCAGTTGGCGCAGTATCGGCCGGGCGCCTTCCAGGTAAAGCACGCCTTCAGGTGTCAGGTCCAGCCGGCGCGTGGTGCGGCGGATCAATTGCACACCCAGACGCTGTTCCAGTTGGGTCAGGCGCTTGCTGACCGCTGGCAGCGACAGGCCCAGTTCCCGCGCCACGGCGGTGAGGCTGCCGTGGGTGGCGACCCGATTGAAAAAGCTGAGGTCATCGGTGTTGGTGAGCAATTCTTTACTTGAATTCAAGAATGGATTTCCCGCAGGCCAAATTGTGCTTGAGTAGCGAATGAATACACTGGGACACATCATCTGACAAGCACGAGAGCCGCAGCCATGACCACTAACAACTACAAGATCGCTGTCATCCCCGGAGACGGTATTGGCAAGGAAGTGATGCCTGAAGGCGTGCGCGTGATGGACGCCGTCGCGCAGAAATTCGGGATCGGCCTGCAATGGGACTGGTTCGATTTCGCCAGCGCAGACTATTACCTTGAGCACGGCAAGATGATGCCCGATGACTGGCAGGAAACCCTCAAGCAATACGACGCGATCTACTTTGGCGCAGTGGGCTGGCCGGACGTGGTGCCTGACCACATCTCGCTGTGGGATTCCCTGCTGAAGTTTCGCCGCCATTTCGATCAGTACGTGAACCTGCGTCCCTGCCGTCTGATGCCTGGCGTAAAGGCACCGCTCGCCGACCGCAAGCCGGGCGATATCGATTTCTATGTGGTGCGGGAAAACACCGAGGGTGAATATTCCAGCGTCGGCGGCATCATGTTTCCCGATACCGAACGTGAGGTGGTGATTCAGGAGACGGTGATGACCCGCGTCGGCGTCGACCGGATTCTCAAGTACGCCTACGACCTGGCGCAGAGTCGACCCAAGAAGCATCTGACGTCAGCGACCAAATCCAATGGCATCGCCATCACCATGCCGTACTGGGATGGCCGGGTCGTGGAAATGGGCAAGAAGTACCCGGATGTGAAGGTCGACAAGTATCACATCGACATTCTTACCGCGAACTTCGTCCTGCATCCGGATCGCTTCGATGTGGTGGTGGCCAGCAACCTGTTCGGCGACATTCTGTCCGACCTGGGCCCGGCCTGTACCGGCACCATCGGCATTGCGCCGTCGGCCAATATCAATCCGGAGCGGACCTTTCCCAGCCTTTTCGAGCCGGTGCATGGCTCGGCGCCGGACATTGCCGGCAAAGGCATCGCCAACCCGATCGGGCAGATCTGGTGCGGCGCCATGATGCTGGAACATCTGGGCCATGCCGAAGCCGGGGCCGCCGTGCTGTCGGCGATTGAAGCCGTGCTGGCGCAAGGTCCCGAGAAGGCGCCGTTCACACCAGACCTTGGCGGAACGGGCTCGACGATCACCCTCGGCAAGGCCATCGAGGAGCAGGTGCGTCGCGCAGAATAGGAGCGGTTTTTACTGGCAGTAGATGTCTTCGATGCGGTTCTGCCCATTGACCTCGATATTCAGCCGAAGCGGGCTGTAGCTCAGGTCTCTGGGCCTGTCGCTTGAGGTGATACGAGAGCCGGACGCACGTGTCAGTCGCTCGATCTCCCGCCGGTTTTTCGGGGTCAGTTGCTCTCCGAGCAGGGAAGAAGCTCGTGCGGCGTAGCAACCGCCCATGGCCATCTTCCCGTGGTAGGGTTTGCCAGAGGTGTAGCCATGATCAATCTGCTGCTCGCCGGCCATCGAATGCCCGCTCGGCAGGGCCAGAAGCAGAAAAAATACGGCCGCAGTAAATGAATGCAAGAAAGTTGCAGGGCTGACTTTTTCCATGAGGACGAAACTCCAAAGTGGCCATGAGACATTGCCTGCAGCGTTCGGTTCACTGCTGTTCAGCGATAGGTGGTGGCGGTATCCGGTCGACTGATCTGTGTATGGCCGCCACCACTACTCACGTATTCAATGAAAACCCTCTACCCGCCTGCTAGCCTCTCTCCTGCCCAGCGACAGGGCCACGACCAACAAGGAGTCAGCCATGCAGTATCCAGCGGTTGCAGTATCTTTTGTCTTGCTCGGACTCTTCAGCAGTTCTGCCCATGCATTGGCCACCGGGGAGGTTCCGCCAGAGACATTACAGGCCTATGGAGCAACGCTTGAAGCTTCGGCAGGCAATGCTCAATGGCAGCAACTCTGGAAGCGCACTCGCGACGAGGGCATGTTCAGCTCTCAAAGCCCGACGCATTTCACGGTACCGAACAATCTGATACCCGATATGGCAAGAAAAACCTTGGGGGGATCTCAGAGCGTCAAGGCGATGGACACAACACGCGCCATGTATCGCTTTGATTTCAGCAGGCCGGTAGGCATCGAAAGAAATCAGCAAGTGACTGCAATCTGTTTAACCGTCGACTGGCGGACGCTGCCTGCGGATACAGCCAAGGACGACGCTTCTCGCATGGGCAGTGTCAGCCTGTTGGTGGCCCGCCCCTGCGCCTGATCCGGCCTGGCTGCCCGCCACTCGCTCTCGGGCAGCCAGGCCTGACGCCCTTCCAACGACTCAATCACTCAACTCATGCACCAGAAAATCCAGAAACGCCCGGGTCTTGAGTGGCACACGCCGGGCGGACGGGTACACCGCGTTGATGGAAATCGGTGGCGCCTGCCAGTCGCACATCACGGGGATCAATCGTCCTTGCTCCACGGCTTTTTCCACGATGAAGGTCGGCAACAGGGCGATGCCCATGCCCGCTTCTGCCGCTTGCGCCAGCAGGTCGCCGTTGTTGGCGTGCAGCGGGCCGGTGACGTGGACTTTCTGGGTTTCGCGGCCATTGCTCAGTTGCAGGCTGACGCCGCTTTGCAGATAGCCGTAGTTCAGGCATTGATGCGAGGCCAGGTCGCGGGGTACTTGCGGGATGCCTGCGCGGGCCAGGTAAGCGGGTGACGCCACCAGCATGCGCGGCGCAGGCGCGAGATGGCGAGCGACCATCGAGGAGTCGGCCAGGCTGGCGATGCGAATGGTCACGTCAAAGCCGCCCTTGACCGGATCGACCTGCTGGTCGCTGAACACCAGTTGCAGCTCAACCTTGGGATGCTGCTCATGGAATTTGGGAATCAACGGTCCCAGTCGGCACAGCCCGAATGACATCGGTGCGTTGACCCGCAGCACGCCATGCACTTCACCCAGCCCACTGCGCGCCCGCTGCTCGGCTTCATCCAGCGATGCCAGCACTTCGCGACAGGCATCGTAGTACTCGGCCCCGGCTTCGGTCAGGTGCAGGCTGCGGGTGGTGCGCAACAGTAATTGCACGCCAAGTGCTTCTTCAAGCGCCTGGATCTGTTTGCTGACTTTCGAGCGAGGCACATCCAGCACGCGAGCCGCTGCGGCAAAGCCATTGGCATTCACCGTGGCGACAAATGTACGCATGCAGTCGATACGATCCATGAACGTCCCTTTTCTGGAAACAATGAGTCTCGATTTTATGGAATTGTCTCAATAATCGCCAGCCCGTAAATTTACTCCCAAGCCAGCAAGCAAACGCCCGACGGGCCAGGCGGCTAACCCTTACGACGCACACTCAGTTATTAACTTGAAAGGAAATCATCATGTCCAGACTTGAACTGCTGAACCCGACCAACTCCGCTCTGATCCTGATCGACCACCAGCCACAAATGGCATTCGGCGTGCAGTCGATCGATCGCCAGACGCTGAAGAACAACACCGTTGGCCTGGCCAAGGCCGCCAGGCTGTTCAACGTGCCGACCATCCTGACTTCGGTGGAAACCGAAAGCTTCAGCGGCTACATCTGGCCAGAACTGTTGGGCGTGTTTCCGGATCAGCAGCCTATCGAGCGCACCTCAATGAATTCCTGGGAAGACAGGAAACTGGTGGAAGCGGTCAAGGCCACCGGGCGCAAGAAGCTGATCATCGCCGCATTGTGGACCGAGGTCTGCCTGACGTTCCCGGCGCTGGAAGCCATGGCTGAAGGCTACGAGGTGTACATCGTCACCGACGCTTCGGGCGGCACTACCAAGGAAGCGCATGACATGTCGGTACAGCGCATGGTTCAGGCTGGCGCGATTCCGGTGACCTGGCAGCAAGTGCTGCTCGAATACCAGCGTGACTGGGCACACAAGGAAACCTACGACGCAGTCATGGCGCTGGTGCTGGAACACAGCGGGGCTTACGGAATGGGCGTCGACTATGCCTACACCATGGTGCACAAGGCACCGCAGCGGACTGTTTCCTGATACTTGCCTGATCGCAACAATGCCGGCGCGTCGTGATGACGCGCCGGCATTGGCCGTTGTGCTGTAGCAGCCTGTCGCACGACATTAATAAGCCATGAAGCCTTTGAATAAATATGTCAGGATCAGGTTCAGAAAGGGCACGCCACGATCAGCAAGCCCGAACACCGCGACACCCCGGAGTAGATCACCTTGAACAGTAACGTGACGGCTGCAGAAATGGCCGTGATCAGTGAAATAGAAGCGACTTCCAGTCTTTTGAAGCTGGTGGGCCGGCTGACCGGTTTACGATTTGCTGCCATCGCCAAGGTGTCAGAAACCAACTGGACCGCCTGCGCGGTCTGCGACGATATCCAGTTCGGTGTCGAGCCCGGCCACGAGCTTGAGATTGAAACCACCATCTGTAATGAAATCCGTGCCAGTCGCCATATCGTGGTGATTGAAGAGGTAGCAACCGATCCGCTGTATGCCGACCATCCGGTGCCGAAGTTGTACGGTTTCCAGAGTTATTTTTCCATGCCGATCATTTTCCCGAACGGTGTGTTCTTCGGCACGCTGTGCGGGCTCGACCCATTACCGGCAAAGCTTGGTAATCCGGAAACGATCGATACCCTGAAAGTGTTCTGCACACTGTTGGGCAGTACGCTGTATGCCCATGAACAACTTCTGGAAGCGCAATCAGAAGTGACCTGCTGACCCCTTCGTTTTTGAATTCGCTCCATGGCTGCAGGAATGAATTCATTCGCGAAAAAACTTTCGCGGATAAATCCGCTCCCACCGAGAAAGAAATCCATGGAAAGGACTTTTCAGAAACACGGCGACCCGGCCATCGGACAGCTACTGAGCGCCTGGCTGGTTGCGGTCGAACGCTATGTAAAACTGTTGAAGTACGACAATTGCTGGTGGCATAACGAGCGGGCCAATGTCAGCACCCTGGCTGGAGCGGCGTGGTCGATACCTGGCTGGGTCGCGCTGGAGGAATATCCCACGCAAAAGTATCGCCCCCACACCTCCTGCATGGACGAAGTGCTTGGCGGACGTGGCCGCTGTGATCTCTACATCAGCAATCCGGATGAAGACTTCGCTTTTGAGGCCAAGCATGCCTGGCAACTCATAGGTGGGCCTGATGCAGTAACCGCAGCATTGAATGCCGCAAAAACCGATGCAATAACCCTCAAGGGAGAGGCGGGCCGCCATTTCGCAGCTACCTTTATTGTGCCGTTCCTGACGAAAAAGCAGATTCAGGGCCTGACGATCGATGAGGTGCACGAGCAACTAAATCAATGGTTGCACAGTCAGAATGACTTCAGCCGCGATACATCGAGCAATACAGCCTATGCCTGGATCTTTCCCGGCACCGACCTGGAGTCATTCTGTAATGACACCTGCCATTACCCGGGGGTCGTGCTGGTTCTGGAGGAAGTCCCGGCGAGTTAAAGTTGTCATCAATGGAAGCGTAAATAAAAGGGAGCTACACAATGCACAACTCGGTGCTGATCGTTCCAGGCATCAATAATTCAGACGCCCATCACTGGCAGACGCGATGGCAGGCCAGGCACCCTGACTGGAAGCGGCTGGCGGCCAGGAACTGGGATCAGGTCGACTGTGATGACTGGGTCCAGACTATCGAACAACATATCCATGAGCTGGGACCTGACACGGTGATCGTCGCCCACAGCCTCGGCTGTCTGGCGGTCGCGCACTGGGCGGCACGCAGCGAGCAGGCCCGGCATATTCGTGGCGCCTTGCTGGTCGCGGTGCCAGACCCGGCCTCGCTGTCATTTCCGGTTTCGGCAGCCTCGGGCTTTCGCTACACACCCGTGCCAGCGTTTGAATTTGAATGCATGGTGGTCAGCAGCTCGAACGATCCCTACGCCAGTACCGAATACACCCGAGACTGGGCCGTCAGCCGCGGAGCCGAGTGGATTGATATGGGAGCCAAGGGCCATCTGAGTTCGGCCAATGGATTGCAGGACTGGTTCGAGGGCTATCAACTGCTGCAGAAGCTGAGCAGCCACTGAATAACAACGCCCGTACCCGCTGGTGCGGGCGTACAAATGCTTTAGCGACGAATGGTTAAGCCTGTCCATCCCCTCCCCGCCTGACGCAGACCACGCACATCAAGGCCTGCACGGCTTCTGGCCGTGTAAAACTTTTTTTGTGGCAAACCTTGTTACGGTGCGATCAAACCAACCTATGACGGTGTCTGATACAGTGATTCGCATAATGGCCAATGGTCATCACCTGTAGATTCGAGAGTTCTATGAGCACCGGCGCCCCTATTCCGCTGAACGAAACGCAACGTTTGTTACGTATTACCGAACTGTGCGTGCTTGAAAATACGGTGGATGCCGTCTTTGAAGAAATCGTGACGATGGCCGCCGAGTTCTTCGAGGCTCCCATAGTGCTGATTTCCATCGTGGACGAACGACGCCAGTGGTTTCGCGCCCGGGTTGGCCTTCAGGCCCAGGAAACACCGCGCGACGTCTCGTTCTGTGCCTATGCGATTCTCTCGGACGAATCCCTGGAGGTGATCGACGCCACGCTCGATGAGCGTTTCAAGGACAACTCGCTGGTCACCGGAGAACCGGGCATTCGTTACTACGCAGGCGCGCCACTGATCACCGAGGATGGCATTGCGCTGGGCACGCTGTGTGTCATCGACACCAAACCCAGGCCACCGATGAACCCGCGGGAGGCCTTGATGCTCAGGCGTCTGGCCGCGCTGGTCATGAAGCGCATCGTCGATCTGCGCCTGAGCTGCTTCGTCGACCAGCCCACCGGGCTCTACAACCGTTTGCGCCTTGAAGAAGACATTCGCCTGACGCTGGGAAGCGGTAAAGAGACGCGCCTGATAGCGGTCGACATGATCACCCCCGAATTCCTCAACGACATCGTCAAGGCGCTGGGCTACAACTTCGCCCAGGATCTGGTCGTTGAAATGAAAAACCGTCTGCAGGCCATGCTGCCGCCCAGCAGCCCTCTATATAAAGTCAGCCCGACCCGCTTCGGCTTTTTGTTTCCTGCTGACAACGGAGCGGACGAGGCGGTGTATCGCGCCATCCTCAAGGACTTCGAGTCGCCGGTGGTATGCCACGGCATTCCGGTACAGATGCAGGTCGGCCTTGGCATTGTGCTGCTCCAGAGTTCCGGGCCAACGGATCAGGACTGGATGCGCCTGGTCGTCAGCGCCGCCGACAATGCCCGCGCCCGCCGCGCCGGCTGGGCGCTGTACGAGCCGCACATGGACGCGACTCAGCAGCGAGCATTCCAGCTGCTCGGCTCGTTGACCAACGCCGTGCATGCCCACGATCAACTGCGCCTGGTTTATCAGCCACGCATCGATCTGGCATCGAGTACCTGCACATCGGTCGAGGCGCTGCTGCGCTGGGACCATCCGACGCTGGGGCCGATCGGTCCAGCCGAGTTCATTCCGCTGGCGGAAAAGACCGCGCTCATGCGTCCGTTGAGCCTCTGGGTGTTGCAGACTGCCGTCGAGCAGGCCGCGAGCTGGCAGCGCCAGGGTTTTGATATCCGGGTCGCAATCAATGTGACGCCCGACGACCTGACCGGGCCGGTGTTCACTGACCGGGTAATCTGGCTGCTGAAAAAGCATGACATCTCCCCTGAGCACTTCGAGCTGGAATTTACCGAAAGTGCCCTGATGCAGAACCCGACAGAAGTCCGCAGCCAATTGGAGCGCCTGCGCGAACTGGGCATGCATATCGCCATCGATGACTTCGGCACCGGCTACAGCAACTGGAACTATCTGCGCCAGTTGCCGGCCACCACCGTCAAGCTGGATCAGTCGCTGGTGCGCAACCTGACCGTCGAAGAGGCCGACCAGCGTCTGGTCAAATCCCTGATCGGCCTGGCCAAGAAGCTGGGCTATTGCGTGGTCGCCGAAGGCATTGAAACCGACGCCATCCGCAAGCTGGTGCGCCAATGGGGTTGCGATGAAGGGCAAGGTTATCTGATTGCCCGGCCCATGGAAGCCGATGCCTTGCTGGACTGGCTGAAACCCAATCAGGCCCTGCCCGCCATCCTCCACGAGGCTGCCGAAGCACGGCCTCTGTAAGAACGGTTATAACCTTAGACCACATATTCATAACCGTGCCTGACATAAATCGTTATGCTGCCCGCCAATTTTTTACCCGACACACGGGACTTAAATTAAAGGGTCAGATATGGATGGCGGTGGTCTGGGATTCGTAATTGCAGGGTTGGTGGTCGGCTTTATCGTGGGTATGACTGGCGTTGGTGGCGGTTCATTGATGACGCCGATCCTGCTCTGGTTTGGCATCAATCCGGCGACCGCTGTGGGTACTGACCTGCTGTATGCCGCGATCACCAAGGCCGGCGGCGTGGTGGTCCATAAAAAGAACGACAACATCGACTGGAAGATCACCGGCTGGCTGACGCTGGGTAGCGTACCTGCGGTGCTGCTGACCCTGTGGTTTCTGAGCACGCTGGATTCCGCGCCCGATGCGCTGAACGCCATCATCAAGCAGGCTCTCGGGATTGTCCTGCTCCTGACCGCACTGGCCATCCTGTTCAAGAAAAAGCTGCTGGCTTTCGCTCATAACCGCAGCGACGGGCTGTCGTTGTTCAAGGGTTCCAGCCTGAATGCCCTGACGGTAATAACCGGTCTGATTCTGGGCACCATGGTGGCGCTGACTTCCATCGGCGCGGGCGCTCTGGGCACGGTTGCGCTGTTTATCCTGTATCCGCTGCTGCCGACCCGCCGCCTGGTGGGCACCGAAATCGCTCATGCGGTGCCGCTGACACTGGTCGCCGGCCTCGGACACGCCAGCATGGGCAACATGAACTGGGAGTTGCTGGCCTGGCTGCTGATGGGCTCGTTGCCCGGCATTTATCTGGGCAGCCACATGGCCGGGCGTGTCTCCGATGAACTGCTGCGGCCGTTCCTGGCGATCATGCTGGCGATGATCGGTTTCAAGCTGGCGTTCTGATCGACGCCATCACCAGAGCAAGACCCTGCTCTACCGTGAGCACAGAGGTATCGACAATGACTGCGGCCTTTTCGGGGGCCTCATAAGCGCTGTCGATACCTGTCATGTGCGGGATCAGGCCACTGCGAGCCTTTTTGTACAGTCCCTTGGGATCACGCTCTTCGCAGATCTGAATGGGCGTGCTGATATAAACCTCGGTGAAATCTTCCGCTCCGATCACCTGCCGGGCCATTTCCCGCTCCCGGCGGAAGGGCGAGATAAACGCCGTGATCACGATGATTCCGGCCTCCATCATCAGCCGCGCCACTTCCGCCACCCGGCGGATGTTTTCCACCCGGTCCATGTCGCTGAAGCCCAGGTCCCTGTTCAAGCCCTGGCGAACATTGTCGCCATCGAGCACGTAGGTGCGCTTGCCCTGAGCATGCAGCGTCTGTTCCAGCGCATTGGCGAGTGTTGACTTGCCGGAGCCGGACAGACCGGTAAACCAGATGACCTGGCCCTTGTGGCTATTGAGACGTTCCCTGTCCTGGCGTGTAACGCTGAGTTGCTGGCGGTGGATATTCTGCGCGTGCGGCAGATCGTGGCTGGCCATTATCAGACATGTCCCTCTGTTTTTTATCCGCCACCCGGCATCGGGATACAGCGTCCGTGGCGCAGGATGTTAGCAACAAACCGACAGTACTCGACAGATGCCGTTGATCCTGGTCAAGGCAGATGAAACACGCTCATCGGGATCTGTAATTTGTTGTAGCCCAATCGGGATTTTCGGCGCAGGATTCCGGGCGTCAACTTTCCGTGCCGGTGACTCGGCAACTGCTCACCTTACCAAATGGAGATGCGTGAAATGCTTATCCGAATTGAAGAAGGTACTTACGGGGCCAACTGGGTCGTGAAACTGGACGAATACCCGGTGACCTGCCGGAGCTGGCAAGAAGCCAAAGAGTTCGCCGAACGAATGAAGTCGCGCATCGATGCACCTCATTCTCTGCCACAACTTGCCAGACGAGCGGTACCAGAGCGAGCCGCAGCGCCCACCTGACACCCGCCTTTCAAGATCCCTTCGGCGCGGAGCAATCAACGCCGGGGGGCTTTTCCTGCCTCGCCTCCCGCCGCTTTTGCTGAACCGGACCGGTCATTTTCCGGGCCTTCAGCCGCCGAAACCAATTCTCGTTTCGCCAACATTCATTTCACATCCTCTTCACCTTTGCCTGTGTACATTCACATCACTCCTTTGATGAATCCCATTTGGCCCGCCGCGTTGTGGGCCATTTTTTTGCCTGTCGAAAAGCGCCAGTCCCGACTACGCCCCTCCGCCTGCCCTACTCGCCCTGACTGACAAATGCCGTGTCCTGCGCCACAGCATGCTTGCTGCTGACAGCCGTGCTCAGCAAAGCGCTCTCGTTCAGTTGGGCCAGCCGGTCACTCCCGGAGCCGTTAATCATCGTACTGTTCCAGTGCGCCGCAACGCTCGCCATCCAGGCGAATAGAAACAGAGCAACAGCCTGCAACGCCCACTTTGCAATTATCGCCATGAGTTTTCTCCATACGAGTTTGCGATGGCGAGGATATAAGCACCTCACTATTGCAAAAGAATTGCAGAAAAATACGATTTAGCCAGTCGTGTCACTCATCACACCGAAGGAACTCCTGGAAGCGACAGCGCTTCATAAGCCTTAAGAGGCCTGATAAACCTGTTAACGCCTCATAAAGGGAGTTGTCTCATGCGCGGGTCAAGAACAGGCACCACGAAAGCCGACGTTGTTCTATTACCCACCCACAAAAAGCTCGCCCCTCATGAAGTGGTCGTTCATCAGGTGCTGGCGCAGAAACTGGCCCGGCTGCTGGGCGCCGAATTTGCCGGGCTCCATGACCAGACGCTGCACAAAGGTCCCGGCCTTTACTTTGTGCCGTCCGATACCCTGATCGGCAGCGACATGCCCGAGCATCTGGCGATCGACTCGATTGACGACCTGTTCGGCGGTCTGGTCAGCGAGCCATTCATGGCCACCAAAGCCATTTCCCACCCATTGCCTGAAGCTTCTTCAGCCAGGCCATCAGGCTGGTCCGATGACTTTCATCGTCAGGCCGTCGAGGCTGTGCTTCCGGGCTTTACCGTGTTCAATCTGGACGATGCGCTGAAGGCTGGCAGACAACTGTTGGCAAACGGTCCGGTGCGGGTAAAGCCGGTGCTCGCCACCGCCGGTCGCGGACAGATTGTCGCCCGCACAGAACAGGAGCTGGCCAGCGCCATCGACCAGCAGAACGAATCTGAAGTGCAGCGCTGGGGTCTGGTCGTGGAGGAAAACCTGCAGGACGTGATCACCTACAGCGTGGGGCAAGTGCAGGTCGCGGGCATGATCGCCAGTTACCATGGCACGCAAAGCCTGACCACCGACAATCAGGGCGAAACCGTCTATGGCGGATCGCGTTTGTGGATCGTACGCGGCGACTATGACGTCCTGCTCAAACAGGATCTGGACGCCCCGATCCGGCGCGCCGTGCAGCAGGCGATTGCCTACGACCGTGCCGCCAGTGCCTGCTTTCCGGGCTTCATCGCCTCACGCCGCAATTACGACATCGCTCAGGGCCGCAACGCACGCGGCCAGGCGTGTTCAGGTGTGCTGGAACAGTCCTGGCGGATTGGCGGTGCCAGCCCGGCAGAAATCGAAGCCCTGCTGGCCTTCGCCGAAGATCCGGCGCTCCAGCGTATTCAGGTTTCCACCCACGAAATCTATGGCCAGAACAGCCTCCCTTCCAACGCCCAGGTCCTTTATGAGGGCGATGACTCTCAAGTGGGCCTCATCACTAAATTCATGCAGGTTGAACCTTATGAGTGTGCGCAGTGAAAGCATTGAAATCGACGTTGAAAACCAATCCATTTCCGGGACGATCCTGACCCCCGGCGCCAGGATCCCCGGCATTCTGTTCGTGCATGGCTGGGGCGGCAGTCAACAGCGCGACCTGGCTCGTGCCAAGAACATCACCGGCCTGGGTTGCGTGTGCCTGACATTCGACCTGCGCGGTCATGAACGCACCCACGAGATGCGCGCCAAGGTTTCCCGAGAACAAAGCCTCAATGACTTGCTGGCGGCCTACGACCGGCTGGTCAGCCACCCGGCAGTAGACCGCGATGCGATTGCCGTCATCGGCAGCAGTTACGGCGGTTATCTGGCGACCATTCTCAGCTCACTGCGCCCGGTCAAATGGCTCGCGCTGCGAGTACCTGCGCTGTATTGGGATGCGGACTGGGAAATGCCCAAGCAGGAGCTGGATCGCGACAAACTCGCGCATTATCGGCGCTCGGTCGTGACTGCCGCGGACAATCGCGCCCTGGCAGCCTGCAAGGACTTCAAGGGCGACGTGCTGCTGATCGAATCAGAGCAGGACGATTACGTGCCGCATGCGACCCTGATGAGCTATCGCAGCGCCTTCGAGCTGGCGCATTCGTTGACCTACCGGCTGGTCGATGGCGCCGACCATGCGCTGAGCAGTGATATCAGCCAGAGCATTTACAGCTCAATGCTGACCAACTGGATCAGCGAAATGGTCATTGGCGCCCGTTTGGACAATTACCCTCACCATTCGGCGAAGTACTCCTGAGAGAAGCACTCCAGAGGCCGGTATCAATACTTACTGGCCTCTTGGGCCGGGTTGGCAGGGCGGGAGACATGTCTTGGCCCTGTCAGTACCCACAGCAACACACCAATCACCGGCACAGCGACGATCACCACGATCCACAGCAACTTGTTGCTGGAGTTCGTGTCGCTTTTACGCACCCGCAGGACAGCCCATATGTCGGCCAGCACAATCAGCGCAACCAGAGCCGTAAAGAGCCACAAACCACTTTCGGATATCCAAGGCATTTGAAACCTCCCACCTGTTTGCAGATAGGTCGCCGAACAGGCGCCCTTGAATAGAAGAGGTCTTCACGGGCACGAAAGTTCAGAGAAGTAGGAAAACTCGATGGGTTCAGGGCACCGGCGGTCCCGATTGATGAAACCATTCAGGCGAGAGGGAGCAGAAGGTTCGCCAATGAGTTCGCTCCTGCGCGGTCGGCAGGAGCGAATTCATTCGCGAGAAAAGGCCCGATATCAGGTAATCGGGGCCGGATTGAACAGCGTAATGTCGTTGTGCAGGCGGTAGTGCTCGGTCCAGGTCTTTTTCTTGCCGCTGGCCACATCCAGATAGAAATGGAACAGCTCCCAACCCAGGTCCTCGATGCTCGCGCGACCGGTGGCAATGCGTCCGGCGTCGATATCGATCAGGTCGGGCCAGCGCTGGGCCAGTTCGGTCCGGGTCGAAACCTTGACCACCGGGGCCATCGCCAGACCATACGGTGTACCGCGTCCGGTGGTGAATACGTGCAGGTTCATCCCGGCAGCCAGCTGCAGGGTGCCACACACGAAGTCACTGGCCGGCGTGGCACAGAAAATCAGCCCTTTGCCCTTGAACCGCTCGCCAGGGCCAAGCACGCCGTTGATCGCGCTGTTGCCGGACTTGACGATCGATCCCAGGGACTTCTCGACAATGTTCGACAACCCGCCTTTCTTGTTGCCCGGCGTGGTGTTGGCGCTGCGATCCGCTTCGCCCTTGGCCAGGTAACGGTCGTACCAGTCCATCTCGCGCACCAGCTCCTTGGCGACAGTTTCGTCCTGTGCGCGGGAAGTCAGCAGGTAGATGGCGTCGCGTACTTCGGTCACTTCGGAAAACATCACCGTCGCGCCAGCACGCAGTAGCAGGTCCGAGGCATAACCCAGCGCCGGGTTGGCGGTGATGCCGGAAAACGCATCGCTGCCGCCGCATTGCATGCCGAGAATCAGTTCCGAAGCCGGTACGGTTTCACGACGACGCAGGTCCAGTTTCTTCAAGCGGACTTCAGCCAGTTCCATGATCTGCTCGACCATTTCATTGAAACCATGGCTGGAATCCTGGAGCCGGTACAGCCATGGCTCGCTCAGATCCACCGAACTGTCGTCTTCATGCATCACCTGCCCGGCCTGCAATTTCTCGCAGCCCAGGCTGATGACCAGCGCTTCGCCACCCAGGTTCGGGTTGCGCGCCAGGTTACGCACGGTACGGATCGGAATGTAGGCGTCGGTGGCGGTGATGGCCACGCCACAGCCGTAGCTGTGGGTCAGGGCCACCACGTCGTCGACGTTGGGGTAACGCGGCAACAGTTCTTCACGGATACGCTTGACCGCAAAATCGAGGACACCGGTCACGCACTGGACGGTGGTGGTGATGCCCAGGATGTTGCGAGTGCCCACGGTGCCGTCGGCGTTGCGATAACCCTCGAAGGTATAGCCTTCCAGCGGGGCCTCTTTTTCCGGCACGGCATCGGACATCGGCAGACTGTCCAGCGCAGGCGCAGAAGGCATGCGCAACTGGTCTTCCCTGACCCAACTGCCACGTGGAATAGGCTGCAATGCATAACCGATGGTGTGGCCGTAACGAATCACGGCCTCGCCTTCGGCCAGATCCACAGTACTGACCTTGTGGCTCTGCGGTACGTTATCGACAGTCACCAGCCCGTTGTCGAACTCGGTTCCGGCTGGTACGCCCTGGTCGTTGACCACGACCACCACGTTATCCAGCGGATGCAGCCGGATATACCGTGGGGAATCGGCATGTTGAATCAGGTTCATCACGGTTACCTCAAGGTTTGGCTTGGGAAAGGTCGCTGGCTTGATCGTCCAGCAAAGGCCCCTTGGTTGGCGGCTCTTTCAATTCCACGCGCTTGATCTCACCCACGATGAAGATATAGCTGATTACCGCCACCAGCGCGTTCGCGCCGACGAACACCAGTGCCCACTTGAACGAACCAGTAGAACTGATGATGTAACCAATCACGATCGGGGTAGTAATCGACGCGATATTACCGAATGTATTGAACAAACCACCGCTCAGGCCGGCAATCTGCTTGGGCGAAACGTCGGACATTACAGCCCAGCCCAGCGCACCAACACCCTTGCCGAAGAACGCCAGAGCCATGAAGCCTACGACAACCCATTCCACGTCAACATAGTTACAGGTGACGATGGACGTCGACAGCAGCAGGCCGCAGATGATCGGCGCCTTGCGGGAGAAGGTCAGCGAGTGGCCCTTGCGCAGCAGGTAGTCGGAAATCACGCCGCCGAGTACACCACCGATGAAGCCGCAGATGGCAGGCAAGGACGCAATGAAGCCGGCCTTGAGGATGGTCATGCCGCGTTCCTGGACCAGATACACCGGGAACCAGGTCAGGAAGAAATAGGTGATGCCGTTGATGCAGTACTGGCTCAGGTAGATACCGAGCATCATGCGGTTGGTCAGCAACTGGCGAATGTAATCCCAGCGCGGTCCGCCTTTCTTGTCTTTGGTCTTGTCCTGGGTATCCAGGTCGACCATGCCGCCGTTGCTGGCGATGTATTCAATCTCTGCTTCGTTGATCAGCGGATGGTTGCGCGGGCTGTAGATGACTTTCATCCACAGTAGCGAGAACACGATGCCGCCGGCCCCCATGACAATGAACACATGTTCCCAGCCGAAGGTGTAGACGATCCAGCCCATCAGCGGAGCGAACAGTACCGTGGCGAAGTATTGCGCGGAGTTGAAGATCGCCGAGGCAGTGCCGCGTTCGGCAGTCGGGAACCAGGAAGCCACGATACGGGCGTTACCCGGGAAGGATGGCGCTTCGGCCAGACCCACCAGGAAGCGCAGCATGAACAGCGCGACGATGGCGGTGGAGATACCGAACTCACCCACATAGCCTTGCAGCAGGGTGAACAGGGACCAGGTGAAAATGCTCATGGCATAGACTTTCTTCGACCCGAAACGGTCGAGCAGCCAGCCGCCGGGGATCTGACCGGCCACGTAGGCCCAGCCGAATGCCGAGAAGATGTAGCCAAGGGTTACGGCACTGATGCCGAGGTCTTTCTGGATGCTGGAACCGGCAATCGCGATGGTGGCTCGGTCTGCATAGTTGATCGTGGTGACAAGGAACAGCATCAACAGGATCAAATAGCGGACGTGAGTCGGCTTGGACTTTTGCATGTTTTTTGAACTCCCACTCATTATTTTTTTACGCGGGTAATACATTTTTTTTGGTCTAGCTCAGCAGGCCCCTTAAAAGTGTCAGCGGCGACGACAACTTTTACCTGCATGGTCCAACGACAAAACCGCTGATCTCTCAGCGGCTTTGCCTGTAGCGGTGTTACTGCTTGCCTTGCTTGTCCATCAGCGCAGCCAGCATTTCAACTTCTTCGGCTGTCAGGTCGGTCAGTGGAGCGCGAACCGGACCTGCGTCGTAACCGGCAATTTTTGCACCGGCCTTGACGATACTTACGGCATAACCGGCTTTACGGTTACGGATATCCAGGTATGGCAGGAAGAAATCGTCGATCATCTTGCCGACAGCGGTGTGATCGTCACGGGATATAGCGTGATAGAAGTCCATCGCCAGCTTCGGTACGAAGTTGAAGACTGCCGAGGAGTAAACCGGTACGCCCAGTGCCTTGTAGGCAGCGGCATAGACTTCAGCGGTCGGCAGACCACCCAGGTACGAGAAGCGGTCGCCCAGGCGACGGCGGATCGAAACCATCAGTTCGATATCACCCAGGCCATCTTTGTAGCCGATCAGGTTAGGGCAGCGCTCGGCCAGTTTTTCCAGCAGTGGCGCGGTCAGGCGGCAAACGTTGCGGTTGTAGACCACGACGCCGATCTTGACCGACTTGCAGACTGCTTCAACGTGAGCGGCAACACCGTCCTGGCTGGCTTCGGTCAGGTAGTGCGGCAGCAGCAACAGACCTTTGGCACCCAGACGCTCGGCTTCTTGAGCGTATTCGATGGCCTGACGGGTCGGGCCACCAACACCGGCCAGAATTGGCACGCTGGTTTCGCAGGTGTCGACGGCAGTCTTGATGATTTCGGAGTATTCGCTGGCAGCCAGGGAGAAGAACTCGCCAGTGCCGCCTGCGGCGAACAGCGCGCTTGCGCCGTAAGGAGCCAGCCACTCAAGGCGCTTGATGTACCCGGCGCGGTTGAAGTCGCCCTGGGCATTGAAATCGGTAACCGGGAAAGACAGCAGACCGGAAGAGAGGATGGACTTCAGTTCTTGTGGATTCATTATTCGAACACCCTGTGGGACAAAAATGTGAATGGATCATCGGGGCAGATCCGATGTCGTAAGTCATCGTACAACTGAAAATAAAATGTCTCAACAGGGATTTGCAGGTTTTTCGAGAGGAAAGCGATGAAAGGGCCTGAAGGCCTTTAAATGCGGGGGCTGGGGAGTTTTTCAGGAAAGCGGGAGTTATACGATCACTTCAGCTACAAGCTACAAGCTTTTGACTTGAAGCTTGCAGCTTGACCTTACTACGCCCTCTGCGACTCGGCCTCTTCATGCGCATGGCGCAGGCGTTCGCGGCTGTTGGTGAGGTGCAGGCGCATGGCGGCGCGGGCGGCTTCGGCGTCCTGGCGGGCGATGGCTTCGTAGATTTCTTCGTGCTCGCGGCTCAGGCGGCTCATGTAGTGCTGCTGATCGTCATGGGCCAGACGTGCCGAATTCAGGCGCGTGCGCGGAATGATGCTGGTACCCAGGTGGGTCATGATATCGGTGAAGTAGCGGTTGCCGGTGGACAGCGCGATCTGCAGGTGGAACTGGAAGTCCGACGCCACGGCATCGGTGGCATGCGCTGCACTTTCGTTCAGTGCATCGAGCGCAGCGCGCATGGCCGCCAGTTGCTCATCGCTGCGACGCTGGGCGGCCAGTCCGGCAGACTCGACCTCCAGGCTGATGCGCAATTCCAGAACCGCCAGTACGTCGCGCAAGGTGACGATGGTCGCCGGGTCGATGCGAAAACCGCTGGGGCTGGGGATATCCAGCACAAACGTGCCGATACCATGCCGAGTCTCGACCAGACCGGAGGCCTGCAAGCGGGAAATGGCTTCGCGAACCACAGTCCGACTCACACCCTGCTCTTCCATGATGGCGGATTCGGTGGGTAATTTGTCGCCGCGCTTGAGCTGTCCGCTGCTGATACGCTCGGACAGTTCAGTGACCAGTTCCTGCGCAAGGCTGCGGTGCTTTCTGCGTGCGCGAGGCGCAGCGCTTTGCTTTTCCATATCCAACATCGATCTCGGCACTGTTAAACAAAGGCCAATCATAGCTCAGCAGTTATACGATCACACCCTGAAAACTAACGCCAGGAAGCCAACAGCTTTCAGACAAGATGTTGCGAAGTCGTCCGTTCATGCAACTCAGCCGCTTCAATTCGCAGGTCTCGGGCATGGAAACGCTTGAGGCTGCTGCGGTGGCCGATGCTTAAAATCGTCATGTCGGGCAGCTCATCGAGAAGCGCCCGATACAGCGCTGCCTCGTCTTCTTCATCCATGGCCGAGGTGGCTTCATCCAGATACAGCCAGCGGGGCGCAAACAGCAGGGCCCGAGCAAAGGCGACGCGCTGTTGCTCGCCGGGCGACAACAGGCGTTGCCAGTGGTCGTGCTCATCCAGCCTCGGCAGCAGATGCTCCAGCCGGCAGGTTTGCAGCACCTCGGCGAAGCGCTGGGTCGGGTAATTCTGCGCAGGCTGTGGATAACTCAAGGCTTCACGCAAGGTGCCAATCGGCAGGTAAGGCCTTTGTGGCAGGAACATGCTGCGCTCGTCCGGCAAACTGATGTGCCCTTGCCCCTCACGCCACAACCCGCCCAAGGCACGCAGCAAAGTGCTTTTACCGCTTCCGGAACGGCCGCTGAGCATGACCCGCTCGCCCGCAGCAATCGACAGGCTGGCATTGCGCAGCAACACTCGGCCACCGGTAAGGCCCAATCCCAGCGCCTGCAACTGCAAGGTTTCGCCGCCATGCCCGAGGGTGATTGCGCTGCCCTGCTGCTCATTGTCATCCATGCCCTGCCGGAAGCTGAGCAAGCGATCACAGGTCGCACGCCATGAGGCCAGCGAAGCATAGGCGTCGATGAACCAACTGAAGTTCTCCTGCACACTGCCAAAGGCAGAGTTGATCTGCATAAGATCGCCCAGCTCGATCTTGCCGGCGAAATAACGCGGCGCGGCAACGATGAAAGGGAAAATCAGCGCAATCTGCGAATAGCCAGCGGTAAAAAAGGTCAGGCGTTTCTGGACCTTCATGATCGAGCGGAAGTTACTCCAGATCATCGCGAAGCGAGCGCCCAGGCGTTGCTGCTCGTTGGGCTCGCCATCGCAGAGCGCGATGCTTTCGGCGTTCTCGCGCACCCGCACCAGGGCAAAGCGCAGGTCGGCCTCGAAACGTTCCTGTTGATTGCTCAACACAATCAGGCGCCGTCCGATCCTGTGGGTCAGCCAGCTACCGAGCACGGCATACACCAGCGCGGCCCAGAACATGTAGCCGGGAATAGTGACGCCAAACACCTCGATGCTGCCGGAAACGCCCCACAGGATGACCGAGAACGACACCAGACTGACCACGGTACTCAACAGCCCGATGCCCAGCGACAGGGTTCGGCTCGCGAACTGATCGAGGTCTTCGGACAGCCGCTGGTCAGGGTTATCGGTATGGCCCGCCTGTTCCAGCCGGTAGTAATTCTTGTGGCTGAGCCATTTGGCGAAATGCTGCTCGGTCAGCCAGCGACGCCAGCGAATGGTCAGCAGTTGCGTCAGGTACAGGCGATATACCGCCACCAGAATCGCCACGGCGACAATCGCGCAGAAATACAGGATCAGGTGAGAGAAAGACGCCAGGTCCTTCTTTTCCAGAGCGTTATAGAAATCCCGGTACCAGCTGTTGATCTGTACCGAAATTTCCACACTCAGCAGCGACAAGGCAATCACCGCAGCCAGCAGCAACCAGGCAATGGCCTTTTCTTCGCTACGCCAATACGGCGTGATCAGCTTCCAGACTCTGGGCAGGAAATTGCCGTTCGGGGCGTCGTTGACTTCAGCGTTGCGATTCATGATCAGGCTCGACTTCTATCTGCAAGAAGAACAATGCCTGTTCACAATGAAGCAAAAACGCCCTCTGACCTCATGAATTAAACTTCATCAACGGCGTACCGGACGCTTCTGCAATTTGCGCTGCAAGGTACGACGGTGCATGCCCAGCGCCCGCGCAGTTGCCGAAATATTGCCTTCATGCTCGGTCAATACGCGCTGGATGTGCTCCCACTGCAGGCGATCCACCGACATGGGGTTTTCCGGAACCAGAGTGTCGAGGTTGGCATGCTCGGACAGCAGCGCCGCCAGCACATCGTCGGCATCCGCCGGCTTGCACAGGTAGTTGCAGGCGCCACGCTTGATCGCCTCGACGGCAGTGGCGATGCTCGAATAACCGGTGAGGATCACCACGCGCATGTCGGGGTCCAGTTCCAGCAGCTTGGGCAGCAGCACCAGACCGGAATCGCCGTCCATTTTCAGGTCGAGCGCGGCATATTCGGGAATATCGTTCTGGGCAATCACCAGCCCTTCTTCGGCCGAACCTGCGGTGCTGACCCGAAACCCGCGGCGGCTCATGGCGCGTGCCATGACGCGGGTAAAGGTTGCGTCGTCGTCGACCAGCAACAAATGCGGAAGCTCTTCGCCTTCGACCTGGATGTCATCACTCATGCTTGATCTCCTTGAGTGTCACGAGGCAAACGCAGCTCGGTGAGCGTGCCGCCCTCTTCATGACGATAGAGTTTTACCGAGCCCCCGGCGCGGGTAACGCTGGCCTTGCTCAGAAACAGGCCAAGGCCGAAGCCTTTGCCCTTGGTGGTAAAGAAGGGTTTACCGATCTGCTCGGCAATGGCCAGCGGCACACCCGGACCGTGGTCACGAATATTGATACAGATTTGCGCACTGTCCCAGTTCAGGTTGACCTCCAGCCCGTCGGGGCAGGCGTCGGCGGCATTGTTCAGGAGGTTGAGCAGCGCCTGGGTCAAGTCCGGCGGTGGCGCCAGGATCGGCACATTGTCCTTGCCCATCTGGAAAAAGCGATAGCTGACCTCCGGGCGCATCAGGTGCCAGCGGTTGAGCGATTCGTCCATCCACTGGATCACCGTCTGATATTCAACCGCCATGCGTCGGTTGGCCTCGGCGGCCCGCACCAGTTGCTGGAGGGTCTGCTTGCATTGCTTGACCTGTTCCTGCAGGACCGACAGGTCGTCCTGCAAGGCCGGATCATGGTGATCCTGGCGCATCTCCTTGATCAGCACGCTCATGGTTGCCAAAGGCGTGCCCAGTTCGTGTGCCGCGCCAGCCGCCTGGGTCGCGACCGCCAACAACTGCTCGTCTCGCAGGCCCTCTTCACGGCGCACCGCGCGCAACTGTTCCTGACGCCGCAACTCTTCAGCCATCTTCGCCGCAAAGAACGTAATCACCGAAGCCGCCAGCACAAAGCTGAGCCACATGCCATAGATCTGCATGTTTTCCCGGGAGATCGGGTAGGTTTCCAGCGGATAGGAGCGGTACAGCAGCAAGGTATAGAGCGTCAGGGCAATGCCCGACAGAATCAGCGAATAGCGCCACGGCAAGGTCACGGCCGCGATGGTCAGCGGCACCAGATAATAGGAGACGAACGGGTTGGTCGAACCACCGGAGAAATACAGCAGTGCACTGTGGATAATCAGGTCCAGCGCCAGTTGCAGCGCATATTCCAGTTCGGTGACCGGCCACGAAGTACGCAACCGAACGGCCGTCAACACACACAGGGCCACCGAGCAGCCAAGGGTAATCGACAGCGGCAACCAGGGCAGCGGGATGACATCGAACAGCCAGGCAATCCCGACCGAGCCTGCCTGCGCAGCCAGCACCAGGGTGCGAATGAAGGTCAGGCGCCACAGATTCTGGCGGGTAGCTGAAAGCATTTGAACGGGGGCGAGCATGAGCTCTCCTGATGAGCGCTCCAGGCGGATCGCAGCGAGTATAACCAAGCAGGAGGCAAAACTGGAAAAGTGCGTCAACGCGTCACATATTGTGTCTGCCTGGAACCGGAACCGTTGGCTATAGTCCTATGGCTTTGTGTCAATCCAGCAGCGATCCAGACTGTTTCGGATAGCGCTTTTATAACAAGGAGTTGCCCATGTTCAGCCTTCGTCCCGTCGCCCTGATCATCACCCTGGGAATCACGGCCCTCGCCTGCGTCCAGGCAATGGCCGATGAGGCGCGTTACAACCAGATTTCACTGCGTGCCGAGGTCAATCAGGAAGTCCAGCGCGACCTGATGCTCGTCACGCTCTACAGCGAGGCCCAGAACAGCGATCCGGCCAAACTGGCTGCGCAGATCACCGAAACCCTGAACAAGGCACTGGGCCAGGCTCGCCAGGTCAAGGAAGTGACGATTCGCCAGGGCAGCCGCAACAGTTATCCGATCTACGACGAAAAAGGCCAGGCGATCACCGGCTGGCGTGAGCGCGCCGAACTGCGCCTGGAAAGTGCCGACTTCGCCGCGCTCTCCAAGCTGACCGGCGAATTGCTCAACGACCTGAAAATGGGCGGCATGGACTTCTCCATTTCCACACCAACCCGCAAGGCCAGCGAAGACGCCTTGCTCAAGGATGCCGTGGCAGCATTCAAGGCCCGCGCCCAACTGGTCACCGAGGCACTGGGCGGCACCGGCTATAAACTGGTCAACCTGAACCTCAACACATCGGGTTATCCACAGCCTTACCTGCGCGCACCGGTCATGATGATGAAAGCCGAACGCGCCGATGCGGCCCCGACACCGGATGTCGAGGCCGGCACCAGCCAGGTCAGTGTTTCGGCCGATGGTGTGATCGAGGTACAGACTCCCTGAGTCCCGTTAACGAATGAAGCCGCTCCTGCATGGCAGGAACGGCTTCATCCGCGAAAGCGTCATCCCGACAACCCATGTTCCCTCGCCCTACAACGCTCAACGCCCCGCCTGATTTCCCCTCCCCGCACACCCCGTAAAATCTCCTGCAATCTCAACAAACCCCACCATTCAAATCGATGAAGAAATCACGGATGAATACTCCCATCGAGGTTCTGGAACCTCTCCCCATGGCGGCCCGCTTTGAAGCAGGCCAGGGCAACAAGGACAAGGCGACTCACGGCTCGATCGAGGCGGTCCTTGAAACCGCTGGTTTCCGGAAGGATGAAATACGAGCCATCTATTTCGGCAACTGGCTGCGCGATTACTCGCAACTGCTCGATCCGAAGATCGTCCGCGCCGCCAGCATGCCCAAGAGTTTTCCGGACCTGCTGTCGCGCGAAGCCCTGACCAGCATCGTGGATGTACTGGCGGTGCGGGAATTCACAGACCTTATGAAGATCGACCGTTCGCGCTTTACCGTAACCCCGCAAAGGCTCGGTGTTTATCGCCCAGGCGAGCATATCGACAACCCAAAGGCCATCAACCCGAAACCTGCCAACCCCAGGGAGCGCGACCCGGACTTCGAGGACTGGGTGAAGCCCGGCGATCCGGCCTTGCAGGTCGATGCACAGACGTCCATGAAGCGCTATATCCAGCACTCTGTGGAAATCATGAGCCGCGAACTCGACACCGCGACCCAGGCAGGCCCGGAATCCACCGATGGGCTGCGCGCATTTGGCGCGGGGCTGCACATCCTTGAAGACTTCTTCGCCCACTCCAACTTTGTCGAACTGAGCCTGATCAAGCTTGGTCACAGCGCCGTGCTGCCATGGACATCCGCAGCAGATTGCAAGCATCGACTACCGTTGGTAACCGGCATGTTTGGCGGCAGCGACATCATTGCCAGCCTTGCGGCGCCGCTCGGCAAGATCCTGTTCTCGACCGATGACCAACCGTTTGAAGCGATAAAGGCCGGGGCCCGCTACGAGCGCGACCAGATCATCCTGATCCTGCTGGGCGAACATCCCAACGAGCAACTGCTGCAGGCCTATGAAACCTTTCTGAGCACCCGCGACCAATGGGCCAGCCTGCCGTTCTCCGAACAGGTCGAAAGGTTCTATGCGTTCATCGGCACGCCGGGCAAAATCCTCGGCAATGCAGTCGGCACCGCCATGCAAGGCCTGACCACCTGGATCGGCAACAGTATCGACGACGTACAGACCGCCCTGGGTGATGATCCGAACAGCAGCGGCTCTACCGATCCATCGCACTCGCAGCTTGCCAAGGACCACGCCGAACACCCGTTGCACGCCCTCGCAGCCCTGCTGGCAGAAAAGGCCGTGATGCAGGTCGGGCAGGCAATATTGAGTCAATGGCACCACAAGGAGGGAGCCGGGCACCCGGCACAGGTGGCGGCAAAGTTCTTCAGTCATCCCATGGACTGCGACTGGCAGGACGAACTGGTGCGCGACTGGGCCAACAGGAACCCGGGGCTGGTGAAGCATGCAACGCTCAAAAGCGAACTGGACCACACCCATGAACGCCTGCGAAACAGCGCAGAAGCAGGCTTGCAGCTGTTCAACAAGGAAAGCTCCAGTTTCCTGCAGACCTTCTTTGAAAGCACTTCGCTGTCAGACCTGTGGAATAAAATCACCGGCAAGTAAGAGCATTGTTCGAGTCCGGACAAATGCGGCACTATCCGTTGTCTATTCGCCTGTTGATATTCAGAACGGTTATTGCCGCACTTTGCGAGGGGTTTCATGGGACATACGATCTTCAAACCACTGCTTCTGACCACCGCGCTGCTGGCCTGCGCCCCGTTGGCCCAGGCCGCCAGCACGCTGGTGTATTGCTCCGAAGCCAGCCCGGCCGGTTTCGATCCGAGCCAGTACACCAGTGGTACCGATTTCGATGCATCAGCCGAAACGGTCTTCAACCGCCTGACTCAGTTCAAGCGCGGTGGCACAGAAGTGGAGCCAGGGCTGGCGACTCGCTGGGAAGTTTCTGACGATGGACTGAGCTACACCTTTCATCTGCGTGAAGGGGTCAAGTTCCACACCACCGATTACTTCAAGCCCAGCCGCCCCTTCGATGCCGACGACGTGCTGTTTACCTTCAATCGCCTGCTCGATCCCGGGCAGCCATTTCGCAAGGCCTACCCTTCCGAATCGCCCTACTTCACCGACATGGGCATGAACACCACGATAAAGAATGTCGAGAAAGTCGATGCCCACACGGTCAGGTTCAACCTGAACAATATCGATGCCGCGTTCGTGCAGAACCTGGCGATGAGCTTCGCGTCGATCCAGTCCGCCGAATATGCCGCGCAGTTGCTCAAGGAAGGCAAGGCAGACCAACTGAACCAGAAGCCTGTCGGCACCGGTCCTTTCGTCTTCAAGCGCTATCAGAAGGATTCGCAGATCCGCTATACGGGCAACAAGGAATACTGGAAGCCCGAAGACGTGAAGATCGACAACCTGATCTTCTCGATCAACAGCGATGCGGCCGTACGCCTGCAAAAGCTCAAGGCCGGCGAATGCCAGGTCAGCGGCTACCCTCGCCCGCAGGACATCGAGGAGTTCCAGAAGGATCCGAACATCAAGGTCATGAGCCAGCCGGGTTTCAACCTGGGCTTCCTGGCCTATAACGTTACCCATCCACCGCTGGACCAGCTCAAGGTTCGTCAGGCGCTGGACATGGCCATCGACAAGCCGGCCATCATCAAGGCGGTCTACCAGAGCGCCGGGCAACTGGCCCAGAACGCATTGCCGCCCGCCCAGTGGGGCTATGACCCGAACATCAAGGATGCACCGTACGACCCGGCCAAGGCCCGGCAGTTGCTCAAGGAAGCCGGCATCGCACCGGGCACGCAAATCAACCTGTGGGCCATGACGGTGCAGCGCGCTTCCAACCCCAATGCGCGAATGTCGGCACAGATGATCCAGTCCGACTGGGACAAGATCGGCATCAAGGCCAACATCGTCACCTATGAATGGGGCGAGTACATGAAGCGCAGCCGGGCAGGCGAACACGATGTGATGATCTACGGCTGGACCGGCGACAACGGTGATCCGGACAACTGGCTGGGCGTGCTGTACAGCTGCGCGGCGGTCAAGGGCAGCAACTTCGCCAAGTGGTGCGATCCGGCCTACGACAAGCTGGTGCAACAGGCCAAGCTGACCACCAACCGCGACGAGCGCATCAAGCTCTATCAACAGGCGCAGCAGGTGCTCAAGACTCAGGTGCCCATCACGCCGATCGCCAATTCCAAGGTGTTCCAGCCGATGCGCAAGGAAGTCCAGGACTTCAGGATCAGCCCGTTCGGCCTGACCCCGTTCTATGGCGTCAGCCTCGGCAAGTAAATCCCTTCAGGTAACAACTCCCACGCCAACCGGGTGCATTCAACACGCCCGGTTGCGCATTTATGGTGCGAAAAATCGTCGATTCTCTTCGCGCAAACGATCAACTGCGGAGAAATTACACCTACGCGACATTCTTGTACGCTCGTTCCACTTTTTAGCGCCTCTTTGTCGGCAGCACCTTGCTTCGGGTACGACCCCTGCATAAGTATCGGATGGATCGGCTCACGAGGTCGTTCCCTCCCAATGACAATAACTGAGGCCTCCATGCTCAAACACGCAGTCATTCCGTTCATCGTCGGCGCAAGCCTGCTCGCCAGCGCACCCTTTGCCCAGGCGGCATCCAACCTTGTGTTCTGCTCAGAAGGCAGCCCGGCGGGCTTCGACCCGGCGCAATACACCACTGGCACGGATTTCGACGCTTCGGCCGAAACCATGTTCAACCGGTTGGCCCAGTTCGAGCGTGGGGGTACCGCTGTCGAGCCCGGTCTGGCGACCAGTTGGGATGTTTCCGACGACGTGTTGACCTACACCTTCCATCTGCGCAAGGGCGTCAAGTTCCACACTACGCCGTACTTCAAGCCAAGCCGCGAATTCAATGCCGATGACGTGGTGTTCACCTTCACCCGCATGATCGACAAGGACCAGCCGTTCCGCAAAGCGGCTCCGACCGAATTCCCGTACTTCACCGACATGGGAATGGACGCCAACATCGCCAAGGTTGAAAAAGTCGACGACTACACCGTGAAGTTCGTCCTCAACACGGTCGATGCCGCGTTCATCCAGAACCTCGCCATGTCCTTTGCTTCGATCCAGTCTGCCGAATACGCCAACCAGTTGCTCAAGGAAGGCAAGGCGGCGGACATCAACCAGAAGCCGGTCGGCACTGGCCCGTTCGTGTTCAAGAGCTACCAGAAGGATTCCAATATCCGTTTCACCGGCAACAAGGATTACTGGAAGCCTGAAGACGTCAAGGTCGACAACCTGATCTTCGCCATCACCACCGACCCGTCGGTGCGCATGCAGAAGCTCAAGAAGAATGAATGCCAGATCACCGCTTACCCGCGCCCTGCCGACCTTGAACCGCTCAAGGCCGACAAGAACCTGAACATGCCGCACCAGGCAGGCTTCAACCTGGGTTACATCGCCTACAACGTGATGGACAAGATCAAAGGCAGCGATGTCCCCAACCCGATGGCGCAATTGAAAGTCCGTCAGGCTCTGGACATGGCCGTCAACAAGCAGCAGATCATCGACTCGGTTTACCAGGGCGCCGGCCAGTTGGCCGTCAATGCCATGCCGCCGACCCAGTGGTCTTATGACGACACCATCAAGGATACGAAGTACGACCCGGAGAAGGCCAAGGCCCTGCTCAAGGAAGCCGGCATCAAGGAAGGTACCGAAATCACGCTGTGGGCAATGCCGGTGCAACGGCCTTACAACCCCAACGCCAAGTTGATGGCCGAGATGCTGCAGTCCGACTGGAAGAAGATCGGTATCAACGCCAAGATCGTCAGCTATGAATGGGGCGAGTACATCAAGCGTTCCAAATCCGGCGAAAACGGCGCCATGCTGATTGGCTGGAGCGGTGACAACGGTGACCCGGACAACTGGCTGGGTACCCTGTTCGGTTGCGATGCCATCAATGGCAACAACTTCTCCAAGTGGTGCGACAAGCCTTACGACGCAGTCATCAAGCAGGCCAAGGCCACTCCTGACCAGGCCAAGCGCACCGAGTTGTACAAACAGGCGCAACACCTTCTCAAGGATGCCGTCCCCATGACGCCTATCGCGCACTCGACCGTCTATCAGCCGATGCGCAATACCGTCGTGGACTTCAAGATCAGCCCGTTTGGCTTGAACTCCTTTTATGGTGTCGGCGTGAAGTAATGGCAATTAGCCTGCGCTATTTTCATAGCGCAGGTTGTTGAATATCTGAGTGGCAAAACAGGATCGCCAAGTTGCGTAATTGCCGCCAAAAGCAATTACCTACTTGGTTAAAGTTTTTTTCCTACGACAACTAGAGCCTGCGAACCTATTTACCACACGCTCGCGCCGACATACCGTCGTGGCAGTTTCACTTACTTCAGATATTGTTTTCAGACGTGCCATTACCTATGAGTGCGGTAACTCGTCCATTGGAGGACAGGAATCCTTATGCGTAAAACAATTGCGATAACCTCATTAGTTGGACTTGGGTTACTCAATACGGCGACCGCAACACAGGCTGCCAGCAGTCTGGTGTTCTGTTCCGAAGCCAGTCCGGCCGGCTTCGATACCGCGCAATACACCGCTGCCACGGACAACGATGCCGCAGAGCCGATCTACAACCGCCTGACCGAATTCAAGCCGGGCGAAACCACTGCCGTTCCCGCCCTGGCGACCAGTTGGGATATCTCGCCCGATGGCCTGGTCTACACCTTCCACCTGCGCGAAGGCGTCAAGTTTCATAGCAACAAGGAATTCAAGCCCAGCCGCGACTTCAATGCCGACGATGTGCTGTTCACCTTCAACCGCATGCTCAAGACCGACCACCCGTTTCGTGTGGCCTACCCGACCGAGTTTCCCTATTTCAACGGCATGGGCCTGAACAAGAAGATCAAGTCGGTCGAAAAGTCCGGACCAATGACCGTCGTGTTCACGCTCAATACCGTCGACGCCGCGTTTATCCAGAACATCGCGATGAGCTTCGCTGCGATCCTGTCCGCCGAATACGCCGAACAACTCATGGCCAAGGGCGATCCACGGGATATCAACCAGCAGCCCATCGGCACCGGCCCGTTCGTGTTCCAGCGCTACCAGAAGGATTCGCAGATTCGCTACAAGGCCAACAAGGAATACTGGGACCCGAGTCGCGTCAAGATCGATCAACTGATTTTCGCCATCAACACCGACGCTTCGGTGCGCATGCAGAAGCTGCGCAAGAACGAGTGCCAGGTCACCCTCAACCCGCGCCCCGCCGATCTTGAAGCCCTGAAAGCCGACAAGCAGTTGCAGGTTGTGGAACGTCCTGGCTTCAACCTGGGTTACATCTCCTACAACGTGCGGCATGAGCCGCTGGGCAATCTGCAGGTGCGCCAGGCGCTGGACATGGCGGTCAACAAGCAGGCGATCATCAACGCCGTTTATCAGGGCTCCGGACAACTGGCCGTCAACTCCATGCCGCCGACCCAATGGTCCTATGACGACAGCATCAAGGACGCGCCTTTCAATCCGGAAAAAGCGAAGGAGCTGCTACGCGCCGCTGGCGTCAAGGAAGGCACCGAACTGACCCTGTGGGCCATGCCGGTTCAGCGGCCCTATAACCCCAATGCCAAGCTGATGGCTGAAATGCTGCAGTCGGACTGGGCCAAGGTCGGGATCAAGGTCAAAATCGTCAGCTACGAGTGGGGCGAATACCTCAAGCGCACCAAGAACGGCGAACACGATATCTCGCTGATTGGCTGGACCGGCGACAACGGTGACCCGGACAACTGGCTTGGCACGCTTTACAGCTGCGCAGCGATTGGCGGCAACAACTACTCGATGTGGTGCGACGAGAAATACGACGCGCTGATCAAGTCCGCCATTGCCACCACCGACCGAACCCAGCGCATCGACCTGTACAAACAGGCGCAGCGTTATCTCAAGGAGCAGGTGCCCATCACGCCTGTTGCGCACTCCACGGTCAGCCAGCCATTGCGCGCTGAAGTCCAGGGCTTCCAGGTCAGCCCGTTCGGCCGCAACAGTTTCTCGGGCGTCAGCCTCAAGGATTGATCCGCAAAGCATCCGGTTACATCGCTAGCTGCCAGCAGCCAGTGATGCGGCCGGGTGCCGGGCAAATAAAAACAAAGTCAGGCCAAAAACCTGACATCACCAAAAGCCAGACAGAAAAACCTGGTGTTTATAAAAGCAATACAAAGGAGCAGTACATTTGAAAACGACCAGCACGGCATTGCTTGCCTTATCTCTGACCTCCTTCGGCGCGATAGCCCAGGCAGAGGAAAGCAGCCATACATTCATCCCTACCCAACTGAGCACCAGCAATGCCCAGGACGATGCCAAAGGCTTCCTTGAAGACCAGCACCTGACGGGCACGACCCGTAACTGGTACTCCAATGAGCTACAACGTGGAAGCAGACGCTTCAGCTATCAGAAGAACGGTGTGCCAACCTCAACCCCGCGCCGTATCAACTGGATGCAAGGCACCATCGTCAACTACAGCTCGGGGTTCACTCAGGGCACTGTCGGTTTCAGTACCGAAGTGGCGCTGTACAACGCCATCGCTCTGGATAGGGATCGCAAGCACATCGCCGGCGGCGGCAACCGTACACAGGCCGAAAACGACGGCGATGCGGTCGGCCAATGGAGCAAGCTCGGGCTGGGCAACGTCAAGGCGCGCATCTCCAACACAACCCTGACCGCTGGTCGCCAGTCGATCAATACGCCGGTCGTCGCCTTCCTCGGCAACCGTGCCTTGCCTTCCAGCTTCCAGGGTTTTGCCCTGCAGAGCGACGAACTGAACAACCTGTCTATCCAGGCCGCGACCTTTGACCGGATTTCACCCCGTAGCGAACAGAGCCTGACGAAGTTCCGCTCCACCTATGCCAACATCAATGCCACCTCAGACCGCATGAGCATGGTGGGTGCCGACTACAAGCCTTTCAACAACGTGACCGCCAGCCTGTACGCCTCGGATCTGGAAGACTTCTGGAAGCAGTACTACTTCGGCTTCACCCACGAGATTGGCGACAGCAAGGCGGTGGCGTTAAGTAGCAACCTGAACTACTACAAGACCAAGGATTCGGGCCAGAGCAAGCTCGGCGCTATCGATAACGACACCTACAGCCTGTCGTTCACCGCGACTCACGAAGCGCACAGTTTCGGTATCGCGTACCAGGAAGTCATGGGCAACGAATACTTCGACTATGCCAAGGAAACCAACGCCATCTTCCTGGCCAACTCCCTGCTCTCGGACTTCAACGGCCCTAACGAAAAATCCGTGCAGCTCAGCTATGTCATCAACATGGCCGACTACGGCGTGCCAGGCCTGAAATTCAATGCCTATCAGGCACGCGGCTGGGGTATCGACGGTACTCATTACCGGGGCACCGGCTACTCTGATGTCACAGAGCTGCGTGGCGAAAGCCACTACGAGTACGGCATCGGCACCACCTACGCCGTGCAGTCAGGACCGCTCAAGGCCACAACCGTACGCGCCACTTACACCACCCATCGCTCCACCGGGGCGCAGACCGATGGTGACATCAACGAATTCCGTCTTGTGACCACAATCCCATTCAAGATTCTGTAAACGGTCATCCCGCCCCGACTTGCGTGTCGTCATTACGCAAGCCGGGGCTGTTGCCTTCGCACGGATAAAAGGAGTTTTTATTGAAACAGCTCACACTACGCGCCTCGATTGCCATCGGGGTGTTCAGCGTCGCCGCGGGTGTCTGCGCCAAACCGCTGGTGGTCTGTACCGAAGCCAGCCCGGAAGGCTTCGACATCGTGCAATACACCACGGCGGTCACCGCAGACGCCTCGGCGGAAACCATTCTTGAACGACTCGTGGCGTTCAAGCCCGGTACCACCGATACCATTCCAGGCCTGGCCGAAAGCTGGGAGATCAGCCCGGACGGCCTGACTTACACCTTCAAGCTGAGACACGGGGTCAAGTTCCAGACCACCGACTATTTCAAGCCCACCCGCGAAATGAACGCCGACGATGTGCTGTGGAGCTTCCAGCGACAGATGGATGCAAGGCATCCGTGGCATGCACGTTCGCTGGTCGGCTATCCGTAT
Source organism: Pseudomonas cichorii (assembly GCF_003700275.1). Lineage (GTDB taxonomy): Bacteria > Pseudomonadota > Gammaproteobacteria > Pseudomonadales > Pseudomonadaceae > Aquipseudomonas > Aquipseudomonas cichorii_B. The sequence goes on along the minus strand of NZ_RBRE01000036.1, from coordinate 4,989 downwards.
TTCGAGAGCATGGGTTTCAAGGACCTGCTCAAGAACATCGAAAAGCTCGACGACTACACCGTAAAGTTCACCCTGTCGCGAGCGGAGTCACCTTTCCTGCGCAACCTGGCGATGCCGTTCACCTCGATCTACTCGGCCGAATACGCCGATCAGTTGCTCAAGAGTGACAAGACCGCCGAACTCAACAGCAAGCCGATTGGCACCGGCCCGTTCATCCTGACACGCTATGCCAAGGATGCTCAGGTCCGCTATAAAGCCAACCCGGACTACTGGAAGCTGAAAGTCCCCAGTGAAGCGTTGATCTTTGCGATCACTCTGGACAACAACACGCGCCTGCAAAAACTCAAGGCAAATGAATGTCAGGTTGCGCTTTATCCAAAACCTGACGATATTGCCAACATCAAGGCTGACCCGAATCTCAGAATCGACGAGATGGAAGCCATGATGACCAGCTATGTCGCCATCAATACCTCGCACAAATACCTGAGCGATGTGCGGGTGCGGCAGGCGATCAACCTGGCGTTCGACAAGCAGTCCTATATCCGGGCGCTGTTTGGCGAAGGCAAGGCCACCGAGGGCGTCGGTCCCTACCCCCCGACCATGATCGGCTACGACAACGATAGCCAGAGCCCGCCGTACGATCCGGCCAAGGCCCGTACCTTACTCAAAGAGGCCGGTGTTCCAGAGGGACAGGTGTTTACCCTGTTCGCTCGCAATGGTGGCGCCGTGACCAACCCCAACCCGTTGGTCGGTGCCCAGATGCTGCAGGCGGATCTGGCCAAGGTGGGAATCAAGCTGGACATGCGCGTCATGGAATGGGGCGAAATGCTGAAACGCGCCAAGAACGGCGAACATGACATGGTTTTTGCGGGCTGGGCAGGCGACAACGGCGATCCGGATAACTTCCTGACCCCGAACCTCGGCTGCGAAGCCGCGAAAAATGGCGAAAACTATGCTCGCTGGTGCAACAAGGTCTTTGAAGACGCGATCACCCAGGCCAGGGAAAAAACCGAACCCGCCGAACGTGCCGCGCTCTATAAGCAGGCCCAGCAAGTATTCAACCAGGAGCAACCATGGATAAGCCTGGCCTATCCAAAACTGTTCGTTGCAATGCGCAAGAATGTCGAAGGCTTTCATATCAGCCCGCTGACCAATAACAACTTCACCACTGCACAGGTGAAGTAGAGAAAAACAGCCGCCGGCGCCCACAAGGCAAAGGCGGCATGCCTGACCGGCTGATGAGGTACACCACGAGATGTTTAGTTTTATTGCCCGCCGGGTGGGGTTATTGATCCCTACCTTCTTCGGCATCACCCTGCTGACGTTTGCCCTGATTCGCCTGATCCCCGGTGACCCGGTCGAAGTCATGATGGGCGAGCGCCGGGTCGACCCGGAAATGCACGCCCAGGCCATGGAGCGCCTTGGTCTGAACAAGCCGCTTTACGCGCAATACATCGATTACGTCAGCAAGCTCGCCCAGGGCGATCTCGGCGAGTCGCTGCGCACCCGCGAAAGCGTCTGGACCGAGTTCACCTCGCTGTTTCCCGCCACGCTTGAACTGTCGATCGCAGCGCTGATCTTCGCCGGTATCCTCGGGCTTCTGGCCGGGGTGATTGCCGCACTCAAGCGCGGCTCGCTGTTCGATCATGGCGTGATGGGAATTTCCCTGGCCGGCTACTCGATGCCGATCTTCTGGTGGGGCCTGATCCTCATCATGTTCTTCTCGGTATCGCTGGGTTGGACCCCGGTATCCGGACGCATCGACCTGCTCTACGACATCCAGCCGGTGACCGGCTTCATGCTGATCGACACCCTGCTCAGCGATGAGGAAGGCGCCTTCCTCGATGCCCTGCATCACCTGATTCTGCCGGCCATCGTGCTGGGTACCATTCCGCTGGCGGTGATCGCCCGGATGACCCGCTCCTCGATGCTTGAAGTCTTGCGTGAAGACTACGTGCGCACCGCACGGGCCAAAGGCCTGTCGCCCGCTCGCGTGGTGTTCATCCACGGCCTGCGCAATGCGCTGATTCCGGTACTGACCGTGTTCGGCCTGCAGATCGGCACATTGCTGGCCGGTGCCGTCCTGACCGAAACGATCTTCTCCTGGCCGGGCATCGGCAAGTGGCTGATCGAAGCCATCGGCGCACGGGATTATCCGGTGGTGCAGAACGGCATCCTGTTGATCGCCTGTCTGGTGATCCTGGTCAACTTCGTGGTGGACATCCTCTACGGCTTTGCCAACCCACGCATCCGTCACCAGCGCTGAGATCCTGACCAATGAGCACAACTACTCCTGAGGTAGCAGTCGATCAAAGCCTGCTTTACCCATCGCCCTACAAAGAATTCTGGCAAGCGTTCTCCAGGAACAAAGGCGCCGTTGCCGGCCTGATGTTCATGACCCTGATCGTGTTCTGCGCACTGTTCGCCCCCTGGGTCGCGCCCCATGATCCAAGCGAGCAATATCGCGACTTCCTGCTGACGCCTCCGGTCTGGCTTGAAGGCGGTCAATGGCAATTCCTGCTCGGCACCGACGAACTGGGCCGCGACCTGCTGTCCCGGTTGATCCAGGGCTCGCGGCTGTCGCTGCTGATCGGCCTGTCGTCCGTGGTGATGTCGCTGATCCCCGGCATTCTGCTGGGCCTGCTGGCCGGGTTCTTCCCGCGCTTCCTCGGCCCTTCGGTCATGCGCCTGATGGACATCATGCTCGCCCTGCCCTCGCTGCTGCTGGCAGTGGCGATTGTCGCGATCCTCGGCCCTGGCCTGATCAACACCGTGATCGCCATCGCCATCGTCTCGCTGCCGTCCTACGTGCGCCTGACCCGTGCTGCGGTAATGGGCGAACTGAACCGCGACTACGTGACCGCTGCCCGTCTGGCCGGCGCGACCCTGCCGCGCCTGATGTTCATCACCGTACTGCCCAACTGCATGGCACCACTGATCGTACAGGCGACCCTGAGCTTCTCCTCGGCCATCCTCGATGCCGCAGCACTGGGCTTCCTGGGACTTGGCGTACAACCGCCGACGCCTGAGTGGGGCACCATGCTCGCTTCGGCCCGCGACTACATCGAACGCGCCTGGTGGGTCGTGAGCCTGCCCGGTCTGACCATTTTGCTCAGCGTGCTGGCAATCAACCTGATGGGCGACGGCCTGCGCGATGCGCTGGACCCGAAACTCAAGAATGCCGCCTGAGGAGATTCGTATGTCACTTCTGCAAATCCAGAATCTCAACGTCCGCTTCGGCGACGCCAAAGCCGTCCCCGTCGTGGACGGCCTGTCGCTGAATGTCGAGAAAGGCGAAGTCCTGGCCATCGTTGGCGAGTCGGGGTCCGGCAAGTCCGTGACCATGATGGCGCTGATGGGGCTGATCGACGCTCCGGGCATCATCACCGCCGACGCGCTGAATTTCGACGGCAATGACCTGCTCAAACTCAACGCCCGCCAGCGCCGACGCATCATCGGCAAGGACCTGGCGATGGTCTTCCAGGATCCTATGACCGCCCTCAATCCCAGCTACACCGTGGGCTTTCAGATTGAAGAAGTACTGCGCCAGCACTTGAAACTGTCCGGCAAGGCCGCACGCCAGCGGGCGCTGGAACTGCTCGAAAAAGTGGAAATCCCCGGCGCGGCGTCACGCCTCAATGCCTATCCGCATCAGTTGTCCGGTGGCATGAGCCAGCGGGTGGCGATTGCCATGGCGATTGCCGGCGAACCCAAGTTGCTGATTGCCGACGAGCCGACCACCGCACTGGATGTGACCATCCAGGCGCAGATCATGGAGCTGCTGCTGAGCCTGCAAAAGGATCAGGACATGGCCCTGGTGCTGATTACCCACGATCTGGCCGTGGTCGCCGAAACCGCACAGCGCGTCTGTGTGATGTATGCCGGTCAGGCAGTAGAGGTTGGCCAGGTGCCCGGCCTGTTCGAGGTTCCGGCCCACCCTTACAGCGAAGCATTGCTGGCGGCAATCCCGGAACACAGCATGGGCGCAGAGCGTCTGGCGACCTTGCCCGGCATGGTCCCAGGCCGTTATGACCGGCCACTGGGCTGCCTGCTGTCGCCACGCTGCCCGTATGCGCAGGCAAACTGCCGCATCCAGCGCCCGGCCCTGGACCCTAAGGCCCACAGCCAGGCCCGCTGCTTCTATCCCTTGAATCAGGAGGTGGCGTGATGAGCGTCGTACTTACCGCCCGCGACCTTACCCGTCACTACGAAGTCTCGCGCGGCCTGTTCAAGGGCCATGCTCTGGTTCGCGCCCTCAATGGCGTGTCCTTCGAGCTGGAAGCAGGCAAGACCCTGGCTGTGGTCGGTGAATCAGGCTGTGGCAAATCCACCCTGGCCCGCGCTCTGACCCTGATCGAAGAGCCCTCTTCCGGCTCGCTGAAAATCGCCGGCCAGGAAGTTGCCGGAGCCAGCAAGGCCGAGCGCAAGCAGTTGCGCAAGGACGTGCAGATGGTGTTCCAGAGCCCGTATGCCTCGCTCAACCCACGGCAGAAAATCGGTGACCAGTTGGGCGAGCCGCTGCTGATCAACACCGACCTCAGCCGTGCCGAGCGCCGGGAAAAGGTTCAGGCGATGATGAGCCAGGTAGGCCTGCGTCCGGAACACTACCATCGCTATCCGCACATGTTCTCCGGTGGTCAGCGGCAGCGTATCGCCCTGGCCCGCGCCATGATGCTACAACCCAAGGTGCTGGTGGCCGATGAACCGACCTCGGCACTGGATGTGTCGATTCAGGCTCAGGTGCTGAACCTGTTCATGGACCTGCAGCAGGAGTTCAACACGGCCTACGTGTTCATCTCCCACAACCTGTCGGTGGTTCGCCATGTGGCCGATACGGTATTGGTGATGTATCTGGGACGGCCTGCGGAAATGGGCCCGAAAGAGGAAATCTACAACCGCCCTCTGCATCCCTACACCCAGGCGTTGCTGTCGGCGACCCCGACCATTCACCCGGACCCGCTGAAGCCGAAGTGAGCTGGTCTAATGACC
>NZ_RBRE01000104.1 GCF_003700275.1 Pseudomonas cichorii | reverse complement strand
TTCTTCGCAGATTGCTTGGGTGTTATATGGTCAAGCCTCACGGGCAATTAGTATGGGTTAGCTCAACGCCTCACAGCGCTTACACACCCCACCTATCAACGTCGTAGTCTTCGACGGCCCTTCAGGGAACTCAAGGTTCCAGTGAGATCTCATCTTGAGGCAAGTTTCCCGCTTAGATGCTTTCAGCGGTTATCTTTTCCGAACATAGCTACCCGGCAATGCCACTGGCGTGACAACCGGAACACCAGAGGTTCGTCCACTCCGGTCCTCTCGTACTAGGAGCAGCCCCTCTCAAATCTCAAACGTCCACGGCAGATAGGGACCGAACTGTCTCACGACGTTCTAAACCCAGCTCGCGTACCACTTTAAATGGCGAACAGCCATACCCTTGGGACCGGCTTCAGCCCCAGGATGTGATGAGCCGACATCGAGGTGCCAAACACCGCCGTCGATATGAACTCTTGGGCGGTATCAGCCTGTTATCCCCGGAGTACCTTTTATCCGTTGAGCGATGGCCCTTCCATACAGAACCACCGGATCACTAAGACCTACTTTCGTACCTGCTCGACGTGTCTGTCTCGCAGTCAAGCGCGCTTTTGCCTTTATACTCTACGACCGATTTCCGACCGGTCTGAGCGCACCTTCGTACTCCTCCGTTACTCTTTAGGAGGAGACCGCCCCAGTCAAACTACCCACCATACACTGTCCTCGATCCGGATAACGGACCTGAGTTAGAACCTCAAAGTTGCCAGGGTGGTATTTCAAGGTTGGCTCCACGCAGACTGGCGTCCACGCTTCAAAGCCTCCCACCTATCCTACACAAGCAAATTCAAAGTCCAGTGCAAAGCTATAGTAAAGGTTCACGGGGTCTTTCCGTCTAGCCGCGGATACACTGCATCTTCACAGCGATTTCAATTTCACTGAGTCTCGGGTGGAGACAGCGCCGCCATCGTTACGCCATTCGTGCAGGTCGGAACTTACCCGACAAGGAATTTCGCTACCTTAGGACCGTTATAGTTACGGCCGCCGTTTACCGGGGCTTCGATCAAGAGCTTCGCTTGCGCTAACCCCATCAATTAACCTTCCGGCACCGGGCAGGCGTCACACCCTATACGTCCACTTTCGTGTTTGCAGAGTGCTGTGTTTTTAATAAACAGTCGCAGCGGCCTGGTATCTTCGACCGGCATGAGCTTACGGAGCAAGTCCTTCACCCTCACCGGCGCACCTTCTCCCGAAGTTACGGTGCCATTTTGCCTAGTTCCTTCACCCGAGTTCTCTCAAGCGCCTTGGTATTCTCTACCCAACCACCTGTGTCGGTTTGGGGTACGGTTCCTGGTTACCTGAAGCTTAGAAGCTTTTCTTGGAAGCATGGCATCAACCACTTCGTGTTCTAGGAACACTCGTCATCAGCTCTCGGCCTTGAGATCCCGGATTTACCTAAGATCTCAGCCTACCACCTTAAACCTGGACAACCAACGCCAGGCTGGCCTAGCCTTCTCCGTCCCTCCATCGCAATAACCAGAAGTACAGGAATATTAACCTGTTTTCCATCGACTACGCTTTTCAGCCTCGCCTTAGGGACCGACTAACCCTGCGTCGATTAACGTTGCGCAGGAAACCTTGGTCTTTCGGCGTGGGTGTTTTTCACACCCATTGTCGTTACTCATGTCAGCATTCGCACTTCTGATACCTCCAGCAAGCTTCTCAACTCACCTTCACAGGCTTACAGAACGCTCCTCTACCGCATCACCAAAAGGTGATACCCGTAGCTTCGGTGCATGGTTTGAGCCCCGTTACATCTTCCGCGCAGGCCGACTCGACTAGTGAGCTATTACGCTTTCTTTAAAGGGTGGCTGCTTCTAAGCCAACCTCCTAGCTGTCTAAGCCTTCCCACATCGTTTCCCACTTAACCATGACTTTGGGACCTTAGCTGACGGTCTGGGTTGTTTCCCTTTTCACGACGGACGTTAGCACCCGCCGTGTGTCTCCCATGCTCGGCACTTGTAGGTATTCGGAGTTTGCATCGGTTTGGTAAGTCGGGATGACCCCCTAGCCGAAACAGTGCTCTACCCCCTACAGTGATACATGAGGCGCTACCTAAATAGCTTTCGAGGAGAACCAGCTATCTCCGAGCTTGATTAGCCTTTCACTCCGATCCACAGGTCATCCGCTAACTTTTCAACGGTAGTCGGTTCGGTCCTCCAGTCAGTGTTACCTAACCTTCAACCTGCCCATGGATAGATCGCCCGGTTTCGGGTCTATACCCAGCGACTAAACGCCCTATTAAGACTCGCTTTCGCTACGCCTCCCCTATTCGGTTAAGCTTGCCACTGAATATAAGTCGCTGACCCATTATACAAAAGGTACGCAGTCACCCAACAAAGTGGGCTCCCACTGCTTGTACGCATACGGTTTCAGGATCTATTTCACTCCCCTCTCCGGGGTTCTTTTCGCCTTTCCCTCACGGTACTGGTTCACTATCGGTCAGTCAGTAGTATTTAGCCTTGGAGGATGGTCCCCCCATGTTCAGACAAGGTTTCTCGTGCCCCGTCCTACTCGATTTCATTGATAAGAGATTTTCGCGTACAGGGCTATCACCCACTATGGCCGCACTTTCCAGAGCGTTCCGCTAATCTCAAATCAACTTAAGGGCTGGTCCCCGTTCGCTCGCCACTACTAAGGGAATCTCGGTTGATTTCTTTTCCTCAGGGTACTTAGATGTTTCAGTTCCCCTGGTTCGCCTCTTGCACCTATGTATTCAGTACAAGATAACTGTCTTATGACAGCTGGGTTCCCCCATTCAGACATCTCCGGATCACAGTCTGTTTGCCGACTCCCCGAAGCTTTTCGCAGGCTACCACGTCTTTCATCGCCTCTGACTGCCAAGGCATCCACCGTATGCGCTTCTTCACTTGACCATATAACCCCAAGCAATCTGGTTATACTGTGAAGACGACATTCGCCGAAAATTTGCAATTCACTCACAAATTTTACCTTAGCCTGAAG
>NZ_RBRE01000037.1 GCF_003700275.1 Pseudomonas cichorii | reverse complement strand
TCCCATTCCAGCGCCTGACCCCGTATCAGCTGCAGGAGGTTGCCGTTGGCGTCGAAACCAGTCTCAAAATCCGCATCGGTTTCACCTTCTGGCAGGCTGCGATTACTGTCCGTGGCGACTTTCATGGTGCGGGTAAACGATTGGGCGCCGACATGGCGCATCTGCAACAGATTGCCAGCTGCGTCATAGTCGTAGCTTTGGGTGTAATTACTGATCTGATTCGGATCGGGCGGCAGGTTTTGCAGGTCGGGCAAGGCCGGCCCATGACTGGCACCGGTACTGACCTCACGGCCTGTGGCTTCGATGAGTTGATACAGAGTGTCGTAGCAGTAACGGCTGATGGGCTCGATACGCTGGTTGGCAAAGAAGCAAACCGGCTGCGCGGCGTCTTCGATCTGCAGGATATTACCGACCGGGTCGTAAGCGTATTTGAGGTGCTGCCAGCGTTCAGCACTGCGCTCCATCAACCGACCATCTTGCTGATCGTAGAGTGAGCGGCTGACCACGCCATTGCCGGCGGTTTCCTGCTCGATCTGATCGAAGGCGTTGTAGTGGATATCGCTGAGCAGCGTCTGTGCCGCAGCACCGGCCAGGGTCAGATCAACTGTTTTCAACTGTCCGGCCACGGTCTGCATGAAGTGCTGCGCATGACCCATTGCATCGGTTTGCTTGATGGCCTCGCCCACGGCATTGAACGTCCACTGTGTTTCGAGAGGATTACCTTCCAGAAGTGCATCGCGCTCGTCTTCAGGCTGTGGCCAATCCGGCATTTCCACAGCCAGCAAGAATTGCCGAACCTCGCTCAGCACACTCCCGAGTAAACCGTAATCGGGTATACGCCGAGTGCCCGCCGTATCGTCGTGGCGTATCAACTGGCCGCACTGGTTATGCTCAAAACCATCAGCCCCACCATAGCCAAAGCGTTCGGTGACTTGCGCCTGTTCAGTAATCGCCAGTGGCCGCAATAACTCATCATATTCAATCTGGCGCTGGCTGCCGCGACCGTCCCATCCATCAATAGCCTGACCCGCTTCACCCAATAACCCAAGCCGCCAACCGGCATCGACGCTGTCGCTCAGCAGCACCTGAGCGCTGAGACTGTAAATCGTATTGAGGTTGGGGTGAGCAAGACGCGGATCACGCTGCCTGATCGGACGCCCCATCGCGTCATGAGTCTGATAGGTCACCCGCTCATCCATAGGCTGATCTTGCTCACTGCGACAAAAAGCAATTTTGCGTATCACCAAACCACGCGGGTCAATGACGACCAGCGATGGTGTTTGGCTGTGCACCGTCATATTCATGCGCAAGCGTCCCTGTCTGCGACTTGCAATGAGTCTAGTGCAGACAGCTGTGTAGGAGCGGATTCATCCGCGAAGGACATTGAGCCAGCCACCTACTTACAGGTTGCCTGGAATACCGTCGTCGCGGCCAAGGCCCCTCCCACAGGATGAACACGCCACATTGTGGAAGGGGGTTTGCCCGCGACAGGGCCAGACGATATCTACCTGTTAAAGGCAGGCGATAGAGCGATCCACCATGGCCTTGGCCATTTCTGCCAGATGCAACACCGAGAAGGCCAGGTCACGTCCAGTGCCCTGGGCGCTGTCACCGGATTCGTAGGCAGTGGTGATGATGCAGCGCAACAGATCGGAAGCGTAGTTAAGCGCTTCTTCCTGATTGACGGCTTCGTTGACGATGAATAACGCGGAGGGTGGGTCGGGTATGACTTTATCGAGCATGTGCATAACTCCAGGCTTGTTGAAGGAGCCACTGCCCATCGCTACCAACGATCAGGGTGGTGGCCGTACGCAAGTTGGTAGACCGGCAGCCTGGCACACCGGTGCGTCCGTGAACGCCGAGCGCACGGCCACCATAAACGCAGGCCGTAAAAACGCGCCCCGTAGAAGGTGGCGCATTGCGCCGGGCTGGGTCAGGTCTACCAAACCTGATCGCTGAATTTGCAGCGACCGGTGCAGCCTAGAGAGCCAAATGCCGAGGCGCAATAGGCCGGGATTTTCTCGGAAATTTCCCTCAAGCGAAAGAGAGGCATCCTGCCATTCAGGGCAAATATCTAAAAAACCACAGCCTATGCAAATAACAAATTCCCATAACGACGCCCCCACCTATCGCTAATCGATTCTTCACTCATAAAAAATTTAACCAACTGAATTTATTGAAAAAAACCTCAACAAGCCTGAACACTGTCATTTCTGTCAGATGACAAAAATCTCCCACTGCAAAAGGCTGTGAATATTCCTGCAGGGAGCACTGACATGGCCGAACAACCGTTCTCTTTGTTACAAAATCTCGCCAGAACCGAAGAACCCACGTCTGAACGCACGGATGGCAAACTGAGTTTTGTCAGTGCCATGCAAGCGATGGGGATTGGTTCGGTATTCGATATCGTGCGCCGTTCCAAACCGGCCTTCATACGCGAACTGTTTCAGCACAGTGATGCCAATGGCGACCTGGCTTACGAAAATGCGCGCTGTTACGCCACCCAGATTGTGCGTTTGTATCGCAACCAACTGGTTTCGTCCGGGCGTACTCAAACCCTGACCCAACGCACAGGCGTACGCTCACTGGTAGAGATCGGCCCCAGCTTCCCGAACCTGTTCAAGGAGAACTGGGACCTGTTCTGCAAGGTCGGGGCGATTGAAGCCAAGGACTCGCCGGCGGCGTATCTCACGGCTCTTTATCGCTTTGCAATGGAGGAGCTGGAGGGCAGCAGCGCCGAGAGCAACCGTATTCACCTGGATGTGCGTCGCCCGGATCTGAAAGACCTGTTGATCGATCAACAGACGACTTACACCCCGCTCCCCACGCTCGAAATCGTTAACACCGTTTTAAGCAAAGCCATCAATGAATACGTAAGTACCGTCGAGGGGCTCAAGGGCAAGACCATTTACCAATTGGTTGCCGAGAAACAGCACCCCTTCCAGTTCCCTTACAACTTTCATCATCAGCAGATCAGTTTGGGGCTTGCTGGCAAGAAGCCGACTCTCGGTGAGTTGAGTTACCGAATCAGCCTCGAAGTACCAGCCACCTCGCCGGGCACCAATACCTATGGCGCGGTGCAATCGGGCAGTAACTGGGCGCAAGTGATGATGAGCAACACGGGGCCGGAGCAACAGGCGATTGTCCTGGACCCAGCCTTGCCGGATGCAGACGAGCCCCTTATTACTCAGTTCTTCAAGAACAAGTACGGCTCTCTTTACGTCAGCGGTGCAGGCAACCCGTTGAACTCACTCAAGATATTCAATGAAAAAACCGGCCTGCCAGGTAATGCGGTGGAGGCACTGCTGGCGACCGGAATCGATGCGCCTTACCCGTCGCCCAATGTTCAGGCTGCGGGTGCTGCAAGTAATCCGGACGATCACACTGTTACAGCCGCCGATTCAGCCAAGTACGGCGCCTGCTACGTCAATGGTCCGTCGGCTACTGCCGCCATGGAGCTGGGTCTGGATGCACAACAGAAACCCCAGTTGCTCAATACCAGCGTGGACCGTTTCGACCGCATGCAACGCATGATTCGTCTGCAACGCTGGCTGGGTATCCCGTTCGCCCATCTCGATACATTGATCATGGCGATCATCCGTTCTGAAGGTGAGGCCAATGCCGGTCACGTGCTGACCGAGAATACCTTGCGAGCCTTGGGTGTCTATCGCTACCTGAGCCAACGCTATTCGATTGAGCCGGAGGAGTTTGCCGGTTTCTTTTATCAGTTAAGCGCCTATGGCAACAAAGGACGCTTATCGATGTTCGACCGGGTCTTCAATAACCCGGTGCTGTTTGACACACCGTTGGTACTGGACGGGAAACAAGTCTGGCTCATGAGCGGAGACAGTCAAAGCAACAAGACCCTCACACAGATCTGTGCCGCCCTTGGCCTGGAGCTTACCCGGGAAAGCCTGTGGCCAATCCTGATAGATACCCGTGACGCCTATGCCGGAGCCGATCAGCCATTCTTGCGAACGTTGTCCATGATGTCCTCAATGTATCGTCAGACCCGTATCGCAATGATGTTCGCTCTACCTGCTCCAGCCAGTCGTGCACTGATCGACCTGTTGGGCGGCGAGTCCTACCGCACTCAGGTAGTGGAAGGGACGCTCAGAAATACAGCAAGTGAAACACCGAACGAAGCACCCTCTCCTGACATCCTCGACATCATCATGCAACTGGACTGGGCCGTTAGCTGGCTCAATGAAACCGGGCGCGACGTGTGGACGCTACGTCGCCAACTGGCGCTCGATCCCTCCGAGCCCTCTGTCCCGGAGGCACTGCTCGACCAACTGGAGCAACTGGCCAAGGAAGCGCGTGAGGCTGTACTGACCAAAGAACAACTGGGCTCATTGAACCTGCCGATCAATGATGATGACGGTACCGTCATCGACTGGTGGGGAACCGTACTCGCCCCACTGATCGAAGCCCACGGTCTGGTCAAGGCTCTGCCTTTGACACTGGATGGCAACGTCGCGGCTGATCTGGACACACTGCTCATTACTCAACTCGAACCGGTAACGCTGGAGCCTGCCACGAAAGAAGCCGCCAGAACCCGACTCGGCGAGTTCCTGTTCAAAGGCTACGTCATTCAGCACCGGTTGATGGAAGGCCTGCTGCAATCAAGCGCGGGGTTACCGCTGGACCGTTGCGAAACAGTGATGCGTTGGGCGGGTATCAGTGCCGACGTCTTCCTGGGTCAAGCCATCGACGCGGCTACCGATGCCAGCCTCAGCCTGCCTCTGGCGGACAATAGCCAGGAACTGATCAATGCCCTGATGACCGTGCATCGTTATGCCGAGGTCAATCAACAACTGGGCCTCAGTGCCCAGGCGTTACGAACCTTTCTGGTCAACCCAAAATGGCTGCATGCCAGCCTGGCCGTCCCGCTGCCACTCTCGCTGACCAGCATTTATGTTCTGGACCGTTACCGGAACTGGCGTGACAACTGCGGGCAACCGGAAGCGGCCTTGCTGGGATATTTCATTCTGGCCAACAACGGCGGTACGACCGGGCAATGCGACGCGCAACTGGCATCGCTCACACGCTGGAGCACAACCGAACTGGCTAATGCACGCAAGCAGTTGGGAGGCATTGCCAAAGCCATGCATCAGGTGGACTGGCTAAAACGCATGCAGGACACCAGCGCGTTGACCGCGCTCAGTACTGAGCAACTGCTGGCCGCGACCGAATTAACCAGTGCCAGCACCGTTGACGAGTGGAAAAAGCTCGGGGACGCAGTCATGGGCGCCAGCCGCTGAGCCGCATCAGAAGTGCTTTTTCATCGATTGCCATGGAGGCGACGCACATGTCCCGTTCCGTTGAAAGCCAGCTCAATGAGTCTTTTCGGGATGCGCTGGTGGAGTATTACCTGGGGGAAGTCGTACCCAACTCACCTTTGCTGAGAAGTCTTAGCCTGGACCAACGCCTTAAAACCGCTAACGATCTGTATGAGTTTTTCCTGATAGACAATCAGGTAATCAATAACGTTGAAACCAGTTATGTGGCTTCTGCCATCAGCAGTATCCAGCAATACATCAACGGCGCATTGATGGGTATGGAACCGGGTTATGACGTCCTGCAACCGACAGATGCACGCTTCGTCGAATGGCGCGAGCGCAGCAGCCAGTACCCGATCTGGGCATCCAACATGCAATTGGCGCTCTATCCGGAAACCTTTATTTCCCCGGCCTTGCGCCTGAAGAAATCCGGTTACTTTGCGCAACTGGAAAATGATATCAACCAGAACAAGATCAATATCGATACCACTCAGGAGGCGGTGAAGTCTTACCTGGCCAGTTTCGAGGAGGTGGCCAACCTGACCATCATCAATGGTTATATCGACAGTGATCGTTTTGCTGAAGGCAAGTACTACTTTCTCGGCAAGTCCCGCGCCGAGAATATCTATTATTGGCGCGTCGTCGATATGAACGAACGGGCCTATAAGTCGGGTACTGAAGGGCCAAAACATGACTTCCCCACACCAGGAGCCTGGTCGGACTGGAAGCGGGCTGAAATCGGGGTCAACGCCAACACGCTAGAGCGAACCATTCGCCCGGTGTTTTTCAATAACCGGCTGTTTTTAACCTGGGTGGACCTGATTCACGTTTCCGAAGAAATTGAGATCACATTACCGACCGGCAGCATCAAACCTGACCCCGATGGCAGCATCCCGATCATTCCTGTCGACCCAAACGCAATAACATCCACCCCCAAGGTCCGGCTGGTATTCAATATCTCGTACAAAAAATATGATGACTCCTGGAGCGCGCCCTTGATTTATATGGACGTGACGACACTCAGCACCTTTAACCGTGCGGGCAAGACGGTCAATCTTGAAAACGATTTGAATACCATTGCGATCTTTGACGTGTCGGCTTCACCGGAATCGTTGTTTATTGCCATGTATGCAGGTGAAACGCTGGTGAGTGGTGATACGGAGGGTTCCACATCGGATTATGCTCTGCTTGAAACAGCATTTATTGACAAGAACTTTAATAAGGAAAGAGCCTTTCCTAAAACGGGATTTGTCTGGGATAACTATGACGCCGAAAAGGCTGAACCGAATGAAAGTCGCATTCGAAAAACCTGCTGGGCGCTGGCACTGAAAAACAAGGGCAACTTTCAATTCACCTGGAATATCCACATTGGAATAAAAACCATTAAAACCACATCTCCGAACAATGAGAGTGACGAATGGAATTTCAGAGGATGGCAAGCCAAAATATCTGACCTTGCAATAGACCGGGCGACTATAAATCATGAAAAATCAGAAATAACCTTAGGGACCACAATCAATTCAGACATGGATGGCCGTGCTTCAGGACGGTTAATAATAAGCATCAACATGGAACCTGACCCGTGGGTTCTGACACTTAACCTCACCCCATTCTCCCAATACTATTACAAACTTATAGAAGGCTCTACACTCACAGGCTCCACGGTATCCCCAGAACAAGGCCTAGTAAACTTTGACCTATTGAAAGGATTTGATAGTACGCTACCAGCATTAATAAAATTCCTACTAACAGAAGAGTACGACTATTACCATATAAACTTTCCTGGCTCCTCAAACATTGTCACGCTTGACTTACGAGGAGGCCTGATAGCAAAAGGAATTGATAGCACTCTGTCAGCCGCTCACGAGCTAAAATTAGTAACCGTACACTTTGCCTCCAACTCAATCACTTGTGGCGCAACAGCTACCTCAGATCCAAGTAACGCTCCATCCATCACAGCAGCACAGCTTTTCAGCCATCCCTCTAGCATGAGCACACCCTATGACTCTCAAAAAGAAATAAACAAGTCAGACCACAAAGACACACTCTCCCCCCCTAGCTTATACCAAACTACGGTTCGCATTGATAAATCCACACTACTGCCACTACTACCAACAACCTTCATTGCCAGCTCAAAAAAATTCTATATCACTCATGGTATTGAACTCAAAACCAAAGCCAACCCAACCTGGATTGGCTCCGCCATAAAATCCACCGAAATAGAACTTGCTTGGGAGTCCGAAGGTGGCATCGACCCCATCGCCCCCAAAATCAAAAAACGCACCGACCCGCTTCTCGGCATCGCCGAATATATCCATTTCTCTGACTCCACCATCAAATACAGCGACGGCTCGGATAAAGATCTACGCGACCCGATCCGCATGAATACCCTGTTTGCGCGGGAGCTGATCAACAAGGCCAATATCGCATTGGAAGCTCTGCTGTCCTGGGACACCCAGCAGCTCAAGGAACCCCCGATCGGCGATTACCAGACAGAGCCAAGCCTGATGGATTTCAAAGGTGCCAACGGCCTGTACTTCTGGGAGATGTTCCTGCATCTGCCGTTCATGATTTCTCATCGCCTGAACCTGGAGCAACGCTTCAACGATGCCGAACTCTGGCTGGGGTTCATCTTCGATCCAGGACGCAAGGCCAACGCCAATACCGGTGCGCCCGACTACTGGAATGTCCGCCCGCTCACCGAGAAGCCGGACCCGGACTATTTCATGCGCGCGCCCATCGACCCGGATGGCATCGCCGCCAGCGACCCGGTCAGGTATCAGAAGGCGGTGTACTTCCATTACATCAAGAACCTGATCGACCGGGGCGACATGGCCTATCGGCAACTGACGCCGGACAGCCTTGGTGAAGCCAAGCTCTGGTACGTGCGCATTCTGGACCTGCTCGGGCCGCGTCCCGATGTGGTGCTTACCAGTCGCTGGACGCCGATCACCCTGTCGGCCCTCGCCGCATCGAACAATCCGGGCCTGCGGGATTTTGAAAACCAACTACTCGAACAGGAACAGCAGGCTCGCGACGCAACGACTTACGATGAGGGAACCCATCAGCCGGTGCTGCGCCTGAGCACCTTCGGCAGCGATCCGACCCTGAGCGCAGAAGACACCGACCACTTCATCATGCCGATGAACTCGGAGCTGACCCGCTACTGGGACATGCTCGAATCACGGCTCTACAACCTGCGGCATAACCTGACGCTGGACGGCAAACCCTTGTCGCTGCCGTTGTTCGCTGCGCCGCTTGACCCCCGCGCCCTGCTGGCGGCCTATGCCAATGGCGCTACCGAAGGCGGCGTGGGCAGCCTGCTGGCTCAGGAAACACCACATTATCGTTATACGGTGATGTTCAGCCGGGCCAGCGCTGCTGTGGATAACCTGATCCAGTTTGGCACGACCTTGCTGTCGATCATTGAACGCAAGGAGCAAGGACAACTGATGGAGCTGCAACAGCAGCAGGTCTGGGAATTTGCCCAGCACGCCATCGACTTGCAACGGGAAACTCAAAAAGTCGAAGTTGAAGCACGCAAGGCACTGCAGGCCAGTCAGCAGATTGCCGCTGCCAGAGCCGGTTTCTATGCCAGGCTGGCCGCTGAGAATGTCAGTCCCGCAGAAATCGCTGCCGCTACCGCACATTTCAGCGCCAGGGTTGCAAACGGTGTTGCAGCCACAGCAACCGCCGCTGCGGCAGCGCTCAAAATTATTCCCAATCATCTGGGTATCCATGCCGGCGCAATCGCGGGGATGGCCAACGGTGGCGCAGGAGGGGGCGCAGTAGGAGGCTTCCGTCTTGAGGGGATACCTGAAATAGTCGCCGTAGGCGCACATGCCCTGTCTACCCTGAACGACAGCGTCGGCGACGCTCTGGAACGCTCGGAAATCTTCCGCCGTCGTCGGCAGGAATGGGAAAACGCCCGCGATCAGGCGGAACTTGAAGTCAATCAGATCGCAGCACAACTGGTCGTCCACGACGCCCAGACCCGCGTCACGGCGCTACAACTGCGTCAGGCCGAAGAGGCCAAAAAACAGGCCGAGGTGATCCACGCCTTTCTCAACAAACGCTTCACCAACAGTCAGCTTTACCAATGGCTCAATGGCCAGTTCTCGACCTTTTACTACCAGGCCTACGACGCAACCTTTTCGCTATGCCTTGCGGCACAGGCCTGTTGGCAATACGAGATTGCCGACTACTCCGCGACCTTCATTCAGCCCGCCGCCTGGAAAGATGCCTGGCGCGGCCTGACCGCTGGCGAGTCGCTGAAACTGAACCTGTTGCGCATGGATGCGGCCTATCTGGCTCGCCATGACCGCAAGCTGGAGATCGTCAAGACCGTTTCGGTGAAACAGTTGCCTGTCTCGACCGATGAGGATCCCAGTATCAATCTGGGCTGGGACGCTGTGGTCGCCCGCTTGGCAGACGAAGGCATCGCTGAGTTTGAAATCACCCGAGCCATGCTCGACGCCATTTTTCCTGGCCACTATCTGCGTCGAATCAAACGCATCAGCATTTCGCTGCCCGTCACCATCGGGCCTTACGAGGATATCGGCGCAACGCTGACCCAGACTTACAACGCCGTGCAGATGAGTGCCGCGGCCGACGGCCCGCTCAAGGAAAACATGCGTGCCAGCCAGCAGATCGCGGTTTCGACGGGTGTCGATGACGACGGCATGTTCGTTTTCAACTTCGATGACGAGCGCTACCTGCCATTTGAAGGCACAGGGGCCATCTCACGCTGGGCGTTGACCTTCAGCAACCCGGAACTACAGCGAGACCTTATCAACTCGATTACCGACATCATCGTGCACATGCGTTACACGGCGAGAAAAGGCTGAAGCACAGAGAATCAAGGCCATGGAGGCCAAAGACATGTCCGTTTCCGTTGAAAGCCAGCTCAATGAATCCTTCCGGGATGCGCTGGTGGAGTATTACCTGGGAGAAGTCGTACCCAGTTCCCCCCTGCTCATTCAGCTTGGGCTGGATCAACGCCTTAAAACAGCCAACGATCTATACGAGTTTTTCCTGCTGGATAATCAGGTCTGCAATGAGGTGGAAACCAGCTATGTGGCTTCTGCGATTGCCAGCCTTCAGCAATATATCAACGGTGCGTTACTGGGTATGGAGCCGGGATACGGCCAACTAGAGCCTACCCAGGCGCACTTTGTCGAGTGGCGTGAGCGCAGCAGTCAATACCCGATCTGGGCAGCCAACATGCAGTTGGCGCTGTATCCGGAAGTGTTCATTTCCCCGGCATTACGCCTGAAAAAATCCGGCTATTTCGCGCAACTGGAAAACGATATCAACCAGAACAAGATCAATATCGATACCACTCAGGAGGCGGTGAAGTCCTACCTGGCCAGCTTCGAGGAAGTGGCCAATCTGACCATTATCAATGGCTACATTGACAGTACCCGGTTCGCCGAAGGCAAGTATTACTTTCTCGGTAAATCCCGCGCTGAAAACGTCTATTACTGGCGCATGGTCGACATGAACGAGCGTGCCTACAAGACAGGTACCGAAGGCCCCAAATATGACAACCCGACACCGGGAGCCTGGTCGGACTGGAAACGTGCGGATATCGGCGTCAATGCCACTACTCTGGAACGCACCATCAGGCCGGTGTTTTTCAATAACCGGCTGTTCATGACCTGGGTGGATATTATTGATGTGGCGGGTGAGTCAGCCATTACAGGAACAGCGGATAAGCCTACCGTCACGATCACCGATCAGGTGCAACTTGTGTTCAACCTGTCGTACAAGAAATACGATGAGTCGTGGAGTGCACCGCTGTCTTACATGAGTATTGTAAGTGCCAACTCATTCACGGCGGCAAACATCGCTGTCGACTTGAAGAGAGACCTCAATACCATTGCGGTATTTGACATCTCCGCCTCACCTGAATCACTGTTCATTGCCATGTACGCCGGGGAAAAACTGGTATCGGGCGATACGGACGGCGGCACCTCCGACTATGCCTTTCTGCAAACAGCTTTTGTGGACAAGAATTTCAATACGACCCGAGCATTTCCCACACAAGGCTGGGTCTTTGAAAACTACGATCCAGACACTGCAGAGCCCAATGAGCTACGTATAAGAAAAACCTGCTGGGTATTTGCGCTAAAAAACAAGCCAAATTTTCAATTTACCTGGAGTATGCGGGTCGGATTCAAGACCATTACCACGTCTTCGCCCAATGCCAATGATGAAAAATGGAATTATAGGGACTGGCAATCCAGAGTTTGTCCATTAGAGGATCTTGTCAATGAACGGCCTTCCATAGACCATACGAACTCCACAATAAAAATAACAACAGCCATAATTAGAGATATCATTCCTGATGAAGACGAGAACGCACCGCCCCCGGTGATAATCGACATTACTTTTCGCGCAGGAGATTTGGATTTTTTAGTCCACTTGATAATTGGCCCCCAAATAGGACTTTACAACAAATTACTGGAGGGCTCTACCATATCAGTGCCGGTGCCAGACGATTTCAACCTCCTGGCTTTGCAGTTTTTCATGTATACCAACTACACCACCAAAGAGCCAGCCGGACTTGAAAACTTCATAGTCAACGCACTTTTTTCTCCCTTTATTTTATTTGGAGCAACTAACGTAATTGACTGCACGGGAGGTTTTGTAAAACACTACCTGATTCGATTAATTAAAGGAGAAACGCCTTACAGTGTGAGCGATGTCAAGACGGGGGTCATCGTACTTGAATACACCATTCCTTTACCAGCCCCTCCAACAATAAAGTTTTTTATACCTGAAGAGTCGATAAAACTGGCCCAATACTTTAACCACCCTAAGGACATGAATAAGCCTTATGAGGCGCAACTGCATATCAGCAATGCAACTCATTCAAACAAGCTACTTGCCCCAAGTTTCTACACTGTAACCCTGCCTTTCGACAAATCCACTTTACGTCCCAAATTACCGGCCACCTACATTGAAGGCTCTAACGCCTTCTACGTAACACACGGCATTGGCATAAACGCCCTGAATGGACCCTGGATCGCTAGCGCCATTAAATCCACTAAACTGGAACTCACCTGGATATCAGAAGCAGGCACAGACCCTATCGCCCCCAAAATCAAAAAACGCACCGACCCGCTTCTCGGCATCGCCGAATATATCCATTTCTCGGACTCAACCATCAAATACAGCGACGGTTCAACCAGCGACCTACGCGACCCGATCCGCATGAACACCCTGTTTGCCCGTGAATTGATCAACAAGGCCAATATCGCATTGGAAGCTCTGCTGTCCTGGGACACCCAGCAGCTCAAGGAACCGCCGATCGGCGATTACCAGACAGAGCCAAGCCTGATGGATTTCAAAGGTGCCAACGGCCTGTACTTCTGGGAAATGTTCCTGCACCTGCCATTCATGATTTCCCATCGCCTGAACCTGGAGCAACGCTTCAACGATGCCGAACTCTGGCTGGGGTTCATCTTCGATCCAGGACGCAAGGCCAACGCCAATACCGGTGCGCCCGACTACTGGAATGTTCGCCCACTGACCGAGAAACCTGACCCGGACTATTTCATGCGCGCCCCCATCGACCCGGACGGCATCGCCGCCAGCGACCCGGTCAGGTATCAGAAGGCGGTGTACTTCCATTACATCAAGAACCTGATCGACCGGGGCGACATGGCCTATCGGCAGTTGACGCCGGACAGCCTTGGTGAAGCCAAGCTCTGGTATGTGCGCATTCTGGACCTGCTCGGGCCACGTCCCGATGTGGTGCTCACCAGCCGCTGGACACCGATCAAATTGTCGGCTCTTGCCGCATCGAGCAATCCGGGTCTGCGGGATTTTGAAAACCAGTTGATTGAGCAGGACCAGCAGGCTCGCGATGAAGATAGTCAAAGACCGTTACTGCGCCTGAGCACCTTTGGCAGCGACCCGACCCTGAGCGCAGAAGACACCGACCACTTCATCATGCCCATGAACTCGGAACTGACCCGCTACTGGGACATGCTCGAATCGCGGCTCTACAACCTGCGCCATAACCTGACGCTGGATGGCAAACCCTTGTCGTTGCCGCTGTTCGCTGCACCGCTTGACCCCCGCGCCCTGCTGGCGGCCTATGCCAACGGTGCCACCGAAGGCGGCGTGGGCAGCCTGCTGGCTCAGGAAACACCTCACTACCGTTACGCGGTGATGTTCAGCCGGGCCAGCGCTGCTGTGGATAACCTGATCCAGTTTGGCACGACCCTGCTGTCGATTATTGAACGCAAGGAGCAAGGGCAACTGATGGAGCTGCAACAGCAGCAAGTCTGGGAATTCGCTCAATACGCCATCGACCTGCAACGGGAAACTCAAAAAGTCGAAGTTGAAGCACGCAAGTCACTGCAGGCCAGTCAGCAGATTGCCGCTGCAAGAGCCGGTTTCTATGCCAGGCTGGCCGCTGAGAATGTCAGCCCCGTAGAAATCGCCGCCGCTGCCGCACATATGGGCGCCAGGGTTGCAAGCGGTGTGGCCGCCACCTCGACAGCAGCTGCGGCAGCGCTCAAGGTTATTCCCAATCATCTGGGTATCCATGCCGGCACAATCGCAGGGATGTCCAATGGTGGCGCAGGAGGGGGAGCTGTAGGAGGCTTCCGTCTTGAGGGGATTCCTGAAGTCGTTGCCATCGCTGCAAATGCCCTGGCAACCCTGAACGACAGTGTCGGCGACGCCCTGGAGCGCTCGGAAATCTTCCGCCGTCGTCGGCAGGAATGGGAAAACGCCCGCGATCAGGCAGAACTTGAAGTCAACCAGATCAATGCACAACTGGTCGTCCATGACGCCCAGACGCGTGTCACGGAGCTGCAACTGCGTCAGGCCGAAGAGGCCAAAAAACAGGCCGAGGTGATCCACGCCTTTCTCAACAAACGCTTCACCAACAGTCAGCTTTACCAATGGCTCAATAGTCAGTTCTCGACCTTTTACTACCAGGCCTACGACGCCACCTTTTCACTATGCCTCGCGGCACAGGCCTGTTGGCAATACGAAATTGCCGACTACTCCGCGACCTTCATCCAGCCCGCTGCCTGGAAAGACGCCTGGCGCGGCCTGACCGCTGGCGAGTCGCTGAAACTGAACCTGTTGCGCATGGATGCAGCGTATCTGGCCCGCCATGACCGCAAGCTGGAGATCGTCAAGACCGTTTCGGTGAAACAGCTGCCTGTCTCAACCGATGAAGATCCCAGCATCAACCTGGGTTGGGACGCCGTGCTCGCCCGCCTGACAGACGAAGGCATCGCCGAGTTCGAGATTACCAAGGCCATGCTCGACGCTGACTACACCGGCCACTATCTATGTCGCATCAAACGCATGAGCGTTTCACTACCGGTGACGGTCGGCCCCTATCAGGATATTCGCGCGACCCTGACCCAGACCTACAGCGCCGTGCAGATGAACGGCCCTCAAGGTCCGCTCAAGGAAAACATGCGTGCCAGTCAGCAGATCGCCGTTTCAACCGGGGTCGATGATGACGGCCTGTTCGTTTTCAATTTCGATGATGAGCGTTACCTGCCCTTTGAAGGCACCGGAGCGATTTCCCGCTGGGCCTTGAAGTTCAGCGCCGGGCAAGAGGAGCTGATCGCCTCGATCACCGACATCATCGTCCACATGCGTTACACCGCCAAAAGCAGCTAACGAGAGAGAGCCAGAGCCATGGACGCTCAAGCATCATCGCAACAATCACCGCAGCCAGCCGTCGCGACGCCTTCGCTGCCCAAGGGCGGCGGGACCATTCAAAGCATCGGCCAGGGTTGGGGCGCCGTAGGTGGCAACGGTACGGCATCATTGCAAATCGCCCTGCCCGTGAGCCCCGGTCGGGGTTATGAGCCTGTGCTGACCCTCAATTATCAGAGCACCATCGGCAACGGGCTATTCGGTATTGGCTGGAACCTGAGCATCGGCTGCGTGGCACGGCGCGCCAGCAAAGGCGTACCAGGCTATACCGACGATGATGTAATGCTTGGCCCCAACGGCGAGATCTGGCTAGCGGAACGCAATGCCGAGGGCATCATTCAATTCACCAGTGCCAGCAGCTATAACGGCCATGATCTGGGCGCGACCTATCAGGTGGTTCGCTACTTCGCCAGTATCGAAGGCGCTTTCGAGCGAATCGAACACTGGCGTATCGACCCGGTGGATCCGGGTTTCTGGCTGATCCATGGCGCCGACGGCAGCCTGTATTTCTACGGCAAGAAAGCCGGGTCACGCAGCACCGACCCAGCCGACGCCAACCACGTCGCGGAATGGCTGCTGGAAGAAAGCATGAACCCCGCAGGCGAACATATCCTTTATGAATACAAGGCCGAGGATGAAGTCGGCCTGCCCGATGATCACCCTCGGGATTTCATTGCCCAGTGCTATCTGTGGCGGGTTCGTTATGGCAACGCTCAGGCGCATCCGGTGTTGTACCTGTGGGACGAGGACGCGCTGGACAGCCTGCAATGGCACTTCGATCTGTTGTTCGACTATGGCGAGCGCAGCAACAAACCCGCAGACAAGCCGACCTATGAAGAACAGACCGCATGGCCGGTGCGCAGCGATCCGCACTCCAGCTTTGCCTATGGTTTTGAGCTGGGCAATCTGCGGTTATGCCAGCAGGTCCTGATGTTTCACCACTTCCCGGACGAGCTTGAAGAGTCGCCCTTGCTGGTCCAGCGTCTGCTGCTGGAATATCGCCAGACCACCCTCAAATACAACATGCTCGGCGCAGCACATGTCCAGGCCTGGGACGGCACCAGCGCGAAACAACTGCAACAACAGCCCGCCATGCAATTTACCTACAGCGAATTCGCTAGCAGTCACGACATTTACAAACCGCTTGAATCCATGCCCGGACTCAACGATGGCCAGCGTTATCAGATGGTCGATCTGTATGGTGATGGCCTGCCCGGCGTGCTGTATCAAGAGGACAAGAGCTGGCGCTATCGAGAACCGGTACGCGCTGAATCAGGTGGCGCGGATGCCGTTGCCTACGCACCCTGGCATGAGTTGCCGCGCATTCCGACGGCCGATTCCTCAAAACCGGTACGTCAGGCACTCACCGACATGACCGGCGACGGACGATTGGACTGGATAGTCGCCCAGCCGGGCATGGCCGGCTTTTTCACTCTCAAGCCCGACCGCAGCTGGTCTGGCTTCTCGACCTTCGCGGCCTTCCCTCCCGAGTTCTTTCATCCTGAGGGGCAGATGGCCGACCTTGTCGGCGACGGGCTTTCGGACCTGGCCTTGATCGGGCCACGTAGTGTGCGGCTGTATGCCAGTCGTCGGGCTGCGGGCTTCGCAGCACCCAAGGATATCCCACACGACGATGACCGCCTGCCGTTGCTCAGCGACAGCCGCAACGAACTGGTGGCATTCACCGATCTGCTGGGCACTGGCCAGCAACACTTGATCCGCATTCGGCACAACGAAGTCCGCTTCTGGCCAAACCTGGGACGCGGGCGCTTCGGCAAAGGCCAGTTGTTCGCCAGCCTGCCGTTCAGCTATGAAGCCTTCGATTCGAGCCGGGTGCTGCTGGCCGACATGGACGGCTCCGGAGCCTGCGATCTGCTTTACCTTGAAGCGGACGGCATCCAGGTATTCATGAACGAAGGCGGCAATGCTTTCGCTGCACCCTTTGAACAAGCCTGGCCACAGGATATGCATTACGACCGTTTCTGCCAGGTCAATGCGGCGGATCTACAAGGCCTGGGCTTTTCAAGCCTGGTAATAACAGTCCCGCACATGCAGCCTCGACACTGGACCTTGCACTATGCCGCCAACGACCTGGGCACACTGCATAAGCCCTACCTGCTCAAGGCAACCAACAACAATATGGGCTCAACCGGCGAAGTCATCTATCGCAGTTCGGCTCAGGAGTGGCTGGATGAAAAACAGGCACTACAGGATGCAGGTCAGAACGCTGTTTCGTATCTGCCATTTCCGGTGCATGTGGTGGTCAAGCAAATCCAGAAAGACACCGTGACCGGTAACACCTTCAACCAGCTCTTCAAGTATCGCCAAGGGTTTTATGACCCTGTAGAGCGGGCATTCCGCGGCTTTGGCCTGGTCTTGCAGACCGACACCGAAATACAGCCCCAACAGCCGGAAGGCTTTACCGCTCCGGTACTGAACAAGAACTGGTTCCATACCGGGCGCGACCCGCAACAGTCTGGCGATGGCTACGACACCAGTGACCCACAGGCCGTACCGCTGGGCAAACATCTACTGTCCAGTTACGACCCGGATACTCAGGTCGACCAACTGATCGATGAGCCCGATGAACCCGCTCGCCGGGAAATGGCCCGCGCACTCAGCGGCTTGCCATTGCGCACGGAAGTGTTTGGCCTTGGTGACACACCACAGTTGTATTCAGTACAAGCGCATCGTTATCTGGTACGCCAGCTCAAGCCGCGTAATCCACATCAGCCATATGCCTTGATGCTGCCGCTGAACCTGGAGTCCATCGCCTTCCAGTACGAAGCCGAGCAGCTCGATGACCCCATGTGCCAGCACACCCTGAACCTGACCTGGGACCGCTATGGCGCCCAGACCCACGACGTGACGGTGAATTATGCGCGGCGCAAAAAGCCGCAGGATCCACCGCCTTTCGCGGATCCTTACCAGCAACAATGGTGGCAGGCCTCCCATGACGAGGCGCAGCAGAGTTTCTATCTGAACGAGACTCGCAGTGAGTTCATCCACCTCGACAGCCCGCAAAGCTGGCGCCTGGGATTACCCTGGCGGGTACGCGGTAACGCCATGGTGGTTGCGGCAGGCGTGCTGACGCCAGAGCAGATCGGTTATGAGGCTTTCATTGATCCGCAAGGCACCTTCGCCACCCTGCCCCGCACCCTCACCGGCCTGTCGGTGCAACGCTACATCGGCTGCGGCGATGGAGAGGCGAACTTCCAGGCGCTGGCTGACGCCGTCGAAAGTGCCGAACTCGACGACCACGCACTCAGCGCTTATGAGCGGGTCATGGATGCCGAAAAACTGGCCGCCAGACTGACCGAAGTGGGCTATCAGCAGATGCCCGCGTTCCTGCCGGATGAAACCTTGAACCTCTGGTCGGTCAAGCAGGGTTTTGCCACCTACGCCGGGCCTGAAGACTTCTATCGCATCACCACTTTCCGGCCGACACGCAGCCATGGCTGGACCAGCGTCGAATACGACCCCTATAGCCTGTTCGTGACCAGGATCACCGATCCGGTGGGCTGCGTTACCACGGCGACCTATAACTATCGCGTGCTGCAGGTGTTCCGGATCGTCGACCCCAACCAGAACACTCAGGAGGCGGATTACGACGCGTTCGGCCGGTTATGGTCGACCAGTTTCTACGGCACCGAGCTGGGCCAGGAAGTCGGCTTTGCACCGCTTGATCCAGATAAACGCTCATGGGGGGGCAGTAATCACGCCGTTAACGCGCCCGCAATCACGTTGGGCGATCTGGCCAGCGTCCACTATTACGACGGCAATGTCACTTTTGACACCGGCAGCATTCCCTTTGCCAGCGCAGCCCTGCAGGCAGACCGTTATCCGGGCGATCCGGAAAAACAGACGCGCATCGGCCTTGTGTCGGTGGACGGCTTTGGCCGCACGTTGCAAACCCGCCAGTTGGTCGAAGACGGTGATGCTTATGCCGTCGATGAATACGGCAAGCTGATACTCGAAGCCGGCAAACCGAAAATCGTCCACGCCTCACCGCGCTGGCGTGTCAGCGAGCGGGTGGAATACAACAACAAGGGGCTGGCAGTGCGGGTCTATCGCCCGTATTTCGCCAACAGTCATCAGTATGTGAAGGACGAGTCGTTGCGCGAGCATGGCCATTTCGATAGCCAGTTCTACGATCCGTTGGGGCGCCCCACCATCACCCTGACTGCCAAAGGCTGGATGAAACGACAGACTTACCGGACCTGGTACACCATCAGTGAGGATGAGAACGATACGGCGGAAGAGGTGCTGGCGTTGAAGGCTTCAAGAGAATCGCTCTGATGAGCCACACACTCCATGCTCGCACTCCGACCATCAGCGTTGTTGATGGTCGGAGCCTGACAGTACGCAACGTCGCGTACCACAGGATTCAGGATCAGGATGAACCACTCGCCCTGATCACGCGCATGGCCTATGACTCTGCGGGCCGCCTTACGACGCAATGGGACCCGCGCCTATGGGCGCTAGCGGAACATGATGCAGCGTCACCTGCCAACCTTGTACATCGACACAATCTTGCTGGCATTCCACTCTTGAGCGAGAGCGTGGATGCCGGTTGGGATCTTGTCCTGCGGACTGAAGCCGGCAATGTCGTTCAGAGATGGGATGCACGGGGTAGCGTCTGGCAAACCCGTTATGACCTGAACCTCAGGCCAGTCACGATGCTGGAAATCGATGCCCGGCAAAATGCACGGACGATCATGCGCTCGGTGTATGCCGATAACAGCCAGAACGCCATCGAGCACAATCAATGTGGGCGACTGCTGAGGCTGGATGACACGGCAGGCTCGTTACATTTTCCCGAGTACGGGATTCTGGGTCAGATTCTCAATCAGTCCAGGCAGTTCCTGAAAACCCCGGACCTGCCTGACTGGGCAGAAAATACGGACTATCTCGATCTGGTAGAGAGCGAAGAACTGATCACGCAATGGCAGTACAACGCTGTCGGCGAGTCGATTCTGCAAACCGATGCCATGGGGCATACGCAACATTTCAAGCAGACCATTGCAGGGCAATTGAAAACGGTCGAGCTGGCCTTATCCGGTGCCACGCCACAGACGCTGGTCAGCGAAATTCGTTACAACCCTTTCGATCAGATCGAGCAGGAAACCGCGGGCAATGGCGTGGTCAGCCAATCGCTTTATGATCCGCAAGATGAGCGCTTGATGGAGCGCAGCACCTCTCTGTTTCAAAACCTCAAATACGCTTATGACCCGGTCGGCAATATCCTGCAGATCGAAGACGCCGCGCAGCCGGTGCGTTTCTTTGCCAACCAGCGTATCGAGCCCATCAGCCATTACCGCTACGACACTTTGTATCAACTCATCGAAGCCACCGGTCGCGAGGTCAATACCGGCACCAGCCATGGGCCTGCCCTGCCCGATCTGCAAAACCTGCCGCCCGATCCGAATCAGGTCAGCAATTACACCCAAAACTACGATTACGACGCAGGAGGCAATCTGTTGCAGATGCGCCATGTGGGCGCTCAATCCTTTACCCGTACGATGCGCGTGGCTCTGGACAGCAATCGCAGTCTGTCAGAGGGTGAAACCGATGCGGATTTTGAGAGCGGTTTCGATGCCAATGGCAACCTCCTGCAACTGGTACGGAGTCAGGCATTGGAATGGGATTTGCGCAATCAATTGCAGCAGATCACGACCGTGACCCGAGCCACCAAAGCCAGCGATCACGAACGTTATATCTACGATGGCCAGGGTTTACGTTGTCGCAAGATCAATAGCGCTCAAGCTTCCAATCACACCTTGGTCGGTGACGTCCGCTACCTGCCAGGACTGGAAATCCGCACCCGTGCCGATGGCGAAATTCTGCATGTCATTACCACCCATAACGTGCGGGCCTTGCACTGGCAGGCAGGCCTGCCGAACGGTATTACCAACGATCAAATCCGCTACAACCTGAACGATCATCTCGGGTCGAGCACGCTGGAGCTGGATCAACAAGGCAGCCTGATCAGCCAGGAAAGTTATTACCCGTTTGGAGGTACGGCGTGGTGGGCGGCACGCAGTGCCGTGGAGGCGAAGTACAAGACGGTGCGTTATTCAGGTAAGGAGCGCGATGCGAGCGGATTGTATTACTACGGTTTCCGCTATTACGCGCCATGGCTGCAGCGTTGGATCAACCCTGATCCGGCGGGGGATATAAACGGGTTGAATCTTTTTTGTTTCGTGGCCAATACCCCCCTCCTTCATAAAGATCTGGAGGGTATGAGTTATGAAGGAAGAGGTGACGATATCGAGCGCGGCTTTGAAGCTATAGGACACACCATTCTTTACCGTGGACTAGATGAGTTTCGTAAAGATCAAAAAGCAATACTAAAAAAAGCCTTTATAAAAACGCATCAAATTTATGAAGGCGCACTCTACATGATGAAATATCATCCAGAGGAAAATACCGACATAATGCGAAGCTTTTTTGGCTATCACCATGCTGAAGTCACACAACAGGTGATCCAGTCTTGGGAGCAGAGCTACTTGCGGGCAGCGGAATATCGTACCCCCCTTGGAGAAAGCAAAATATTAGGTGTCAGAACCGTTGCACCTAACCTCTTTGCTTTCACCTCTCAAAAGGACCCTCATGGTCGAATAGCTATTGATACCAGGCATATCAATAACAAAAGAATCACCCTTACTATCGGCCACGAGCTAAGCCATTTAAAAAAGGTAAGCGGAAGCACAATATATGGCCCGAACTCAGAAGACTACTACTATCTCTTTGGCCAGTGGGCCTCAGCACTGGTGGGTGGCGGTAATATTATTAACTATCCCCCCACTCGTGTGGCTGCCGAGGTCATCACTGGTGGAGGTTTAAACAGTAGCTATTTTTCAGGGTTTGAGCGGTTGGCGGCAATATTCACAAATCGGGTCCGGGCTCTTCACCCTCATCAGGAAACCGTAACCGATTTAAACACGGCTATCATTGAATTCAATCGAAACCCCAGCATTGCTGCCAAAATATCTGCAGATAATGCTGACAGCCTGATTTACTCAGCCTACGCTCTGTACAAGCGCTATAAGCAAAAAAACTTACAGTCGTTAAACCATCAGCAACGGAAGAGTTCTCAATCATGAGTAGGCTGAATACTTGCTTTCTTCCATTCCGATGACCGGTAAACCTGTCTGCATGTCTGAACTAAACTTATTTCAGATAGCAGACAGGGATGCTTGCGAATGAACATGGCGTTGCATAGCCACACCCCCACATTGGTTACCACCGACCCGCGTGGCTTGGCAATTCGCGGCATTGCGTTTTATCGCAGTGAACATGATCAGCCTGCGGATGAGCGCATCACTTATCAAACCCACGATGCGGCGGGCCGCCTGGTCAGTCAGCGCGATCCGCGTCTTGCTTTGGTTAATCTCACTACAACCCACAGCCTCAGTGGTCAGGCGCTCTTGGTCGACAGCGTCGATGCCGGTTGGCGGCTGGGCTTGTTGGGCGAAGCAGGACAGGTTGTTGAAGGGTGGGACGGTCGCGGCAGCAAGCGCCGGGTCGAGTACGACGAGTTACTGCGCCCGCTGGCGATCAACGAACAGATGGGTACAACTGAACGCTTCGGTTACGGCAGCCCAGATGCTTTCGCGCATAACCAGTGCAACCAGTTGATTCGCCATGACGATACGGCGGGCACTAGGCGTATACCCGATTACAGTCTGCTCGGGACTGGGTTAAGCGAGGTTAGACAATTCTTGCAGGCCGTGGAAATGCCGGATTGGCCACAGCTTGAAGACGAGCGCGATGCACTTCTGGAAGGTAATCCTCTCGAAACACAGTGGACGTTCAATGCCTTGGGCGAGGCTATCAGGCAAACCGATGCTATGGGCAATACCCAGCACTTGCGGCATACCGTGACCGGGCAATTGAAAGCCGTCGATCTGACCTTGGCCGGTACCACGCCACAGACGCTGGTCAGCGAGATCCATTACAACGCCTTCGATCAGATTGAGCAGGAAACCGCAGGCAATGGCGTGATCAGCCGCTCACTCTACGATCCGCAGGATGGCCGGTTGATGGAGCGCAGTGCTGAACGCTTGCAACATCTCAAATACGTTTACGACCCTGTTGGCAATATCCTGCAGATCGAAGACGCCGCGCAGCCGGTTCGTTTCTTTGCCAACCAACGTATCGAGCCCATCAGCCATTACCGCTACGACACACTGTATCAACTCATCGAAGCCACAGGCCGCGAGGTCAGTACCGGTGCCAGTCATGGGCCGGCCTTGCCCGACCTGCAAAACCTGCCGCCCGATCCGAATCAGATCAGTCATTACACCCAAAGCTACGACTACGACGCAGCTGGCAATCTGTTGCAGATGCGCCATGTCGG
>NZ_RBRE01000008.1 GCF_003700275.1 Pseudomonas cichorii | reverse complement strand
GTCATTAGACCAGCTCAGATCGCGAATAAATTCGCCCCTACGCGGCGCGTGTCATTTCCCGCCCGAAGAAATACTTCCCTCACTCTTCTGCTCAAAGAAATCCGGAATCTCGTGGCTATAGGTCTTGAGCCAGCGCTGCAGGCTCTGGTCGTGCTCGGTCGGCGTGACGGTTTGCGGGGTGGGCGACGCTGCATCGCCGCGGGCCTGCAATTGCAGCCAGGCCTCGGTCTGTTTCTGCGCCGCCGATGAAGGGCCGTCCTCGATGGCCCATGCGTCCCCGCACAGACCGAACACCAGAATGCCGCTGAAGATTATGCGCTTCATGGGTGTGCCTCCTCTGATTGCCGGCTGGCCGGATCACGCATGGCTGCTACCTGATCATTCGGGATCGAACGCTGAGTGAGCGGAGTTTTCAGTTTTTCCGCACGGGCCTGTGCATCACTGACCTGCCGCGCCGTAAGACCGGCCCTGGAGGCCAGCTCAGCGGCCTGGGTCCAGTTGTCCTGATAGATCAGCAGCGTGACCAGATTGGCCGCCGCCAGCGTGTCGGACTGCCTGAGTTCGATGGCGGTCAGGAACTGAAAGCGGGCTTGCTCCAGCTTCAGTTGATTGAGATAGACCACGCCCAGATCATTACGAATCTTTTCATCGGTAGGCGCCAGCTTGCTGGCCCGCAGCAAATGCTGCTGGGCCTGGACATTGTCACCCCGCGACGCCGCCAGTTGACCCAGGCCGTGTTCACCCTGCGCTGCCCGGCAAGTGCCCAACAGGCTGCGATACAACGGCTCGGCCTCGCGACTGCCCAGCAAACGCAAGACCCGCGCCTTGCGCAGCCGCACTTCATCAAGGCTTTCGGGCAGGCCTTCCAGGTTGGCCAGACTGGCATGCAGGCGACCTTCATCGGCCATGTTCTGGGCCAGGTTCAGGGAAAATTCCTGGTCGGAGGTCAGCTTGGGGCACGGGCCCGTCCCTGCCGAGGCCTGCATCCAGGGCGCGCCGCCGTGACTGGTGCAGCCGCCCAGCAGCAAAAGCCCCATGAAGGTCATCATTGCTTTCATTGAACCGTTTCCTTCATCCATGCACATTTCATCGGCCACCCAAGGCGTGACCGATGGCAGTAAAACCTGGCCCGGCCAGCACGATCAGCAGCGCCGGAAACAAAAACACCATCATCACCACTGACATCTTGGCCGACAGCTTCGAGATATATTCCTGCAGGCGGGTCAGACGGCGGTCGTCGAGCAATTGCTTGAGGGCCAGCAAGGACCTCAAGGCACCGCCGCCCTGGTGGATCAACTGATTGAGAATCACACAGGTATCGCTGAACTCGTCCACGGCCAGCAGGGTTGCGGACTTTCTCAGTTCTTCTCCCAGTTCCAGCCCGGAATCGACCCGGATCAGAATCACGCGGATTTCCTCGGACAGCACCGGCAGCAACTCCTTGCCCTCGTTGCTGAGCACTCGCAACGCCTGCTCGACAGCCATGCCGGACTCGAAAAGAATCCGCAGCAGCGGAATGAAGGTCGAAATCTCCACCACCACCTGTTTCTGGCGATATTTGGCAAAGGCGGCCAGGGCCCTCTTGGGAATCAGATAACCCACGCCGAGCGCAAAGATCGGCGCGATAAAAGGCTGCTGGAGATCAGTGAAAAACAACACCTGGACCAGCACCACCACGCTAAACAGCCCGATCGGGACGCCAATCTGGCACGCCGCATACAGCGAGCGCTTACTGGCGCGGCGCCAGCCGATACGGTTGAGCAGTATCTGGGTTTCGGTATCCAGGCTGATCGAGCGCTGCCCAAGGCGCGTATCGCCCAGCAGCCGCAGCCAGCTGCCGATGCGGCTCTCACGGATCATCTGCCCCTTGAGACGCAAGGCGACCTGACGCTCGTTACGGCGCTGACGGGCCAGGTTGGACAGCAACAGGAAGGCGGCTGCGGCAAACAACATTGCACTCATCAACAACACCATCTCAAA
The DNA here is from genome assembly GCF_003700275.1 of Pseudomonas cichorii. Lineage (GTDB taxonomy): Bacteria > Pseudomonadota > Gammaproteobacteria > Pseudomonadales > Pseudomonadaceae > Aquipseudomonas > Aquipseudomonas cichorii_B. Next base: position 72,003 of record NZ_RBRE01000008.1, on the reverse strand, counting down.
CACTCCGCAGCATGCGCCATAGCGTCAGACACCCCGTGACCTGAAAGGCGAACGCCACGATCAACATGCGTTGCCCGCCACTGTCGTTCCACATGTGCATCAGGTAGTTGGGGTTGGTCACCATGAAATAACCGACCATCGCGATGGGCAGCAGCGCCAGCACGATGGCGGTCATGCGCGTCTCACCGGTCATGGCGCGTAACTGACGGCTGGCCTGTTCACGCTCGCGAATCAGTTTGATCAGGTTTTCCATCAGCTCGCTGGCATTGCCGCCATAGCGATGATTGACCCGCAGGCCGAGGGCAAACAGGTGAAACTCGTCACGCTCATACAATTCGGCGAAATCCCGTGCGGCATCCGGCAGGCTGACACCCAGTTGCACGTTGCGCTCGATACGCATCATGCCGTCCCTGAGCGGCTGGTCGGCGGCCTCGATCCCGTGCAGTACCGCATCGGCCAGGGTCCGGCCCGACTTGAGACTGCGCACAGTGTGATCGAGCATCTGCGGCAGTTGCTCGATCATGCGCCGCACCCGCTTGCGATAACGCCAGGACACGTACATGCGCAGCATCAGCGGCGCAGCCACTATTCCGACGCCAAAGCCGAGCCAGTCGCCGATGAGATAGCCCGTCAGCATCGATAACGTCCACAGCGTGAGTGCCAAACCAATGCGCTCGGTTGGCTTGCCCAGACCTGCGCGCAGAAAAGCCCGGTCCAGCCATTCCATGCCCGGCTTTTCTTCGACAGGCAGCACTTGCCCTATCTGCAGACGCTGCATGACACGCTCACTGGCACCACGGTTCAGCGCCAGATAGAACATGTACACCGCAGCGCCCAGCAGCAGTACAAAAATGACAGCCAGTATCCAGGACGCTTTCATGCGGCAGTCTCCATGCTCGCCTCAGTAGGCAGGCCGCAATTTGTCGCCCGCCGCGTGAACGGCCTCACGATGAAAGCCGATGCCGGTACGCCGATCCAGACGGAACAGGGTGTTGGTGACATAGATGTCGTCGCGAATGCCTACGACTTCCACCACTTCGCTGACGCAACGACGCCCATCGGGCAAGCGCGCCAGCTGAATGATGACGTCCAGTGCCGCGCAGATCATTTGCCGCAGGGTTTTTTCCGGAATCTGCCGCCCGGTCAGGCCGACCAGGGTTTCCAGGCGCAACAGAGCATCCTGGGCATTGTTGGCGTGAACCGTGCTCATGGAGCCATCGTGGCCGGTGTTCATGGCGGTCAATACGTCCAGTACTTCGACACCGCGAATCTCGCCGAGAATGATGCGGTCCGGACGCATCCGCAGCGAGTTGCGGATCAGGTCGCTGGCGCGCACTTCGCCATGTCCTTCGGAGTTCGGCGGCCGGGTTTCCAGGCGTACCACATGCGGGTGGATCAGTTGCAGTTCGGCGACGTCCTCGATGGTCACCAGCCGCTGGTGGGTGTCGATCAACTGGCTGAGTACGTTGAGCATGGTGGTTTTACCGGTACCGGTACCGCCACTGACCAACACGTTGCAACGCTTGCCCACCGCCTCCTGAAAGAAGTCGAAGATCGGCTGGTCGATGGTCTGCATCGCCACCAGGTCGGCGCTCTTGAGCATGTCCTTGCGAAACTTCCGGATCGACAGGCACGGCCCGTCCAGCGCAATCGGCGGGATGATCGCATTGACCCGGCTGCCGTCGGGCAGGCGCGCATCGACCATCGGCGAGGACTCGTCCAGGCGTCGGCCAAGGGGCGCCAGAATGCGCTGCATGACGCGCTCGACGTGGTGCGAATCGATAAAGCGCAGATCGGTGTGGTGCAAAACGCCGTCGCGCTCGACAAACACCTTGCTCGGTCCGTTGACCAGAATTTCCGTCACCGTACTGTCGCGCAACAACACTTCCAGCGGACCGAAACCGGTCAGCTCATCAACCAGTTCCTCGGCCAGACGCTCCATCTCGTAACGGGAAATGGCCAGCCGCAGGCGGGCGACATATTCAGCCACCTTGTCGATCACGAACTGCGACAACACCGGGCGCGAGCCTTCGAGCAGGTTTTTGCCGCTCTCCTCGATGCCATCGATGATATAGCGATGCAGCACCAGCTTCAGACCCTGGCCGTCATCGGTACTGCCCTGCGCGCGCGAAGCGACGCCAAACAGTTTTTCCGCCATTATTTATTCCCCCACAGCCGAGCGAAGAAGCCTCCTTCACTGGGTTTCTCATAAGCGTCGGAGTGGCGCACCAGATGCTCGCCCAGGCGACGCAACCCGGAACACAACGCCTCGCGTGGCGCCAGATCGAACAGCGACACGCCCTGATTCTTGGCGTTGAGCCGCAATTCCGGACTGAACGGCAAGACCGCCAGCACCGGCAACCCGAAAGTCTTGGCCATGGTTTCCGAATTGGGCGCCACCGGACGCAGATAACGGTCGATCAACAAGCCCGCGTGTTGCATTTTCATGCCCTTTTCCCGCCACAGATTGAGTACCGCCAGGTTGCGGCGACACTCCAGCACGCTCTGGTCGGAGTACCACAGCAACTGGTCGCAGTGGGTAACGAAGGTACGCAGGGTTTCGCTGTCCGGCTGGCCAACCAGATTGACGATCACGTGCTGGAAATGTTGGCGCAGAGCGCTGAGCAGCATGTACAACTCCGCGGCGCTGGACTGTTCGAGATGGTCGTCGGCCTCGGTGTAGGCCAGGATCCGCAAGCCGCTGTCCGACGTGGTAAACGCACTGTCGATCAGGGTCGCATCCAGCCTGCGCAAATGGCGCAGCGCATCGCCAAAACTGAACGACGACTCAAGACCGAGCATCGACAGGCTGTCGCCACGCGGCAAGCCCAGATCCAGCAGCAAGGCACGTTGCCCGGCCTTCTGTACCACCATCGCCAGGTGAGTGGCGATCAACGCCCCGTCGCCATCGCACTGAGCGCCGTACAGCACTGACAGACCGCTCATGTTGGGGTTGGGCGTCACGGCGGGCAAACGCTTGCTCAAGCGCCGCACCAGACCGGCGACTTCACTGGAGCGCGAGCCGTAGGCCACGAAATCCCTGGCCCCGGCGCGCATGGCATTGAGCACCAACTGGTTATCCATCCCGTCGCCCAGCGCAACGATCGCCAGCATCGGCTTGGCTTCCAGCGCGCCTTCGATCAGCGCGCTCTGGTTCATCAGGTGCTCACGGTCCAGGCCGACGAACACCACGCTGGCAAAGGTCACGTCCACCAGTGCCAGCAAGTCGTCCAGACTGCCGCTGCCGGCGCTGACTACTTGCCCCAGCGACCCCAGCGCGCCCTGCAGCCATTCAAGGTCCGTCGTGTTGCGAGTGATCGCCAGAAATGTCTGGCTCAGGCTCTGGCTCATTGAGATAACCCGCTTCGACGCTCGAAGTCGCCGTTCTCAAGAAAGTACATGCGGAAGAAATTCGGATCGTAGTTACGCAGACCTTCACCCGGCAGCGTAGGCAACTGCGCATTGGCTGCCAGCGGCTGAACCAGATGCGGGGTGACGATCATCAGTAACTCGCGCTCTTCACGCTGGATCTGCGAGTTGCGAAACAGCGCCCCCAGAATCGGGATATCGCCCAGGCCGGGAAACTTGTCTACCGAAGCAATATTGCTGGAACTGATCAGCCCGCTGACCACAAAACTTTCGCCATCGGCCAGAGAGATGCTGGTGTCGGTGCGCCGCACATTGAGCGCCGGAACCGTGGTTCCGGCAATGGTGATACCGGCGGAGAAGTCCAGTTCACTGACCTCGGGCGCAACCTTGAGCAGAATGCGGTCGCGCCCGACCACGGTGGGCGTGAGGGTCAGGCGCACACCGTACTCCTTGTACTCGATGGAAATGCCATTGCCATCCCCGCTGGGCACCGGCACCGGAAACTCGCCACCGGCCAGAAAGCTCGCGCTTTGCCCGTTCAGCGACACCAGGCTGGGACGCGCCAGGGTGTAGGCAAAACCGCTGCCTTCCATGGCATTGATCATGCCCAGCACTTTGCTGCTGCCACCGCCCCAGACAATATTGAAATTGTTGTTGTTCAAGCCGATGGCAGGCCGCGTAGAGCCGACAGTACCGGGCGAAACCGTGACATCGGTGACCGTGCCCGGCGAGCCGAACAGGAAGTTGTTGGAGCCGGTACCGAAGATCGAGGTACTGGCTTCCTTGAGCTTGGTGCGGCTGACTTCGATAAAGCGAATATCGGTCTGTACCTGACTGGGCAACTGCATATCGGCAGACGGCACCGGCAAGACATTCACCAGTGAAGCCGTGGCCCGGCCGCGCACGAACACCATGCTCTGGCGCGGCGAGGTCGAACAGGATGTCCAGACCATCAGGCTGGTGGCGCCGGGAGCAATGCCGGTCAGCAGAAAGCCCTGATTGCCGCTGACCAGCACATCGGCAATTTTCGGATCGCCCACCGCAATCCGGGTAATCGCCACCGGTGAGCGAACATCCTGTTGCACGCCTTCATTGACTTCCAGCACCGCTGGCATGGCCGCCAGATCGGCACAACGGCTGGAAGCAGCCCAGCTTGAGTTGATGCACAGTCCCGCAAGCAGCAAAAACAGCGCATGACGTTTTAAGACCGGTCCGAAACAACGGCTCATCCAATGCTTCCTTGCTCAATCAGGGAGTTTTTTGCGAAACCTGGTTGCCACGTATCACCTCGACCCCGTGAGGGCCGCGAGCCACACCGGCGGGGTTGGGGGGCGGGCCACTCAGGCTCAACTCGGTGAACTTGACCAGGTTGCGCCGCGCAGAATCCAGGCGCACGGCCACATCGGCACGGTCTGAATCCGCAGCCCAGTAATCCTGCAGGTTGCCTTCATCGGCACTGCGCACGGCCAGCCGCAGCACACCGGACTGGGTGGCGAGCAGCAAGCGCACCTGCAAGGCTTCGGGCACCGCAACAATTACCGTGCGGGCATTGATCCGGTGCTGTTCCTGCTTGAGGCGCTCTTCGGCGCTGATGTTCTGTGCGGGCTGGCCATCGCGGGTCGGGCCGAGCAGTTCGCCGACGCTGAGGATCCGCAAGGCAGGCACCACTAGCTGGCTGGAGCGAACGGGGTTGGCAGTATCCTCAGGCAGATAAAGCAGCACATCGACGTAATCTCCCGGGCTGAGCTGCCCGGCAGCGCCAATCACTTCGTCGACGGCCAGGGCCAGTGCCCGCTCGCCGGGACGAATCATCCGTGCCAGCGTGCCACCGGCCTCGAAGCTGCTTTCACTCAGCCAGGTGCCCGCCGTCAGAGTGCGCCAGGTACTGCGATTCAACACATCTTCAATCTTGCTGAAGCTCCCGGCCGGCGCAACCTTGAGGCGCTCGATCTCAAGGTCTTCAGCCGTGAGAGGGGTATAGGCAGGAACATCGCGCGCCAGCACCACGACACTCTGGCGCAACACTTCCTCAACAGGCGGAGCGGGTGGTGCGACTTCCACAGGTGGCGGCGCAGCAACGACGGGAGCTTCGACAACGGGCGGTGCCGCTGGCTCCTTGCTGACCACTATTCCCAGATACCCGGCCAATAAAGCACCGAGCAAAAACACGATAGCGAGCACCATGGTGATACGACTGCTCATGGCAACGCTTCCTTTGTCATCGCATGACTACCTCAATCCAACGCATCAACTTCGCAATAGGCAATGAAGCACAATATCCATGTCGCTATATGAAGGTAGTCCAGACCCTCCAAAACGCCATCAAGCCGTGGCAAATATCCTTGTCCGGATGCCTGATCCGGCGCACAGACGCTGCGGCTATAACTTTGTGATTAATGCTTTATTACGGTTGTCGGTTCGCGGCTTGAGAGCAATGCTGTAACTGCAAGAGGATGTACGAAAACTGCTGGTATTACCCGCGCCATGATGGTGCAAGGAGAATCGAGATGTTCCTTACCAACCTGTATGTACGCGCCTATACGCAAATTCTGGCATTCCTCAAGAACCGGGAAGCCGCCTCAGCCATCGAATATGTGCTCCTGGCCGCCATGGTGGCCGTGGCCATTGTCGCCTTCGTTCCCGCCATCAGTGCCCAGGTCAAGGTCATTTTCAACCAAGTTCTGGTCGCGCTAGGCGGAACAGCGGTCTCTTGAAGATAGATGGGTAAAGTGTTGTAAGATCCCAGGCCGTTACCAACGTTTTTTATAGGTATCACTATGGCCGTCCACCCCACACGCCAACAGCTGCTTCTGGTTGATGACGAAGAGGACGCCAATGAAGAGTTGGCAGAACTGCTCGAAGGCGAGGGGTTCTGCTGCTTCACTGCGTCCTCCGTCAAGATGGCCTTGCAGCAACTGACCCGTCACCCGGACATCGCTCTGGTCATCACCGACCTGCGCATGCCGGAGGAAAGCGGCATTCAATTGATAAAACGCCTGCGTGAACATACTTCACGACAGCACCTGCCAGTGATCGTCACCTCGGGCCATGCCGACATGGAGGATGTCAGCGACCTGCTGCGCCTGCAGGTACTGGATCTGTTCCGCAAGCCGATCTATCACGTGCGCCTGCTGGAAACCCTCAACAACCTGTTCCCCGAACCGAAAATCTTTCAGGTGCAATGACACGCCAGACCAAATAGCGATCATGTCCCACGGAACTAGCCATACTGCCCGATAGCCAAAGCGAGCAGTTCCCTAATAACCGTGATCAGGATGCACCTATGAAGGTAGAAAGTTTTTTTGAATGGCTGGGGCAGGCAATCGGGTCGGTCATCCGTTTCTTCGTCGATACCCTGGCCTGGCTGTTCAACGGTTTTACCCATGCTGGCGGCAATTTCGTCGAGGGTCTGTCGCGCACGCTGGGCATGGATACTTCATTGGTCAGCATCATTGCGCTGGTCATCGGTCTGATGTTTCTGTATTCGGCCATCCGCGCCTTCATGCGCGCGTCCATCATCCTGGGCATCATCTGGCTGGCGCTGGGGCTATGGCTGCTGAGCTGGATCATTCATTGATGGCAATATCCCCAACTTGAACCTGCTGCCTGGCTGACCGGCATTACGGCTACAATGCGCGCCTTGCCGGGAGTCCTCATGTCCACGTTGTCCAGCGATTGGCGTCATCGTCCCACCCACAAGCGGGTCTGGGGCCTGGCGCTGCCGATGATCCTGTCGAATATTTCCGTCCCGCTGGTCGCGCTGGTCGATACAGCGGTGATTGGTCATTTGCCACATGCCCATCAACTGGGCGCAGTAGCCGTGGGTGCCACGCTCTACACTTTCCTGGCCTGGGCCATGGGTTTTCTGCGCATGGGCACCACCGGCTTTGCTGCCCAGGCGGCCGGCCGTGGCGACGGCGCAGCCTTGCGCCAGATTCTGCTGCAAGGCCTGCTGCTGGCCATGGGGCTGGCATTGCTGCTGGGGGTGATCGCCCTGCCCTTCAGTCATCTGGCCCTGGGGTTGATGCAACCCTCCGCCGACCTGCAACAGATGACCCTGGAGTTCTTCCACGCCCGGCTTTTCGGCCTGCCCGCCGCGCTGGCCAGTTATGCACTGGTCGGCTGGTTTCTCGGCACTCAAAACGCCAGGGTGCCACTGGCGATTCTGCTGATCACCAATGTGCTGAACATCATTTTCAACCTGTGGTTCGTGCTGGGTCTGGACTGGGGCGTGGTCGGCTCGGCACGGGCATCGGTGCTTGCCGAATGGATCGGCGCCTTGAGCGGTCTGCTCATGGCACGCAAGGCCTTGCGTGCATGGCCCGGAAAGATTTTCTGGGCAGCCCTGAAGCTGTGGAGCAACTGGCGTCCCTTGCTGGCGGTCAACCGCGACATATTCATTCGCACTCTGGCACTGCAATCGATCATGTTTCTGATCACGGTGCAGGGTGCGCGCCTGGGCGATGCAACCGTCGCCGCCAACGCTCTGCTGCTCAATGGCCTGCTGCTGACTTCCCATGCCCTGGACGGGCTGGCCCATGCCGTGGAAGCCTTGTGCGGTCATGCCATCGGCGCCCGTGACCGCACCACGCTACGCCGCTCGCTGGTAGTGGCTGGCGGCTGGTCGCTGATTGCCAGTGCAGCCTTTGCCCTGCTGTTCCTGCTGGGTGGACATCTGTTTGTACAGATGCAGACCGATATCCCCGAAGTACGGGCAACCGCCCTCGTCTACCTGCCTTATCTGGCCGCGATGCCCTTGCTCGCGGTCTGGAGCTACCTGCTGGACGGCCTGTTCATCGGCGCCACCCGCGCCCGGGAAATGCGCAATGCGATGCTGATCAGTGTGGCCCTCATCGCGCCTGTCGCCTTGCTCGCTGTCGATCAGGGCAATCACGGGCTGTGGCTGACGTTCCTGGCCTTTACCCTGTTGCGCGGCCTGAGCCTTGGAACGATTGCCTGGCGCCTGACCCGCAAGGACGGCTGGTTTGCCTACTGATCGTTCTCGACCATCTTGCTGACAAAGGTAATCCGCGGACTGGTCAGGGTCAGGCCGCTGGCATCCAGCCGAACCTGACTGGAACCGATGCTCAACGACAACTCGCTGCCCTCTTCAAAGGACACCATCGGCCCGTTATCCAGCCGCAAGCGGCGCTTGTCGCCCATGATCATCTGCCAGTCCAGTTGCGCCCGAACGCTGTCGGCAGGCACGTCGCCTCTCTGCGCCAAGCCGGCGGACTGGCTGGAAAATGGCTCGCGGGCGCGAGAGTACAGGCAGGCCGTTATCACTGGCCGCTCCATATCGTCATCGAAGACACTTACCAGCACCTCCATGCCTCCCCTGAACGCCAGCTCAAGACCGGGCATCACGGGCAGCCAGCAATCGTTGTAACGCGCGCCCCGTCCTTGCAGCCCCCACTCGAACTGCACCTTGAGACGACCAACCGAGTCACGACTGACCTCCTGGCCCGGCGGACCGATGATCCAGGCGCGTTGCAACTGCGGCAGTTTCGGGCCTGGCTGCGGCTCTGGCGCGCTGAAACCCACTTCCCAGGGCACGGCGTTGAACCGGTTGGAATAGCGTTCGCCAGGGCCATCGTCAGGCAAGGATTCAAGGCAGCGATGCTCAACCCCGGTGACCAGCCACATATGATTCCACTCAAGCTCGGGATGGCCGGTCAGCGGCAATAGATGCCCGGACAGCACATACGGCAGGCTGCTTTCGCCCTCGGCCCGCTGATGCGAGCGAGACCCCGGCGAGTCCTGGCCGTTGGCACTGACGGCAAAACGGGTGACACCGGACTCCCGGGACAACTGCCGCCAGGGCGCAGCGGGCGTACAACCAAAGCCACGCAGGCTATCGCCGAACACCACTTCATGGCGGCGACGGGAATGCGCAAAGTGATAGTGGATACCTTCTTCGGCACACAGGCGCTGCACCAGTTGCAGGTCGGATTCCTGATATTGCGCGCAATATTCGCGCTCGCGGCACGTTTTTTTCAGCTCGAAACGATAGCTGCCCTTGCGCAGCCCATGCTCCTCCAGCACCCGGGCGATAATCTGCGGAGCACTCATGTGCTGAAAGATCCGCTGATTGTAACGCTGCCCAAGACAGGCCAGCCGCGGCCCGATCTTCAACCGGTAGCAGGCAGGCCCGGGACGATAATGACTGCGCATCGCGCCATGGATCTGCCCGTGAAAACCATGAACACCGCCTTGAAAGCTGAGGAAGACCGGCTTGTACATCAGGCTTGCCAGGTCCACATCGGCGTCTTCGTTGATCACTTCCAGTTCAAAGACAAAAGGCTGACTGATTGCTTCGTGCCCCTGTAGCCAGAGGACACTGAAGCGATGACGCAGACGGGCGATCTCCAGACAAAAAAGCGGCGTGCTGGCGGGATCGGGCATTGGGATGTTCTCTACAGGGGAATCCGGTCGGCGATTCTGGCCGAGAAGCGGAGTCGAGTAGAGAGCAAAAGGCAGAACAGGAAGCAGCCTACAGGCGAAGTGGTTTTAGCCTACATGCCAATCGTGGATGAATCCGCTCCCATCCGGCAGGAGCGAATTCATGCGCGAAAGCAGATCAGGACGACAGGTAAGAAGACCGGGTCAAGCCAAGACGCAACGCATCCAGATACTGGGTGCGTTCACGCGGGCTGATCCTGGCGCTGGCAACCTTGTCCCGGTAATGGGTCATCAGTTCTTCCGGCGACAAGTGCACGTAGCGCAGCATGTCTTCGATGGTGTCATGGGTTTCGATACCGGCGTGGTACACGCTGCCATCCTGATTCTGGTAGATGTTCACCGAGTCGGTGTCACCGAACAGGTTGTGCATGTCACCGAGGATTTCCTGATAGGCGCCCACCAGGAAAATCCCCAGCAGGTAGTCTTCACCTTCGTTCAGGGCATGCACCGGCATGCTGGTTTCGATACTTTGCTCATCGACGTACTGATTGATCTTGCCATCGGAGTCGCAGGTCAGGTCCTGCAACACCGCACGGCGTACAGGCTCTTCGTCCAGGCGATGCAACGGAATGATCGGCAGTACCTGGCCGATGGCCCAGGTGTCGGGCAGGCTCTGGAATACCGAGAAATTGCAGATGTACTTGTCGGCCAGCTTGTCGTTGAGTTCGTCCAGCACCTGACGGTGGGAGCGCTGACGGGCCTTCAACGAGTTGTGCAGGCGGCGGCAGACTGCGAAATAGCACTGCTCGCCCAGCGCCTTCTGCGCCAGGCTGATTTTGCCGTCGGCATACTGGGTGGCGATATCGCTCATATAGTGCGTGGCGCGCCAGTAAGTCTCGGTCACCATCTCGATGTCGGTCGGACCGAGCAGGTCAATCAGCCACTGCACGGTTTCCGGCAGGCTGTCCTTGTCCTCGATCAGCGGGACTTCATCGTTGTGCCGCTCGACGTCGGTCACCTGGACCACCAGCACGGCGTGGTGAGCGGTCAGCGAGCGGCCGCTTTCGGAAAAGATATGCGGATGCGGCAGGCCCTGCGCGTCGCAGAACTCCTTGAGCATGCCGACCACGACACCGGCGTAATCGTCCATGTCGTAGTTGATCGAGCTGGCATTGCGCGAGTGCGTGCCGTCATAGTCGACACCCAAACCGCCTCCGACGTCGATGTGATCGACCGGCAGGCCCAGATTGCGCAATTCGCCGTAATAACGAATCGCTTCCTTGAAACCGTGCTGATAATCGGCAAGGTTGGCGATCTGCGAACCCATGTGGAAGTGCAGCAGACGAATGCCCTGATCCAGACCGGCCTTGCGGAAACGCTCGACCACCGACAGCAATTGCGCAGCCGACAGACCGAACTTGGATTTCTCGCCACCGGTATCGGCCCACTTGCTGGACGCCAGCGAAGACAGACGCACACGCAGACCCACTTGCGGCGCGACCTTGAGTTCGGCGGCCTCTTCGATCACCAGTTCGACTTCGGATTCTTTTTCGATGACGATGAAGACGTTGTGGCCCAGTTTCTGGCCCATCAGCGCCAGACGTATGAACTCGCGGTCCTTGTAGCCGTTACAGACGATGGTGCCGCCCTTGGGCGCCAGCGCCAGTACCGCCATCAGCTCGGGTTTGGAACCGGCTTCCAGGCCAATCGAAACGTTCTGGGTGGCGATGATGTTTTCCACCACCGCTTCCTGCTGGTTGACCTTGATCGGATACAGCGCCGTGTACTGGCTCTGGTATTCGAGGCGGGCAATGTTGCTGTCGAAGGCACCGGTCAACTGACGGACACGGTCCTGCAGGATATCGGGGAAACGCACCAGCAATGGCAGGGACAAACCGCTCTTGCGCAGATTGTCGACCTGCTCGTAGAGGTCGATGGGCGAACTGCCCGGTCCATTGGGACGAACTTCAACGCGACCGGATTCATTGATCGCAAAATAACCGGCCCCCCAATGGCGAATCCCGTAAACACTGCGGCTGTCCGCAACGGTCCATTGGCTGCCATCGTCTTTGCGTGTGCGTCGTACGGACATCGAAGTCCCCTATATATATGTCATGTAGCGTCGGCCCGATTACAGGCCTGCGCAGTGTAGAGAGTGGAAATGACGGTTTGGTTCTCGCTCAGCCGCCGGACTTTTTGGCCTTGAAGCCTTTCTTGACCAGCTCTGCCAGCAACAGCTCGACGTGATCGCCCTGAATCTCGATCACTCCGTCCTTGAGGGCTCCGCCTGTGCCGCAGCGCTGTTTGAGCGCCTTGGCCAGATCCTTGAGCCCTTCCTCGGCCAGCGGCACGCCCGTGATGGTGGTCACGGTCTTGCCTCCACGGCCTTTGCTCTCGCGCCGGACCCGCGCAATACCATCACCCTCGGGGATGACGCTTTGCTTGCAGGTACAGGCATCAACGGGCTGACGACAGTCGGGACAATGACGCCCTGCGTCGGTTGAAAACACCAGGCCACCCAGGGCGGCGAAGGATGCGGCTTTTTTAGCCACGGGAAATCCTCTTGTTGAGGACTGAAGACGGGCCGGGCTCAGCATTGAGCCTTCGACCGCGAAGCCCCACTCTGGCAGGGGCAGCGCTACTGGAGCGGCAGGGCCGGTCCAGCTTGAAAAAGGTCGCGCAGTGTAACGACAAAAAGCATGCTTGCTAAGAGCCTGAATGCGCCAATTTACTGAACATTTGCGACCTGTTGCAGATAGCGTTTCAACGCCGCCAGAGAGTCCGGGCAATAAGGCTTTTCAGCGGTTTCGGCAAGCACCTGTGCGACCGGGATAAAGCGCGCCTGCAACACCTCTTCCGGTTGCAGAGTCAGAGGCCCGTCCCAGACCGCGGAAAACACCGCGCACCAGAGTCGGTTGTCCGGCTGGTCGAAGAAAAACTGCTCATGAACCTGCAGCGGCACGCCACTGACACCCAGTTCTTCCTCCAGCTCACGGGCCGCCGACAGCGCATAGCTTTCGCCTGCCTGAACCATGCCGCCAGCCGCAACATCCCAGAAACCGGGATAAATGGCTTTGCTCAGGGTTCGTTGATGGACACACAGCTCACCTGCCGAGTTGAACAGCAGAATATAAGTGCCACGCCCGATCAGACCGCGCTCGCGCAACTCGGCCCGGCCCAGAGAACCCAGCACTTGATCCTGCTCGTCGACCCAGGCGATCTGTTCGGCGTCCGAGGCGGCGCGATGCGCGGCCTCGTGCGAAGAAAAGCTCATCAGCCCTGGGACAGCAACTGGCGAAGGTCGATCACCGCCGCGTTGGCCCGCGAGATGTAGTTGGCCATGACCAGCGAGTGGTTGGCCAATACGCCAAACGCGCTGCCGTTGAGGACCATAGGGCTCCACAGCGGCTCCTGGGAAGCTTCCAGCTCACGAATGATCTGGCGCACGCTGACGGTAGCGTTCTTCTTGGCCAGCACATCCGCAAAGTCTACCTCGATGGCTCGCAGCAAGTGCGACAGAGCCCAGGCCTGACCACGCGCTTCATAGAACACGTTATCGATCTGCAGCCACGGGGTTTCGACGATTTCTTCATCGACCTGCGGCACTTCACCCGGCTTGACCGAGGCAATGGCTTCGGTTTTCAGAGTGCTGTTGAGCTTGACCCGACCGACACTGGCCGACAGACGTTGCGACAGGGAACCCAGACGGGTGCCGACATCGCCCAGCCAGTTGTTCAGGTTATCGGCACGCGCATAGAACAGCGCGCCCTTCTGGTTCGGATCGGACAGGCGCGCCTGATAACGGCTCAGGGCATTGATGCCATCGGTGTACTGCGACTCACTCGACGGCAACACCCAACTGCGGTTATCGAAGTTGAACAGCGGCTCGGCACGGGCCAGATCGCCGTCTTCAGCCGATTGCGACTGGGAACGGGCAAAGTCCTTGCGCAAGGCACGGCTCAGATCGCGGACCTGCACCAACACGCCGTACTCCCAACTTGGCACGTTATCCAGCCAGATGCCTGGCGGGAAACGGTCGTTGGACAGATAGCCACCGCGCTTGGTGAGCAATGTCTGGGTTACGGTCTTGAGGGTTTCGACGGTGGTATAGCCAATCACCATCGGCTTGCCTTCACGTTCGGCAGCCGCCTGCGCATTCTGCTGCACGGGAAACAGTGCAGGCTCCTTGCTCCAGTACCAACCCACCAGCAGGGTGATCAGAAGATAGATCAGGATCAGCGAGCCCAGGGCCCGGCTGTAGAACAGGTTACCCAGGTAACCACGTCTCTTGACCGACGCAGTGTCAGCGGTACGCTCACCCGCGCTGCCTGCGCGGTTCTTCCAATCCAGCATGGTATGGGTCCTTTCGGTCAGGTTCAGTGGTTCGACCGCAACCTTACAGCAAGGTGCCTTTTGCTGACATGCGCGGTACAGGTTTTGTTGCCATTGCGGCAGGCCGCTTTCTCGACCAGGAAGCGAATGGCAGAGAAATAACACCTATCACGCAACCTTTGAGCACAAAAATGACTCTGAGCGCAGCTACAGACTCTTTTGTTGACGAATAAGTGACTTACGGCACTCTTCTCAACAATCGGAGGTGCTAGCATAGCGCCAGCAGTGGTACTCCTAAGCGAACCCCACAGTAGTCAGGATATGACCGAGTCAGAAGACCCTAACCGCGATCGTCTCAAGCATCATTTTGCCCAAAGGGTCACTCATCAAGCTCGCCAGATTCTTGAGACCTGGCAGCGCCTGCAGAAATCCGAATGGTCGCTCGCCGATATGGCCGAGCTGAAGGACTCGACACTGCGCCTGCTGCGTTTCGCCGAACGTTTCGAGCAGGCTGAACACCTGCAACTGGCTCAGGCCATCGGGCAGGCGCTGGAAACGGTCGAAGCCAATCGTGGCCGCCTCAATAGCAGCCTGATCACCGAACTCAACCGCTTGATGCAGCGCCTTTCGCGCACCGGCCTGCGGCACGGCGACAAACTGGAACAAACCTCGCTGCCACCGCTGCGCAAACCGGTCTATGTGGCCCTGCAGGATCGCGAGCGGGCCGAGCGCCTGGCCAAACAGCTGGAGTTTTTCGGTCTGTCCGCGCTGTCACTGGACAACGTTGCCCAGTTTCAGTCGGCAATGCTGGAGCGACATCCGTCCGTCATTATCATGGATGTCGATTTCAGTGGTCCCGGCGAGGGTTTGAAACTCGCCACCCAGGTACAGGAAGGACTGGAACAGAAACTGCCGTTGCTGTTCTTCAGTCATCATGAAACCGATACCCCGACACGGCTGGCGGCAGTGCGCGCCGGCGGCGAAGAATTCCTGACCGGCACGCTTGAGGCATCGAGCCTGCTGGAGAAAATCGAAGTCCTGACCTGCGTTGCCCAGTACGAACCTTACAAGGTGCTGGTCATCGACGACTCCCGCGCCCAGGCCACCCACACCGAACGCCTGCTCAATGCTGCCGGGATCGTCACCCGCACACTGCTCGACCCGATCCAGGCCATGGCCGAACTGGCGGAATTCCAGCCTGACCTGATCATTCTCGACATGTACATGCCAGGCTGCACCGGCACCGAACTGGCCAAGGTCATTCGCCACAATGACCGCTATGTCAGCGTGCCGATCATTTACCTGTCCGCCGAAGATGACCAGGACAAGCAGCTCGACGCCATGAGCGAAGGCGGCGATGACTTCCTGACCAAGCCGATCAAGCCTCGCCATCTGATCACCACTGTGCGCAACCGTGCGGCCCGGGCGCGCAGCCTGAAGGCGCGGATGGTTCGTGACAGCCTGACCGGCCTGTACAACCACACGCATATTCTCCAGTTGCTGGAAGATTGCAGCTTTCGCGCCCGCCGCGAGAACAAGCCGCTGTGTTTTGCCATGCTCGATATCGACCATTTCAAGAAGGTCAACGACA
Source organism: Pseudomonas cichorii (assembly GCF_003700275.1). Classification (GTDB taxonomy): domain Bacteria; phylum Pseudomonadota; class Gammaproteobacteria; order Pseudomonadales; family Pseudomonadaceae; genus Aquipseudomonas; species Aquipseudomonas cichorii_B. Next base: position 56,309 of record NZ_RBRE01000008.1, on the reverse strand, counting down.
GCCACGGCCACCCCATGGGCGACCGCGTCATCAAGAGCCTGGCGCTGTTTCTCAAGCAGCGCCTGCGTAAAACCGACTTCATTGGCCGTTACGGCGGCGAAGAATTCGCCATCGTGATGCCAGACACCGACATTCACAGCGCCCATCAGGTACTCGAAGAGATTCGTTATCGCTTTGCGGAAATTCATTATCCCGCCCAGCCCACGGACCTGTTCTGTACCTTCAGTGCCGGCCTGGTCGCACTGGGGGTGAATGACGACAGCCTGACCCTGGCTTCCCAGGCCGACAATGCGCTGTATCGCGCCAAGCATGCCGGGCGCAATCAGGTGCACTCGGCAGTGGTCGAAGCGCCTTATCACGTGATGTTGCCCGAGCCCCAGGCTTAGCCGATCAGGGCGATCACGAAACTCGTCCTTACAAACCTGATCCCTGCATGCCGTGAAACACTCCGCTATCATGCGCTGACTTTCGAGAATCGAGCCTGCCATGCGCCGCTTTTTATGCCTGATGCTGTTGATCCTGGCCCTGCCTGCTTCCGCGACCAGCCTGCTGGACAGTCGCCCCGCGCCGACCCTGGGCGGCTCGACACTGGATAACAGCAAGGAATTCCTGCCTGTGCGCCAGGCATTCAAATTGAGCCTGATCGAAACCACCGCGCAATCGATCAAGCTGCGCTTCGTCGCCACCGACGGTTATTACCTGTATCGCCATCGTTTCCAGTTCCGTACCGAACCCGCTGACATCGGCCTGGGCGCCGCGCAACTGCCGGCCGGTGAAAAGAAGCACGATGAGTATTTTGGCGACGTCGAGGTCTATCACGGCATTCTCGATATCGACCTGCCGCGCAAGCCCGGCGAAGAGCGGCCGTTTATTCTCAACGTGAGCTATCAGGGCTGCGCCGACAAGGGCTTGTGCTACCCGCCGGAAACCGAACAACTGATCATTGGCGATATGCCCGCCAAGTCCGTCGGCACGGCTTCGGCAGCAGGCCAGCAGGCCTGGGACTGGAAGGAACTGGCGCTGTTTTTCCTCGCCGGTATCGGCCTGACGTTCACTCCGTGCGTACTGCCGATGCTGCCGATCCTGTCCGGCGTGGTATTGCGCGGTCAGGTTGGCGGCCTGCGCGGTCTGAGCCTGTCACTGGCCTACGTACTGCCGATGGCGATCTGCTTCGCCATACTCGGCGCCTTGATGGGCATGTTCGGCGCAGGCCTGAACCTGCAGGCACGCCTGCAATCGGCCTGGGTGCTGGTGCCATTCTCGCTGTTCTTCGTCCTGTTTGCCGTGGCGATGTTCGGAGTTATAGAACTGCGCCTGCCGCAGGCCATCAGCAACCGGCTGGATCGCATCGCAGGCAAGACCGAAGGCGGCTCGCTGTGGGGCGCTGCGGTGCTGGGTGTGGTTTCCAGCCTGCTGGTATCCCCTTGCGTCTCGGCTCCGCTGGCCGGTGCGTTGCTTTATATAAGCGCCAGCGGAGATGCACTCGGCGGCGGCCTGAAACTGTTCGCTTTGGGCCTGGGCATGGGCGCGCCGCTGTTGCTGGTCGCCACCGGTGGCGCAGCATGGCTGCCGAAAAGCGGTCCATGGCTGGTTAGCGTGAAAAACGCGATTGGCGTGTTGCTGCTGGGCCTGGCGATTGGCTTGCTCAGCCGCGTATTGCCAGGGGAAATCACCCTGTTGCTGGTCGGCATTCTGTGTGCCGGAGTCGCCTTGTTCCTCGGAACCCTGGAGTTCACGGAAAAAACCGCCCGGCAAAAACTCGCACAACTGCTCGGCCTGCTGTTGTTGGTCTACGCTCTGGCATGTTGGTACGGCGCATTGAACGGCCAGACCGACCCGACTCGCCCGCTGGGCCGTCCACAGGCAACCTTGAACAGCGGCGCGGCAGTAGCGGCAACTTCCCAATGGCAGACCATCCGTACGTCTGCCGAACTGGACCGGGCCTTGAGCGAAGCCAGAAATGCCGGCAAACCCTTGCTGCTCGACTGGTATGCCGACTGGTGCATCAGTTGCAAGGTAATCGAACATGAAGTCCTGCCCGATCCGGGCGTCGTCGAGAAACTGGCGGGCTACAGCCTGATCCGTTTCGACATGACCGACAGCAATGCAGAGCAACGCGCCCTGCTTGATCGCTACAAGCTGTTCGGACCACCCGCCTTGTTATTTTTCAGTAAAAGCGGCGAAGAACTGGAAAAGGTCCGGATCGTTGGTGAAATCGACGTTCCGGGCTTCATCGAGCGCATAAATAGAGCAAATGACCAAAATTAGCTGCTGAGTCATAAACTTTACGCAAACATCGCTCATTGTGTCGGCTACTGTAGTTAACTGGACAGTACATCCCCCTTGCGGCATAGTCGCCGGGCGTGAACGCTCGCAAACACAAAAAGGAATCAATAATGGCGACTTTCCTGGTCCTGCACGGCCCCAACCTGAATCTGCTCGGCACCCGGGAGCCGGGGATATATGGCGCAGTCACCCTGGCGCAGATCAACCAGGACCTGGAACGGCGGGCTCGCGATGCCGGTCACCATCTGATGTACCTGCAAAGCAACGCCGAGTACGAATTGATCGACCGGATCCATGCCGCACGCGATGAAGGCGTGGATTTCATCCTGATCAATCCGGGCGCTTTTACACATACAAGTGTGGCAATACGTGACGCGCTGCTGGGAGTGAGCATCCCATTCATCGAAGTGCATTTATCGAACGTGCACAAACGCGAACCTTTCCGCCATCACTCCTACTTTTCAGATGTTGCTGTAGGAGTGATCTGCGGCCTTGGCGCCAGCGGTTACCGACTGGCCCTGGAGGCCGCCCTGGAACAATTGGCCGTTAGCTCCAAGTCATGAACGGACCAGCCTGACGCTGGACCGCACGGCTTGAACCGGCCGCCGAAATGCCCTGACAGACCCCTTGGGAGTTGATGATTAATGGATATTCGCAAAGTCAAGAAACTGATCGAACTGCTGGAAGAATCCGGTATCGACGAGTTGGAGATCCGTGAAGGCGAAGAATCCGTACGGATCAGCCGTCACAGCAAGACTCCGGCACAACCGTACTACGCACCTGCTCCTGTAGCCGCTCCGGTTGCAGCACCTGCCGCTGCACCGGTTACCGCTGCTGCCGAAGCGCCTTCGGCTCCGAAGCTGAACGGCCACGTGGTCAAGTCGCCAATGGTCGGTACTTTCTACCGCACCCCGGCGCCTACCTCGCCTGCATTCGTGGAAGTCGGCCAGACCGTCAAGAAAGGCGACACCATCTGCATCGTCGAAGCGATGAAAATGATGAACCACATCCAGGCAGAAGCCAGCGGCGTCATCGAATCCATCCTGGTAGAAAACGGTCAGCCGGTTGAATTTGACCAGCCGCTGTTCACTATCGTTTGAACCGGGGAGAGCCTGCGATGTTGGAAAAAGTTCTGATCGCCAACCGCGGCGAAATTGCCTTGCGCATCCTGCGCGCCTGTAAGGAACAGGGCATCAAGACCGTCGCTGTACATTCCACGGCAGACCGCGAGTTGATGCACCTTGGCCTGGCAGACGAAACCGTCTGCATCGGTCCGGCGCCAGCCAACCTGTCCTACCTGAATATCCCGGCAATCATCTCGGCTGCCGAACTGACCGGCGCCACGGCGATTCACCCTGGCTATGGCTTTCTTGCCGAAAACGCGGATTTCGCCGAACAGGTAGAAAAATCGGGTTTTGCCTTCATCGGCCCCAAAGCCGAAACCATTCGCCTGATGGGTGACAAGGTTTCCGCCAAGGACGCCATGAAGCGCGCCAATGTGCCTACGGTTCCAGGTTCCGACGGCCCGCTGCCGGAAGACGAAGAAACCGCACTGCGCATCGGTCGTGAAGTCGGCTACCCGGTGATCATCAAGGCCGCCGGTGGCGGTGGTGGTCGCGGCATGCGTGTGGTTCACCGCGAGGAAGAACTGATCGCAGCTGCCAGCCAGACCCGCGCCGAAGCGGCTGCCTGGTTCAGCAACCCGATGGTTTACCTGGAAAAGTACCTGACCAACCCACGTCACGTGGAAGTCCAGGTCATTTCCGACGGCCAGGGCAATGCGATCCACCTGGGCGACCGCGATTGCTCGCTGCAACGTCGTCACCAGAAAGTTCTGGAAGAAGCTCCGGCACCGTTCATCGACGAAGATGCACGCGCTGACGTACTGAAAAGCTGCGTTCAGGCCTGTATCGACATCGGCTACCGTGGCGCTGGCACTTTCGAGTTCCTGTACGAGAACGGCCGCTTCTACTTCATCGAAATGAACACTCGTGTTCAGGTAGAGCACCCGGTTTCGGAAATGGTCACCGGTATCGACATCGTCAAGGAGATGCTGAGCATCGCCGCCGGCAACAAACTGTCGTACACCCAGGATGACGTAGTCATCAACGGGCATGCGCTGGAATGCCGGATCAACGCTGAAGATCCGAAAACCTTCATTCCGAGCCCAGGTCTGGTCAAGCACTTCCACGCCCCGGGCGGTAACGGCGTGCGGGTCGACTCGCATCTGTACAGCGGCTACAAGGTTCCGTCGAACTACGACTCGCTGATCGGCAAGCTGATCACCTGGGGCGCAACCCGCGACGAAGCCATGGCACGCATGCGCAATGCCCTGGATGAAATCGTGGTCGACGGGATCAAGACCAATATCCCGCTGCACCGTGATCTGACCCGTGATGAAGGCTTCTGCGAAGGCGGAGTCAACATCCACTATCTGGAACACAAACTGGCCAATCAATAAGTCAGCGTGTTTCAGATCAACAAAGCCGCAGCGATGCGGCTTTGTTGTTTGCGCCGCATAGAAGTAAACTTGCCCGCTTCTCGCGGCAACGCCGTACACAAATTTTGACTCGAAGGTAATCCGCCATGCCTTGGCTGCAAGTCCGCCTCGCCATCAGCCCAGAACAAGCCGAAACCTACGAGGACGCGCTGCTTGAAGTCGGCGCCGTATCCGTGACCTTCATGGATGCCGAAGACCAGCCGATTTTCGAGCCAGAGCTCAATACCACGCCACTGTGGGCGCACACCCACCTGCTGGCCCTGTTCGAGGCCGATACCGATGCCGATCTGGCCCTGGCGCATCTGCGCCTGCTGACCGACGCCGAGCTGCCCGAGCACACCGCCGAAGTCATCGAAGATCAGGACTGGGAGCGCAGCTGGATGGATAACTTCCAGCCGATGCGTTTCGGCCAGCGCCTGTGGATCGTTCCAAGCTGGCATGCCGCACCCGAGCCGGACGCCGTCAACCTGCTGCTCGATCCGGGCCTGGCATTCGGCACCGGCACGCACCCCACCACGGCCCTGTGCCTGGAGTGGCTGGACGGCCAGGACCTGAAAGGCTGCAACGTGCTGGATTTCGGCTGTGGTTCGGGCATCCTGGCAATCGCCGCCCTGTTACTGGGCGCCGAGCAGGCGGTCGGCACCGATATCGACGTCCAGGCCCTCGAAGCCTCGCGTGACAACGCCGGACGCAACAACATTGCCGCTGAGCGTTTCCCGCTGTATCTGCCCGAAGAGCTGCCGCAACAACCCGCCGATGTGCTGGTCGCCAATATCCTGGCCGGCCCGCTGGTATCGCTGGCACCGCAACTGGCAACACTGGTCAAGACCGGTGGTCGCCTGGCGCTGTCCGGAATCCTTGCAGAACAGGGCCCGGAAGTAGCTGCAGCCTATGCTGCTACATTCGATCTGGACCCAATCGCCAACCGTGATGGCTGGGTACGCATCACAGGTCGTCGCCGTTAACCGCCGCCTCAACCGGACCGCAGCATGACCGACAGCTTCGTCACCCAGTGCCCGCACTGCCAAACCAGTTTCAGAGTCAGCCACGCCCAGTTGAGCGTGGCCCGCGGCGTGGTGCGCTGCGGAGCCTGTCTGCAGGTCTTCAATGCCGCCAGACAACTGCTGGAGCAGCGCCCGGTCGACGAACCCGAGGTCACGCAAGCGCCTGCCGAGGAAGTCATCGCCGCCGAGGTTATCGAGCAAACGCCTCCGGCGCTCCTCGACAGACCGGAGCCCGAGCTACAGAAAGCCGTCGCGGAAGATGACGATCCCTGGAAAGTCAGCGAATTCGACCTGGATAACCTGGACCTCGACGAAGAGCTGGCCCGGCTTGAGCAGCGGGAAATCCAGCTGCCCGACACGTTCGGCAAGCCCAACACCCGGCCCAACGACGCGGCCCTGACCGCCAAGCGTGACAACACCGAAACCGAAGAGAGCACCTGGGTCGGCAGCCTGCGCAACGATGACGTCAGCCATCTGCCGGAAATACAGGCCGAAGTGGTCACCGCCAACGAGCCGCCAGCCGAACCGGAACACGAACCCGAGCCTGAAGCCGAGCAGCCTTCCGGCCGTGAGCGGACCGAGCCGTCATTGTCGCTGGACAATGTCGATCTGGACGATGAGCAGCCAGCCCTGACTGCACGCAAGGCTCCCGCCACCGAAAGCAGCGAGCGCTGGTCGGCACGCGATGATGACGACGAAGATCACAGCGATGACCCCGAGCCAGTGATCGATTCGCGCGGCAAACGCCCGCGAAACGAACCGGCCATGCGCGACCAGGCCCTTCTGGACCTTACCGATGACCCGCTGCAACTGGACTGGCAACGCCCGAAGCCGCGCTGGGGGCGTCGTCTGGCCTGGGGCTTTTTGATCATGCTGGCATTGGCCGGTCTGGCGAGCCAGTACATCTGGTATCACTTCGACCATCTGGCCCGCCAGGATCAGTATCGCCCCTGGTTCCAGCAGATATGCCCGCAGATTGGCTGCAAGGTGCCGTCGAAAGTCGACATCAACCTGCTCAAGAGCAGCAATCTGGTGGTGCGCAGTCACCCCGAGTTCCAGGGCGCACTGGTAGTGGACGCAATCATCTATAACCGCGCATCCTTCTCCCAGCCCTTTCCGCTGCTGGAGCTGCGATTTGCCGATACCAGCGGTCAGCTCATTGCCAGTCGTCGGTTCAAGCCCGGCGAATACCTGAGCGGCGAAATGGCCGGCAAGGAAGAGATGCCACCCCAGACACCGATCCATATTGCACTGGATATCCTCGATCCTGGCGCCAAAGCCGTGAATTACAGCCTGAACTTCCGCTCACCGGAATGAGCCCCGGCCTCACCTCTCCCGCCGACACTACTGGCGCCTGAAGGCGCGTCGGCGCAGGCCACATAGCATAAATGACGCCCTTTTCATGACCGTTCGCTCCAGAAGCGAACCGTTAGCGATAAGAAAATAACTGTTCAGATTTTATCCAATTCAGCCTTTATCCAGTCATCGAGAGCGGGTATCATGCCAACCCTTTTTCAAACTCTCGGTTCAGTCTGACGGTTGCCAGGGCAACTGGAGACGGGGCTGTAGCAGACCGTGTGGAACGGTTTTTTACACGGCCTGCGGATGATTCGGCCCCACGATAGGTAAAGCTATGTCGGCGGTACGCATCGGTCCATATACGCTACAGAATGGCTTGATTCTCGCCCCGATGGCGGGTGTCACCGACCAGCCTTTCCGTCAACTGTGCAGAGAACTCGGCGCAGGCCTGGTGGTATCGGAAATGGTCACCAGTGACATGAGCCTGTGGAACAGTCGCAAATCGCGTCTGCGCATGATCCATGAAGGTGATCCCGAGCCCCGCTCGGTACAGATCGCCGGCGGCGATCCGCAGATGCTCGCGCAGGCCGCGCGAGCCAATGTCGAACTCGGTGCCCAGATCATCGATATCAACATGGGCTGCCCGGCCAAGAAGGTCTGCAACAAGGCTGCAGGCTCGGCGCTTCTGAAAGATGAAAAGCTGGTGAGTGAGATTCTGCAGGCGGTAGTGGCTGCAGTCGATGTACCGGTGACCCTGAAGATCCGCACCGGCTGGGACCGCGAGAACCGGAACGGCCTGACGGTCGCCAGAATCGCCGAACAGGCAGGAATTCAGGCGCTGGCGGTGCATGGCCGGACCCGCGCAGACCTTTACACCGGCGAAGCCGAGTACGACACCATTGCTGAAATCAAGCAGGCGATGTCGATTCCGGTATTCGCCAATGGCGACATCGATTCACCCGAAAAGGCCCGGTATGTGCTGCAGGCCACCGGAGCGGACGGTTTACTGATTGGCAGGGCCGCCCAGGGGCGTCCGTGGATTTTTCGTGAGATAGATCACTACCTGCGTACCGGCGAGAAACTGCCGGCGCTGCAGTTGGGTGAAGTGGAACGTATTCTGCTTGAACATCTGGCAGCCCTGCACGCCTTCTATGGAGACGTGATGGGAGTGCGTATTGCACGCAAACATGTCGGTTGGTATCTCGCAACCTTGCCGGGCGCCAGGGAGTTTCGCGCCCACTTCAATCGTTTGGAAGATACGGAAGCACAGTGCGCCAACGTCCGGGAGTTCTTGAGCCAAGGCTGCAAGGGCCCGGATAACGAGAAAAAAGAAGAGGTGGCCGCATGACGATGATGACCGAGACTTTAGTGAGTGGAACAACACCCGTGAGCGACAACGTCAATTTGAAACAGCACCTCAACACGCCGAGCGAAGAGGGCCAGACCCTGCGCGGTAGTGTCGAGAAAGCGCTGCACAATTATTTCGCCCACCTCGAAGGCGCCTCCGTCACTGACGTGTACAACCTGGTGTTATCGGAAGTCGAGGCTCCGCTTCTCGAAAGCGTGATGAACTACGTCAAGGGCAACCAGACGAAGGCTTCCGAACTGCTGGGGCTCAATCGCGGCACGCTGCGCAAGAAACTCAAGCAGTACGACCTGCTTTAAGCATTCAATACAGAAAAGGCGACCTACCTGAAAGCGGTCGCCTTTTTTGCTGACTTCCTTTGCTTTTGATGGAAATTGAAATGACCGACCAGACTACCCGCCTGCCGATCCGCCGCGCTTTGATCAGCGTTTCCGACAAGACAGGAATCCTCGAATTCGCACGCGAGCTTGAAGCGCTGGGCGTAGAGATTCTTTCTACTGGCGGTACTTTCAAGCTGCTGCAGGACAATGGTGTCGCAGCCGTGGAAGTGGCCGATTACACCGGTTTCGCAGAAATGATGGATGGTCGGGTCAAGACGCTGCACCCGAAAATCCACGGCGGCATCCTGGGTCGTCGCGGCATCGACGATGCAATCATGAACGAACACGGTATCAAGCCGATCGATCTGGTCGCGGTCAACCTCTACCCGTTCGAGGCCACGGTTTCCAAGCCGGGCTGCGACCTGCCGACCGCCATCGAGAACATCGATATCGGCGGTCCGACCATGGTTCGCTCCGCAGCCAAGAACCATAAAGACGTCGCCATCGTGGTCAACGCCAGCGATTACGCGCAGGTGCTGGAAAACCTCAAGGCCGGCGGCCTGACCTACGCACAGCGTTTCGACCTGATGCTCAAGGCATTCGAGCACACTGCCGCCTACGACGGCATGATCGCCAACTACCTGGGCAGCGTCGACCAGAGCGCAGAAACCCTCAGCACCGAAGGCCGCAGCCAGTTCCCGCGCACCTTCAATACCCAGTTCGTCAAGGCTCAGGAAATGCGCTACGGCGAGAACCCGCACCAGAGCGCGGCGTTTTACGTTGAAGCCAAGCCTGCCGAAATCGGCATCGCGACGGCTACCCAGTTGCAGGGCAAGGAACTGTCGTTCAACAACGTGGCCGATACCGATGCCGCGCTGGAATGCGTCAAGAGCTTCGTCAAGCCGGCCTGTGTGATCGTCAAGCACGCCAACCCGTGCGGCGTTTCGGTATGCCCGGACGAGGAAGGCGGCATTCGCCAGGCCTACGAACTGGCCTACGCCACCGATACCGAATCGGCTTTCGGCGGCATCATTGCCTTCAACCGTGAGCTGGACGCAGAAACCGCCAGGGCCATCGTCGAGCGTCAGTTCGTCGAAGTCATCATTGCGCCAAGCGTCAGCGCCGAGGCTCAGGCCATCGTCGCCACCAAGACCAATGTCCGCCTGCTGACCACCGGCCAGTGGGCCGCAGAACGCGGCGCTGCCTGGGATTACAAGCGCGTCAACGGCGGTCTGCTGGTACAGAGCCGCGATATCGGCATGATCACCTCGGCCGACCTCAAGATCGTGACCCAGCGCGCTCCGACCGAGCACGAAGTACACGACCTGATCTTCGCCTGGAAAGTCGCCAAGTACGTCAAGTCCAACGCCATCGTCTACGCCAAGAATCGCCAGACCATCGGTGTCGGCGCAGGCCAGATGAGCCGTGTGAACTCCGCACGTATCGCCGCCATCAAGGCCGAGCACGCTGGTTTGCAGGTTCAGGGCGCGGTCATGGCTTCCGATGCATTCTTCCCGTTCCGCGACGGCATCGACAATGCTGCCAAGGCCGGTATCACTGCGGTGATCCAGCCGGGTGGCTCGATGCGCGACAGCGAAGTGATTGCAGCGGCGGATGAAGCCGGGATTGCCATGGTATTCACCGGCATGCGCCATTTCCGTCATTGATATATAAAAACGGCCGCACTGGCGCAGGCGTCTGCGCCAGTGCGGCCTCGTAATGCATGATCCGCAAAACATGGCCGTCATGCGCTACTCACAGAATTCGGCGTCATCGAGGTTTTTGAAATGAACGTATTAATCATCGGTAGCGGTGGACGTGAACACGCTCTGGCATGGAAAGTCGCTCAGGACCCACGTGTAGAGAAGGTTTTCGTGGCGCCGGGCAATGCCGGTACCGCCATTGAAGCCAAGTGCGAGAACGTCGCCATCGACGTGCTGGCCCTTGAGCAACTGGCAGACTTCGCTGAAAAGAACGTTTCGCTGACCATCGTCGGCCCTGAAGTGCCGCTGGTTGCAGGCGTCGTGGACCTGTTCCGCAGCCGTGGCCTGGACTGCTTCGGCCCGACTGCCGGTGCTGCTCAGCTCGAAGGCTCCAAGGCGTTCACCAAGGACTTCCTGGCTCGCCACAAGATTCCGACCGCCGATTACCAGAACTTCACCGAGATTGAGCCAGCCCTGGCTTACCTGCGTGAAAAAGGCGCGCCTATCGTCATCAAGGCCGACGGCCTGGCAGCGGGTAAAGGCGTGATCGTCGCCATGACTCTGGCAGAAGCCGAAGAAGCCGTGCGCGACATGCTGGCGGGCAATGCGTTTGGCGAAGCCGGTTCGCGAGTCGTGATCGAGGAGTTCCTCGATGGCGAAGAAGCCAGCTTCATCGTGATGGTCGACGGCAAGAATGTCCTGCCGATGGCTACCAGCCAGGACCACAAACGTGTCGGCGACGGCGACAGTGGCCCGAACACTGGCGGCATGGGTGCCTACTCCCCGGCTCCGGTGGTCACCGCCGAAGTTCACCAGCGCGTCATGGACCTGGTCATCTGGCCGACTGTTCGCGGCATGGCCGAAGAAGGCAACGTCTATACCGGTTTCCTCTATGCTGGTCTGATGATCGACAAGGCAGGCAACCCGAAAGTCATCGAGTTCAACTGCCGTTTTGGCGACCCGGAAACCCAGCCTGTGATGCTGCGCCTGCAATCGAGCCTGGTGCTGCTGATCGAGGCCGCGCTGGCACAGGCACTGGACAAGGTCGAAGCACAGTGGGACCCTCGTCCGAGCCTGGGTATCGTTCTGGCTGCCGGTGGCTACCCTGGCGATTACGCCAAGGGTGCCGCGATTGAAGGCCTGGACGCTGCCGCGCAACTGCCGGGCAAGGTATTCCATGCCGGCACTGCCCTGAAAGATGAGCGTGTCGTTACCAGCGGTGGTCGCGTATTGTGTGCAACCGCACTCGGCGACAGCGTTGGTAATGCGCAGGAAAACGCCTACGCCCTGGCCGTGAAGATTGATTGGGAAGGTTGTTTCTACCGCAAGGACATTGGCTATCGCGCCATTGCCCGCGAGCGTGGCGAAAGCCAGGAATAAGCCTATCGAACCAGCCCCTGGCCAAGGGGCTGGTCGGTTGCTCCGGCGCTGCGCAGAGTTATCAGGCATTCACTCAGGAAGGGATCTCACCGTGCGCTGGCTCAGGATTGCCATGGTTTCAACAGCAGGATTACTGTCCTTGCTCTTCATGCTCTCGGCCAATGCCGAGCATGGCGCAGGATGGTCGACCCTGCTCGACGAACAGGCGAGCCTGCAACTGGAAGATATCCGCTCGGCCCGCTATCAGAACCAGTTCAGCCCCATCGATCTGGAGCGGGTCACGGCTGCCGAACGCACGAGCGCCCTGTGGCTTCACTACCGGCTGCCGCCCACCCGACACGAACAACTGATACGCATCTTCGCGCCGGATCTGGCCAGCGGCGACCTGTACATCATGGAAGGCGACAAGCTCGTCGATCATCTGCGCACCGGCAACGATGTGCCCATGCAGGATCAACGCCTGCCCTCCAATGATTTCCTGCTACCCGTTTCGCAAAGCGATGTTCCTCTGGACTTGTACCTGCGACTCGTCTCGACCCAGAAGCTGCGCCCCAGCATCACCCTGCAACCGGCGATCGCCAGCGCAGCGGATGAGCGAGAACCTTTTCTGTTCGGCCTGCTTTTCGGCGCGCTGATCATGCTGGTTACCCAGAACCTGACGCGCTACTGGCATACCAAGTCGCGCAGCAACCTGTGGCTGGCGGCCTGTGAAACCCTGCTCGCCCTGAGTGCGCTGTTGCTGCTCAACCTGCTCGATCTGGCCAGGACCTGGCATATCGCGCAGACACCGGGCGCTCACCTGGCCTTGTTGTTCGCCGCCATTGCCGGGCTGTTCTATACCTATTTCTTCTTCGTACACCGGGGTGTCAAGGCGCTCGACCGACTGATGCAGATCGATGCCGTGCTGATGGGCATCGGCGCACTGCTGGTGCTGGTATTCGATGACCTGCCCATCAACGTCATGACATTCCTGCTGGTTTCCCTGACCACGCTGAGCATCCTGACGGTATCGGTCTGGCACTGGCAGAAGGGCTACCGCCCTGCCCGCCTGTTCGTGATTTCGATGATCCTCTTCAACCTCGGCTATCTGGTGATCGTGCCCGGCCTGCTATGGCTGAGCCTGATCCCGCCGCAGTGGCTGATTCTCGCCTTGCTGGGTGTGTTCTGTATCTGTGGCCTGCTGATGGGCATTGCCCTGAACGAACGCTCGCGCAGCATTACCGAGGACAAGTTCAGCCTCAGCCGCGATCAGGCAGCCAGCACTGCGGAAATCAATGCCAAGGCCGAATTCCTGGCCAAGATCAGTCACGAAATCCGCACGCCCATGAACGGGGTGCTGGGCATGACCGAACTGCTGCTGGACACGCCACTGTCGGTCAAGCAACGCGACTATGTGGAGACCATCCACAGCGCAGGCAACGAGCTGCTGACCCTGATCAACGAGATTCTCGACATCACCAAGCTCGAATCGGGGCAGATCGAACTCGACGATGTGCAATTCGATATCAGCGCGCTGGTCGAAGACTGCCTGAATATCTTCCGTGCCAAGGCCGAACAGCAGAATGTCGAGCTGATCAGCCTGATCCAGCCACAGGTTCCGCGCGTCATCAGTGGCGACCCGACACGCCTGCGCCAGACGCTCATGAGCCTGATGGAAAACGCCCTCAAGAAAACCGAGGAAGGCGAAATCCTGCTGGCCGTGGCGCTGGAATCCAGGCCTGGAAAACATCGCGTACGCATCTCGGTACAGGACAGCGGCACACCGTTGTCTGCCGAAGAGCGCGACGCCTTGATGCACACCGAACTGCACAGCAAGCACTTCCTGACCAGCAACAAGCTGGGCGGCCACCTGGGACTGGTCATCGCACGCCGGCTGACGGCGCTGATGGATGGCGAGTTCGGTATCCAGAACGGCACCAGCCAGGGCACCACGCTCTGGCTGAGCCTGCCACTGGACTCCAAGCTGCTGGAGCAGCCGACCACCGATCTGGACGGCCCGCTCAAGGATGCCCGCGTGCTGGTCGTCGATGACAACGATACGTGCCGCAAGGTGCTGGTGCAGCAATGCAGCGCATGGGGCCTGAACGTCAGTGCCGTGCCGTCCGGCAAGGAAGCACTGGCGCTGCTGCGTACCAAGGCGCATCTGCGTGACTATTTCGATGTGGTGCTGCTCGACCAGAACATGCCCGGCATGAGCGGCATGCAACTGGCCGCCAAGATCAAGGAAGACCCGAGCCTCAACCACGACATTCTGCTGATCATGCTCACCGGCATCAGCAATGCGCCAAGCAAGATCATCGCCCGCAATGCCGGCATCAAGCGCATCCTGGCCAAACCGGTAGCCGGTTACACGCTCAAGACTACCCTGGCGGACGAACTGACCCAGTTGAACAAGGGCGTCGTCCCGTTGGCAGCACAGCCAGCCTTGAACTCTCCGGTCAGCGTGCCGGGCGATTTCCGCATCCTGGTGGCCGAAGACAACAGCATTTCGACCAAGGTCATTCGCGGCATGCTCGGCAAGCTCAACCTGAACCCCGATACCGCCAGCAACGGCGAAGAAGCCCTGCGCGCCATGAAAGCCCAGCGCTATGATCTGGTCCTGATGGATTGCGAAATGCCGATCCTCGATGGCTTCTCGGCGACCGAACAACTGCGCGCCTGGGAAGTGGGCAACCAGCGTGTGCGGACCCCGGTAGTAGCCCTGACCGCGCACATCCTCACCGAACACAAGGATCGTGCCCGCCAGGCAGGCATGGACGGACATATGGCCAAGCCAATCGAACTGTCGCAATTGCGGGAATTGATCGAATACTGGGTGGCAAAGCGCGAGGAAACACGCAGCCTGACCTCGAACGGCAGCCTCTACCAGCAGAACTGACGATCAGGAACACGTACGCCTTGCCTGATAGACTTGCCTGCCCCTCCAATTTGCTGCCGTGAGCCAACACCATGCTCCATGTGCTGTTCAGCGTTTATCTGAAGATGCTGGTGCTGTATAGCCCGTTCTTCGTGCTTTCCTGCTTCATCACTCTGACCCGCGGCCATTCGCGCAAGGAGCAACGGCGCCTGGCCTGGAAAGTCGCCCTCGCGACTCTGGTTTCCAGCGTGCTGCTCTATCTGTTCGGGCGGGTGATCTTCGATGTCTTCGGCATCACGGTGGATGCCTTCAGGATTGGCGCAGGCAGCGTCCTGTTCATTTCAGCACTGGGCATGGCGCAAGGTAAATCGGCGATCCAGACCGATAACATCCAGCAGGATGTCACGATTGTCCCGTTGACCATACCGATCACGGTAGGCCCGGGCACCATCGGTGCGCTGCTGGTCATGGGCGTCAGCCAGCCTCACTGGGATGACAAGCTGACCGCCATACTCGGCATAGCCCTGGCCAGTTTCAGTGTCGGAGTCGTTCTGTACCTGTCCAACCGGATCGAACGAATCCTCGGTGACCAGGGCCTGCAGATTGTCAGCCGCCTGATGGGGTTGTTCGTGTGTGCCCTGGCAGCGCAGATCATTTTTACCGGTATCAGAGGCTATCTGGTGCCCTGACTTGATCAGGCATCACAACAGACCGGAAGCTTCAGGCCGCTCTCCTTGCCCGCCAGAAAATCCCGCACCCTGGAGCGCAGTACAAGGTATTGCGCCGGGCTCCATTGATGCTGTTGAAAGCGCATTTCGACAGGTCCCATCATGCTCGCACCTGCAAACGGCTGATGAAAAATGTCGTGCGACAACTCATCTGTAGTCTTGAAGGTCAGGAACAGCGAAGCAGGATCGGCCTTTTGCACCGCAAGCACAGTGAGCTGAAGCGCAATCGTGTGAACAGGGGCCGGCACGGATGGCTCATTCACGCCGTCAGGCGACAGCGCCAGTACCGATTTGCGAAACAGAAGTTGCTCCTTGCCGGTTTCCGGCAGACCAGCCATACAGGCCATCACGCTGGTGACGTTATCGGCCTGTGCACTGGGGATACGATCCAGAAGAGCCTGCTTCACCAACTCAGCAATGCTGTAGGTCGAGGTTGCCATGGGAGGGAACGTGTCGCGTCGAAAGTCCGAGCCATGCCACTTGAGCATTCGCAGCGCCTTGTCATGCTCGGCAAACCATCGCTCAGGGGCAGCAAACCGACTGGCTTGTTCATCGGCAACCAGTTGGGCAAAAAGCAGGCAGTCGAGCAAATCTTCAAACGTGGCAGGAGCTGGCTGGCTAAAGCCGCACACAAGGTTGCCGGCCACCAGAGTGGCCTTTTTCATGCAATCCATCACATTTACCTGAATCAGGATAAAGACAGAGGGCTGCCCTGGGGCAGCCCTCCCGAGTGTTACTTCTTCAATCCCTCGAAGAAGTCATCTGCCTTACCGTTGAGGTAATCAAGAATTCGCTGCTTGTTACGTTCATAGCTGTAACTGCTGAACGAGACGCCTTTGGCCAGTCGCCTGATATTCAGGTTGGAAACCGACCACTTCCAAAACAATACACCGCCCGAGGAGCTTGAATATTCACAGTGCATGGATAGCAGGTAAGTCACTGGAATTCCGGAACTCGATTCAACACACGGCATGACCCTGAATCTTGCAAGCGTGCCTTTCTTGCTGTTGCCTTCAAAAAGCTTCATGAGTGAATCATTCTTGCCCAACTTGCCGAGCAGTTCGCCCATGAGCGCTATGACTGTCGCAGCATTGGGGCCCGCTACAGAAGCAAGCAACTCCAGAACCACCGCTTCCATGGTCAGCGATTTGTCGTTGGTCGAGTAGGAACCATACTCATGACCGCCCGTGGTCTGCCAGCCTGCATAAAACATCGCTTCGGTATATTTTTTCAGCCATTCGATAGGGTCGGTATCGATATCGGCCTTGCTGCTGGCCACCGCCTCGGCAAACTCGATACCGAGCATGACGGCTTCACGATTCTTTTCGCTCACGCCATCGGCAAAGGCAATGATCGAAGGCGAGTCCTTGCCAACCTTGCCAATATCGTCTTCCTTCTTTTCATCGTTGAGTCCCGAAAGCAACATAGGCCGAGGCTTGCAACGCTCAGGGTCGACGGGCGGCAGACTGTTGAAATAGGCATCGCATTCTTCAACGGTAGGTATTACCTGATTTTCTATATTTTCCATTACTGCATTCCTTGCATTTTTATTATTGATTATGGCGCTCTTGGCCATTCGTGAATTCAGCTACAACGTTTACATTTACAACACTTGCAACTCTGCTTGTTGCCACGACGTGTACCGTTACATGTCCTGAGGACATATCAGTTACGTGCACACGTTTGTGGCATATCCCCAAGATCGACAATCAATTGGTCGCGTCGGGTCCCAAGCTTGCTGACCAGATCCTTTCTGAAATACCCGAAGGCATGTTCATCCAGCTCGGCCGAAACGATTGCGATATCAAGATCTTTCACCCTGTCCCATTGGGCGAATAGCTGCGAAAGCGGCATTTCACCTGCAGGCGGGATGCTTTTGAACGAAATAACGATCAGGCTGATAACCGGCTCCACATCGATAAAGCCGAGTTGCAGGGTTATCGCACATTCCTGCTTGCCCTTATTGTCAGGGCCGGCAGGCAGATCGACCGGCGGACAGTGAGTTGTCTGCTCCATCAAGAGAGTTCTGGCGGCTGAATCTCCAGTGCCATCCACACATTGCTTCAGCGTGGACTCTGCGCGTTCGATGAGCGCCAGGGGCACACGCATGGCCAGCTTCTCCCTGACGTAGTCCCAGAGCGAGCCTTTGTCTATCAGAGGCGCATCCTGCACCTCGCGGTATACGATATTGCAGCGCAACCGGGTCAACGCATTGAGATAGGTCTGGCGCCACTCGACCGGCTCGACGAATTTTCCATGCCTGGCCGAAGCGGCCAATTGGCAATACAGGCTGCAATCCAGCACATCCCTCTTGAATGAAGGCGATACTTCACCGGAAAAAAAGAACAGGCTGCCCGCATTGATATAACTCTGCTGCATTCCTTTGCACATATGGCTCACTCACTGCACTCGTCAAAAAATCCACAGGCGAAACTGCGACCCGGTGTTCGGTCAAATATCGAACTCGGCCAGTGCATCCCGGGCATTTTCCGCCAGCTTCGCCTCGACGGCCTCCCTTACCCGCTCGTAATGCTGAGCGTTGAGGACCAGATTGTTTTCGGCACGCTTGATACGCACAGAAGCATTGTTCCACTCCCAGAACAGCACATTGGTGATGTCCTGAGTGGTGACAAAATTCACTGCGCCCATCGCCATGACCACTTCACCGTCAGTCGACTCGGCTGCCGAGGCGATAGCGAACTTGGCACTTTTATGGGTTTTGCTCTGGTTCTCGAACAGGCGCAGTGGCTTGTCGCTGGACTGCAAGGCCTTGATGGTGTCCTTGGCAACCTTGAGCAGCAGCACAGCAGTCGGTCCAGGCACAGCCATGGCAACGATGGCCGACTCCAGAATCTTCAGCGCCTCCTGCTCCATGGTGAAACGTGTATGGCTGCTGCGATAGTCGGTAAGCCCCTTGGCTTGAGAAAACCAGCCGCAGTAGCCCATTACCTTGATAAAGGTCTCGTACCACTGCACCGCATTTTCATTGCTGTCCTGATACTTCTTGCTGGCAGCCAGCGAAGCGAGCAGGACACTGTCCTTGAGAATCTGTTTGTTCTCTTTGGACATGCCGGCAACGATGGAGACAATCGTATCTCCGGCAACCAGTGCGCCAGGGTTTTTCTCATCAATGTCCATCTGCATCAGAGACTTGCTCTTTTTATCAGTATGTTCCTGATGGGCACAGTTACCCAGATCACAGTTGGCGATTTCAACTTTGCTTTTTTCTACCTCATCAAACATTTTCAAACTCCTTTTTATTTGGGGTTAATCCTTGGTGGACAATTCAAAGCTACCGCATGTTTTCGAGTTTCTCCATACCGCTTGGAGATCGCACATTGCAAAATGTAGGAACTCCCAAAGCCGATAGATAAAAAATAAATACATACCGCATATTTCACAAACACAAGAAAGGCAAAGGCAAAAATGAGACGTTATGCTTCAAACTGCTTAATCACCTTCAATCATTCAAGAGTCTGAATGACACTGAAACCATCCAAAAACCTCGATCATCAATAGATTTTTCCTACAGACCACGCTGTAAGTAAATTCTTCAGATGTTTATCTGACGGATATTGAAGTTGCCGACGGCCTTCAATCTGGTACGGATACGCTCCCTGTGCGAAGCGAAAACCTGGCTGTTGAATGCATAGACCCCTCCGCCCAGACGCACGATCATCTCGCGATTGATCCACGAGTCGCCGCCGCGACTGTCCGAAGTGGCTGTCGAACGGGCATGCACACCGCACAGCAGAATGTGTATTTGTCCCCCGACCTCTTCGCAAGGGACAACCTGAAAATTGCCAACCGTGCCCGTGCCCGCCCCGTACTGAAAGAAATACCGGGCATATTGGTTGAGCCGGACAGCCTTGAATGAACGACGGGCGAGCTCTACCAGATTCTCGACATGCACCGAGCCGGCAATCTCGAAACTGATGCTGTCCAGCTGTTCGGCACTGGTAATGAACATCGGCTCCTTGACGATCTGACTTGTCAATTTGCAACCGGAACTGACGAGAGAGCTGCGGTAATAGTTGAGCCAGCTGGTCCAGAACTCGCCAGGCCTGTAGCTCTGGCTGGCAAAGAAATCGGCATACATCAACAGGTCGGCGATATCCTCGCGACTTTGTGCGGAAACACCCGGAGAAAAGGAAACTATAGTATTCCCGACCAGCAAGGCATTAAAATCCTGATTCTTCATTGTCTACTTCCTTATAGAAACGAGAAATCAAACTAGCCAAACCGTGCTGGACCGACAATAGGGAAATTGACGGACAGGTGTAAATTACAAAAGAAGTAAACAAGTACCCGCACGAGCCAAAGATACTTCTTACTTTTTCTTCACGTACAAATACACGTCAACCCTGCAGGACCGGATTTATCCGGAAAGAGGCCTGTACACTCACAACATCTGTATTGCCGGAAAGACTGTCTTCGCGGATAAATCCGCTCCTGCACAAACAGCATTGTTTGATCTCGGAGCGGATGCGAAGGCTCAACTACCCAGTTTGACCGGATACCAGCGCGGCGTATACACCCATTGCTCACCGTTGGGGCGGGCAAAGGTACAGGTCGTCGAAGACCCGATCAGCACCATGGTGCGCATATCCACCTGTTCGGGCGTCAGCTCATCCAGGGTAATGATGCGCAGGGTCTGCCCCGGTCGACCGATGTCACGCCCCAGGGTGACCGGGGTTTCAGGCGTTCGATGGCGGCGCACGATATCCAGCGCCTTGCCCAGTTGCCAGGGGCGCGAACGCGAGATGGGATTGTAGAAGGCCAGCGCCAGGTCGGCCTGAGCCGCCAGGTCCAGGCGCTTTTCAATCACCTCCCAGGGCTTGAGGTTGTCCGACAGCGACATGACGCAGAAGTCGTGCCCCAACGGCGCTCCGGCCTGGGCAGCAGTTGCCAGGGATGCAGAAACACCCGGCAGGATTTCCAGCTCGACGGCATGCCACTCGGGATCGCTGGATTCATGCAACGCTTCCAGTACTGCTGCCGCCATGGCAAACACACCCGGATCACCGGACGATACCACCACCACCGCACGGCCCTGCACCGCCAGCTCGAAGGCATGGCGGGCGCGCAGCATTTCTTCGCGGTTGTCAGTGCAATGCAGCACCTGATCGGCCCGGAACGGCCCGGCCATGCGCACGTAGGTTTCGTAACCCAGTACATCGTTGGCGCGCGCCAGCTCGGCCTTGACCGCAGGCACCATCAACTCGGCAGCGCCCGGCCCGAGACCGATCACCGCCAGTCGTCCACGCCCGCGACCGATCTGCTGTACATCCAAAGGCTGCCGGGCAACGGCGATGGCCATGCCCTCACCGACGCTGATCGGCGGTAATAATTGCGGCACGGCATTGCGGGCCATCTCGCTGGCCGAAGCGCTTGTGACAAAACGTACCGGCACACCCAGTTCGGCGGCGGCTCGATGCACATGCGGATCGGCCATCTGCACATCCCCGGCCAAGAGGCAGGCCAGCGATTGCAGCGCGACTCTGGCTTCGTGCAAGGCTGCACGCACGCGATCAGCCAGTTCCGGGCCGGTTTCGCCGAGCGCAACCAGCACGCTGCGCGGATAAATCAGCAGTTCGTTCGCGGCAGGCTCGCGCTCGGCACAGCTCACATGGATCGCCAACTCGGCCTGCGGGTCCTCGGGCAACTGCGCCTGAGCCAGCCATGGCGCTGCGCCTTCGATGCGCACCGACTCGCCGGACAGCAAATCGGAAACAAAGCGTTTGCCCAGTTCCAGATCGCCCAGGGCATAGCCACTCGGCGGATTGAGCAGGCAGGTGCCGAAACGCAACTCGCCACTGGTCGTGATAGCCGGAGCAACGCCAAGACCGGCAGCGATTTCCCGCGCCATGACATTGACCCCGCCCAGCCCGCCGAGCAACGGCACGACCGCACTGCCATCCTCGGCAACCGCCAGTACCGCAGGCTCGGCACCTTTCTCCAGCAACAGCGGCGCCAGTGTGCGAATCACGATACCGGCGGCGCACAGGGCAATGATCGGCGTGTTCTGTTGATAAAGCTGGCGCAGGGTCGCGCCAAACTCGCTGTAAGTCTGGTCGGCGCCCTGCACCCGCTCGGCCAGGCCATGAATCAGCGCGTCGGGATAAAGCTGCTGAATGCGTCGTGCCGTCGCAAGGCTGCCGTTACCGAGGATAACGATGGCCGGAATGTTCTGAGCCATCAGCCTTGCCACCTTTCACCTGGAACGATGATCAGCGAGAAGTAAGGCGACGACATGGGATCGACCTGATCCAGCGGCACGATCTTCTGGTTGCTCATGGTTGCGCGCTCGACATACAGCGCCCGCTCGGCCATACCCAGCTCGGCCAGCACATCGCGAACCTTGGGGAAGTTGCGCCCCAGCTTCATGATGACCGCCGCATCTGCATCGGCCAGCTTGCGCTTGAGTTCTTCGTGGGACAGCACGCCGGACAGCACCGACAGGCTCTGATTGCGATACACCAGTGGTACGCCCAGTACCGACGCGCCGCCGAGCATCGAGCAAACGCCCGGAATTACCTGGGCTTCATAGCGCTCGGCCAGGCGATCATGAAGATACATGTAGGAACCATAGAAGAACGGGTCGCCCTCGCAGATCACCGCCACGTCGCGCCCGGCATCCAGATGGGCCGCAACGTCGAGGCTCGCCTCATCATAGAAGTCACTGATGACCTGCTCGTAGGACAGCGGTGCAGGCAACGCCTCGGTGGTCACCGGATACACCAGCGGCATCAGCGTCTGGGCTTCCTGCAAGTGACCTTCGATGATGCCGAAGGCATTGCCTTTCTTGCCCTTGGCTACGAAATAGGCCACCACCGGCGATTCGCGCAGCAGGCGCAGCGCCTTGACGGTAATCAGTTCCGGATCGCCGGGGCCGACGCCCAGGCCAATCAATCGACCACGAGCCTGCATCATTCGATCTCCGTCGCCAGCGCGTTGAGCGCAGCCACTGCCATGGCGCTGCCGCCACGCCGGCCTTGCATGATCACGAAAGGCACGCCACGGCTGTCAGCGGCGAGCATGGCCTTGGATTCGGCAGCGCCGACGAAGCCCACCGGGAAGCCGAGGATCAACGCCGGTTTCGGCGCGCCGGCATCGAGCATTTCCAGCAGATAGAACAGTGCCGTCGGCGCATTGCCGATCACCACCACGCTGCCCTCAAGATGCGGGCGCCAGTGCTCCAGCGCCACGGCAGAACGGGTATTGCCCAGTTCACGGGCCATTTCCGGTACGCCCTCGTCGTGCAGGGTGCAGATGATCTGATTGTTGGCCGGCAGCCGCGAACGAGTGATGCCTTCGGACACCATGCGCGCATCGCAGAGGATCGGCGCACCCGCCGCCAGGGCAGTGCGCCCGGCAGTTCCGGCACCCGGCGAGAAACGCAGGTCTTCGATGACCTCGACCATGCCGCAGGCGTGAATCACACGCACCGCGAGCTTTTCCAGATCGGCCGGGATCGTGTCCAGACGCGCCTCGGCGCGAATGATCGAGAAGGAGTTGCGATAAATCTCCTGACCATCGCGGATGTAATCAATCATGCAAAACGGCTCCGTGGTCGGCGGCCAACTGCTCGCCGACGGCTTCAATAGTGAGGTCACGCGCACGCAGCACACCAAAACCGGGGTGTGCTGCATCGCGAAAATAGAGGTCGTAATGACCGGGCGAAACCGCCAGCAAGGTCACCGGCGCAACATGCGCCGCTGCGCAGGAACGTGCGCAGCCAGTCAAATGTGCGGCTTCGCTGCGTGGTAATTGCTCAGCCAGCAGCAAGGCATCGGCCTTGGTATCGGCAAGCCCTTTGCCGCAACCTGCCGAACCGGTACAGGCAACCAGACGCGCCAGCGGCTGCGCGCTCGAACAGATCAGCCCCGCAGCCTGCAAGGCCGCCAGCACCGCCGCGGCCTGCTCGACGGGCACATTGGGCAGCAACAGGCTTTGCCATGGCGTCAGGCGCAGGCTGCCGTCGCCCTGATCACTGGCCAGGCGGGCGACGCTTTGCAGCATCGTGGCATCCAGCCGCCCAAGCGGCACCACACCACCCACCGATACCAGCCCTGGCTGCACCTGTGGATAAATGCCGATATGCAGACTGTCAGCGTTGGTCGGGCGTTGCCAATCGGTTATTTTCTGATCAGTGCGCAGCGAAACACTTAGCCGCGCAGACAGATGAGCCAGGATTTCTCCAGCCGACACTTCTGCCAGCAGATGGCGCATGCGGGTATGTTCCGGGCGCGCCAGGTCAAGAAACAGTTCCAGAACCGTGACCACCAGCTCATGCCCGTGCGCCAGCGGTACTGCGGCCAGCGGCCGGTCATGGGCCGGGCAACCCGCCAGCCCGAAGGCCAGCAGTACCTCGTCGTCCACGGTCAGCGCCGAAAGCCACAGATCATGCGGGTGTTCCAGCATGACCAGCGCTTCGCCGCCATCCAGCGACAGGGCAAACTTGGGCGACAGCTCATGAAAGCGCGAATGCGTCTCCAGAGACGCCAGAATCTGCGCCGCCAGCGGCCGGGTATCGAACAGCATCTGCGGATCCAGCCCGGCACTGGGGCTGAGCATCAGGTTGCGCACATCGTCGCTGTCGGGATTGGCCGGACCAAGGCCGGCAGCCATCAACGACTGGATCAGCCCGTCATGATCGGCACCAATGCCGCGAATCTGCAGGTTGGAACGATTGGTCGCCTCGATCACGCCCTGTGCATAAGTACTTGCAGCCTGCGCCACCGCCAACGCCCGGGCACTGCTGATCACGCCACCGGCCAGCTTGATCCGGCAGATTCCGCCGTCCAGCGCCGGGACGATACGCAACAACCCCGGACAGGCCGAGGGGCGAATGGTTATGGAGGACTTGCGAGCGTACTTCGGCTCGTTCAATGAATCACCCGATCTGGACTTTCTGGAACCCGGTTGCAGCTTCAATAGGCACATGTGCCTATCGGGCGCGGTATTATGCCTGCTTTGTCCGCCAGCATGAAAAGACGCTCTGTCGGAAGTTCGGATCGAGGGATGTACATGTCACCGTGGCTGACCGTCGTGGGAATCGGGGAAGACGGCTATAAAGGCCTGGGCAAGAATGCCCGGCATGCGCTGCTGCATGCCGATCAGGTGTTCGGCAGCCCGCGCCAGCTCGCCTTGCTGCCGCGCTGCATTGCTGCCGAACGCCGGGCCTGGCCCAGCCCGTTTTCCCTGAATCCGGTGCTTGAGCAGCGCGGCGCCGAAGTCTGTGTGCTGGCCAGCGGCGATCCGATGCTGTTCGGGGTCGGCGCCAGTCTGGCGCGGGTGGTTGCCATTGACGAGATGCGCGTGGTTTCCGCGCCCTCTTCCTATTCCCTCGCCGCCGCCCGCCTGGGTTGGCCCTTGCAGGATGTCGTCACACTGTCGGTGGTCGCCCGTCCTCTGGCCGCATTGAACGCCCAGTTTCAGCATGGCATGCGGTTATTGGTGCTGAGCAACGATGGCAGCAGCCCGGCAGCGATTGCCGGGCTGCTGCGCGAGCGGGGTTTCGGTCCCAGCATCATGACCGTGCTTGAGCATTTGGGTGGCGAAGCCGAGCGGCGGATCGACGGGCTGGCCAGCGAATGGGCCAATCCGGAAATTGCCGCGCTGAATCTGCTGGCCATCGACTGCCGCGCAGACGCCAATGCACCGCGCCTGAGTAACCTCGCCGGGCTGCCGGACGATGCTTTCGAGCATGACGGCCAGCTCACCAAGCGCGATGTGCGGGCCATTACTCTGGCGCGGCTGGCTCCGGTGCCCGGCGAACTGCTCTGGGATGTCGGCGCAGGCTGCGGCTCCATCGGCATCGAATGGATGCGCGCGCATCCCACCTGCCGCACCCTGGCCATCGAAGCCGATGAAGGTCGCCAGCACCTGATCGAATTCAACCGCGATGCGCTGGGCGTGCCCGGCCTGCAACTGGTGCGCGGCAGTGCCCCCGAAGCGCTGCATGGCCTGGAAACCCCGGATGCGATTTTCATCGGTGGCGGCGTGACGCGCCCCGGCGTGCTGGAAGCCTGCTGGAAGCAACTGCGCTCCGGTGGTCGACTGGTGGCCAATGCCGTCACCCTGCAAAGCGAGGTCACGCTCATGGCTTGGCGCGAACAGCATGGCGGCGAACTGACCCGCATTCATGTCGCCCACGCCAAGCCGCTGGGCGAATTCGATACCTGGCGCCAGGCATTGCCCATCACCTTGCTGGATGTGGTCAAACCCTGATGCGTGATGAAACCGCCGAACAGCCAGCGCCTCTGCGCAGCGGCCTGACCACCGGCAGTTGCGCCACGGCCACCAGCCTTGCGGCGGCTCGCCTGCTGCTCGGCGGCCAGTTCAACGATGCGGTGCAGATCGTGCTGCCCAAGGGCAAACAGGTGCAGATGCGCCTGGAGTTCTGTCGGCTTGTGGAGGATGGCGCGGAAGCCGCGACAATCAAGGACGCCGGGGACGATCCCGACGTGACCCATGGCGCGCTGGTCTTTGCCCGCGTGCGGCTGATCGCCGAGCCGGGCGTGCGCTTTGTCGCCGGCAAGGGCGTCGGCACCGTGACCCGTCCGGGTCTGGTGCTGAATGTCGGTGAACCGGCGATCAACCCGGTGCCACGCCGGATGATGACCGAGCATCTGCTGGGACTGGCGCAGGAAGTCGGCTACGTTGGGGGTTTCGAGGTCACGGTGGGCGTCGAAGGCGGTGAAGCCCTGGCCCTGAAAACCATGAATCCGCGCCTGGGCATTCTCGGCGGGCTGTCGATTCTGGGCACCAGCGGCATTGTCCGGCCATTCTCCTGCGCGGCTTACATCGCTTCCATCCATCAGGGCATCGATGTCGCCAAAACCAATGGCTATCTGCATATCGCCGCCTGCACCGGCAACGCCAGCGAGGACACCATGCGCCGGGTCTACAACCTGCCGGAAATCGCCCTGATCGAAATGGGCGACTTCGTGGGAGCTGTGCTCAAACACCTGCGCAAGGTGCCGGTGGCCAAACTGAGCATTTGTGGCGGCTTCGGCAAGATCAGCAAACTGGCTGCCGGCCACATGGACCTGCACAGTCGCCATTCCAGCATCAACCTGCCGCAACTGGCGCAATGGGCTGCCGCGGCGGGAGCCGACCTGGAGTTGCAGGACGCGATTCGCGGGGCCAATACCAGCCAGCAGGCGTTGGCCATGAGCGCAGCGGCGGGCGTACCGCTGGGCGATTCCGTCTGCCAGCATGCACTGGATTTTGCCCGAAGCGTGGTGCCTGCTCAGGTAGAAGTAGAAGTGTTCGCCATCGATCGTCAGGGCGCAATTGTCGGACAGGCTGGAGTAAGCGCATGAAACGCATATTGCTGCTGGGCGGTGTAACCGAAGCGCTGGCGATTGCCCGGACGCTGGGGCCGCAACATATCTACAGTCTGGCCGGTGTGGGCCGCGTGCCGACCGACCTGAACTGTCAGCTCAAGGTGGGGGGCTACGGTGGCGCCGAGGGCATGGCGCAGTTCATCCGCGAACAGGGTGTCGACCTGCTGCTGGATGCCACTCATCCCTATGCCGCGCAAATCAGCCATAACGCCGCCCGCGCGGCACAAATGGCCGGCATTCCCTGCTGGGCCCTGCGCCGTCCGGCGTGGCAGGCCGGGCCGGAAGATGACTGGCGTGAAGTAGCGGACTGGGCCGAATTGAGCATCGCCCTCGCGCCGTTCAAGCGCCCGCTATTCACTCTGGGCCGCGAGCCGTTGCAGCACCTGCACGAAATCCCCGGACACCAGTTCTGGACCCTGCGCGCCCTGGATCCTTATCCCGGCAACGAACAATGCGAAGTGATTGGCGCCCGCGGCCCTTTCCACCTCGAAGACGAACGCGCCCTGTTCGCGCGGCGCCGGATCGACGTCCTGATCAGCAAGAACAGCGGCAGCAGCTCCACCGAACCCAAACTGCAAGTGGCCCGCGAACTCGGGTTGCCGGTATTGGTGCTGAAACGCCCGCTGTTGCCGGAGGTAGATCGGGTGCTGGGCAGCGTCGAGGATGTGCTGCAAGCCATAGCTTGAATGTTCACGAAGCGAATTCATTTGCGAGTTCGGTTCGCGAATGAATTCGCTTACCGATATATATTCGGAGATTTCCGCTCATCGCTTGATCGGCCTTACATCAGAAAACCTCCATCGCAACTCACAGCACCCAGGCAGCAGCACTAAAGTTTTCAGGAGTTCCATAACGTAAAAGGAATTACACATGAACAACGAAAACATCATGGCCGGGTATTTTAGAACCTGGCGCGATAAAGCGACGGATCCTGTCATTAACAAGACCGCGATGAACGAACTTCCTGAAAATCTCGATATTGCCCTGGTCTTTCCTGTTGAAACGCCCCCTGACAACCCCTACTGGCAAGCCCTGAAGGACATCTACGTACCGCACCTTCATCGCAACGGCACTAAGGTGGTCATCACTCAGGGAATCCAGGGTCTGCTCGACAACATCAACTATCCGGATACCCCGGCCGGTCATCAGAAGTATGTCGACATGATAATGGATACTTATATAAACCCCTTCCAGCTTGACGGGTTCGATATAGACTTTGAACGCACACTCACTGAGGCCGAACACCGCAAGACGGTAAATGTCTGCGCATTGTTCTCCAAACATCTTGGCCCGTTGTCCGGCACGGAAAAACTGCTGATCATCGACACTAACCGAACCGGTGCCGATCCTCTGTTCAGAGAAACAGGCCCGATGATCAACTACCTGTTCTTGCAGGCCTATGGCAGAAGTCTTGGCCAGATGGACCCTGTCTACAACAGCTTCAAGGATTTCCTGCCGGCGAGAAAATTTGTTCCGGGCTTTTCCTTTTATGAAGAACGCGGCCCGCAATGGAACGACATCAGCGAAGACCGGAACAGCGGCCGGGCTTATGACTATGCCAATTGGCAGCCAAGTGACGGCGGGCGTAAAGGCGGCCTGTTCAGTTATGCCATCGACAGGGACATCCCGAGACGCACCGATGAAATCATCGCCGCAGACTACTACGCCACCCGGAAACTGACCGACCTGATGAACCCCTGATAGACACCCACAAACCAGGTTGGAGCCAATTCATTCGCGAAAATCTGTTCGTGAATGAATTCGCTCCTGGCGATGGCTTGTTTATTGGTTGGCCTTGGCCGCGACACCTGGCCACGCTTCTGCCTTTTTACTTATCGCCCCCATTCAGGCTAAATGGCGGGATCGAGTGGATTGTTCAATAACACGGAAACCGTAATGTCCCGACACCGGACAACATCGGTCTGGATAGCCTGCTTTGCAGTGCTGTTCAGTCTGCTGGCCATGCCTCTGTCGCCGAGCGCTCCACGTGCTCCGGGTGAGCAGTTGCTGTGGGGCAGTTTCTGTAGCAGCAGCGGAACACGCCTGGTGGCGATTTCCCTGAGTGATGGCAGCAACAGCATGCCCGGCAATAACGATCACGCCAGCATGCAACATTGCCCATTCTGCTCAGGCTCTGTAGTGGTCGTCATCTCCTCAGGCTTCAGCCATGGTCCGCTGCTCCAGGCGGGAACGGATTACTTTCCGGCCGCGATCTTTCTGATTCGCCCCTCGCCCCGCCAGCAATGGCCAAGCGCCAATCCGCGAGCTTCTCCGCTAGCCTGATATTCACTTCGCACGTGTCTTGTCGCACTTGAATGAATTGACCGGAGAAACACCCATGTTCAAGAAATTCTTCATGCTGGCAGCCTTGTTGCTGCCTGCATGCTTTGCCAATGCCCATGAATACACCGGCGGTCAGTTACTGATCGGTCACCCCTGGTCCATGGAGTTGCCGCCGAATGCGCCCACCGTGGCGGCGTATTTCACCATCGAGAACAAGGGCAGCAACGCCGACCGCCTGCTCAGCGTCAAAACGCCCATCGCAGGGCAGGCGCAATTGCATGAACATGTGCAGGCAGATGGCCTGATGAAGATGCGCCAGGTGCCGTCGGTCGATGTTCCGGCCGGTGCCAGGGTCAGTTTTGCACCCATGGCCTATCACGTCATGCTGCTGGATATCAAAGACCGGTCTATGCTCGCCTCAGGTCAGCGCTTCCCGATGACGCTGCACTTCGAGAAGGCGGGCGATATCGAGGTCCAGGTCGTGATCCAGAAGCAGGAGCCTGAACACAAACATTGAGTGACTGCCTGACGTGAGCGCCATGCGCCCTGATCGCAACGGCTCATCCACACCTCGCAAAGTCCGGGGCACGTGGCTGAGTCTGTTCGCCATGTTGATGATCTTTATCGGTCCACTGATTTCCCAGTCGATGCCGATGGAGCATCACGCCGGTATGTCCATGTCGGCGTCGGCCCCGATGGACATGGCGATGTCCCATGCCCATCACGGCAGCGAACATGTCCAGCCAGTCGATACGGAGATGGACGATCATGCGCTGTGGGCCAAATGCGGCTATTGCACGCTGCTGTTCAGTTGCCCCGCCTTGTCCCAAGTGTTGAATCTGGTAGCGGCAACGCCTCCAAAGCCCTCCGATTTCTTTACCGCCATCACCCGGCAGAGTCATGCCCGGCAGAGCGCCTTTCTGCATGCCCGAAGTCGGGCACCGCCATCTTCAGTCCTGTCCTGACGCCATAACGATCGCAGCCACTAAGGCTGCGCAACGATCCGAGCGCATTGAAAGACCGGGCCGCACCTTGTGGGCCAAGGTCCAGATGCGTTTCGGATGATGTCCCGTGATTCAGTTAACACTTTCACCGTGAGCGCTTTCCATGTCACAGCGTAAAGTATCCTTCTATAACCTGGCCTGGCGCTGGCACTTCTATGCCGGGCTGTTCGTGGCACCGTTCATGATTCTGCTGTCGCTGACCGGGATCATTTACCTGTTCAAGCCACAGCTGGACAACCTGATGTACAGCGACCTGCTGAGCGTTACCCCGACCCATCACCGGATCAGCGCCGACGAACTGCAACAGCGGGTGCTGAGCAGTTATCCACAGGCCGCGATCAGTAAATACTTCCCGCCGGTCAATGCCGAGGGCAGCGCCCAGTTTGTGGTGCGCGAGCAGGGCCGCGAGTTGAACGTCTTCATCGACCCTTATCGCGGCGAGATTCTCGGCACCCAGGATGCCAAGGACAACCTGCAAGCCATCGCCCGCGCCCTGCATGGCGAACTGATGATAGGCACCGTCGGCGACCGGCTGATCGAGCTGGCGGCAGGCTGGGGCATCATGCTTGTGGTGTCCGGCCTGTATCTGTGGTGGCCACGCGGGACCAGCGCCAGCGGTGTGCTCTGGCCACGCCTGAGCAGCCGCGGACGGGTCTTGTGGCGCGACCTGCATGCGGTCACCGGTTTCTGGGGCTCGTTGATTCTGCTGTTCATGCTTCTCAGCGGCATGACCTGGACAGGCATGTGGGGCAAGCAATACGCCGCCCTGTGGAACACTTTCCCGGCCGAGATGTGGACCAATGTGCCCAAGTCCACGCAACTGGCTGGCGAACTCAACACCGCCAGCGTGCAGACGGTGCCCTGGGCGCTGGAAAACACGCCAATGCCGCAATCCACCGGCGAACACGCCGAGCACATGCAGCATCACGGCATGTCTTCAGGTCCGGCAGCGCCCAAGGTCACCCTGCAGCAAGTGGTCGATATCGCCAGCGAACGGGGCGTCGAGCCCGGCTACAGCATCACTGCACCGAAAACCGCCGAAGGCGTGTTCACGGTCGCGGTGTTCGCCGACGATCCACGCAATGACGCCACCCTGCACATCGATCAATACAGCGGCAAGGTGCTGGCCGATGTGGGCTGGAAGGATTACAGCCTGGTTTCCCGGGCCACCGAAATGAGCGTGATGCTGCATGAAGGCAAGTTTTTCGGCTGGATCAACCAGTTGCTGATCTTCGTCGCCTGCCTGATGATCCTGCTCGGCTCGGTAAGCGGGCTGGTGATCTGGTGGAAGCGTCGTCCCAGGGGCGGCCTGGGCACGCCGCCGCTGCGTCATGATTTACCCCGCTGGAAAACCGCGATCGTGATCATGTTCGGGCTTGCTGTAGCGTTTCCGCTGGTGGGCGTTTCGCTGCTGGTGGTATGGGCATTCGATCGAATAGTTTTTTCACGCTTTGCTAAATCTTCGGCGGCAGCTTAAATTGCAGCTACGAAGCCTGAAACCGGCGGGCGGTTTTGTGATGAATTCCTCACCCGACCGGTTCAGGCCTCGTCAAATCCCCCAAAAAAGCCGCTGATAGCGGCTTTTTTATTGCCGCAATACTTGCCACGCACCAACAACGAACAAAAATTCAGCGACGCACCACGATCAGCGCCACTTCAGTGCGCGAACCCGGGACGCCCTTCTTGCAGAGCCCGTCTGCGCCTCTTTTGTCCGGCTGGGCACAGCCTTTGCTTAGCAGCACCCAGGCAATTCTTTTCGCCCCCAAAACAAAGCCAACCGAACGGAGCCGTCCAATGAAGCGTCGCAGCCTGATCAAAGCTTTCACCCTGACCGCATCAATCGCCGCAATGGGTATGACCTGGACCGTTCAGGCAGCCGAAACGATCAAGGTCGGTATTCTGCACTCGCTTTCCGGCACCATGGCCATTTCCGAAACCTCGCTGAAAGACATGGCGTTGATGACCATCGACGAAATCAATGCCAAGGGCGGCGTGAACGGTAAGATGCTGGAGCCGGTGGTGGTGGATCCGGCCTCCAACTGGCCGCTGTTCGCGGAAAAGGGTCGCCAGTTGCTGACTCAGGACAAGGTCGCCGTGGTGTTCGGCTGCTGGACGTCGGTATCGCGCAAATCGGTATTGCCGGTCTTTGAAGAACTCAATGGCCTGCTGTTCTATCCCGTGCAGTACGAAGGCGAAGAAATGTCGCCCAACGTGTTCTACACCGGCGCAGCGCCTAACCAGCAGGCGATTCCTGCGGTCGAGTACCTGATGAGCGAAGATGGTGGCGCAGCCAAACGTTTCTTCCTGCTGGGCACCGATTACGTTTACCCACGTACCACCAACAAGATTCTGCGCGCGTTCCTGCACTCCAAAGGCGTGAAGGACAGCGATATCGAAGAGGTCTACACCCCGTTCGGTCACGCCGATTACCAGACCATCGTCGCCAACATCAAGAAGTTCTCGGCGGGCGGC
The DNA here is from genome assembly GCF_003700275.1 of Pseudomonas cichorii. Classification (GTDB taxonomy): domain Bacteria; phylum Pseudomonadota; class Gammaproteobacteria; order Pseudomonadales; family Pseudomonadaceae; genus Aquipseudomonas; species Aquipseudomonas cichorii_B. The sequence continues at coordinate 23,753 of NZ_RBRE01000008.1, read as the reverse complement.
AAGACTGCAGTGATTTCCACCGTGAACGGCGACTCCAACGTGCCGTTCTACAAGGAACTGTCCAACCAGGGCCTCAAGGCCACCGACGTGCCGGTAGTTGCCTTCTCGGTCGGCGAAGAAGAACTGCGCGGCATCGACACCAAGCCACTGGTCGGTCACCTGGCTGCCTGGAACTACTTCCAGTCCGTGGAAAACCCGGTCAACAAGAAGTTCGTGGCTGACTGGAAAGCCTACGCCACCAGGAAGAACCTGCCGGGCGCCGACAAGGCCGTGACCAATGACCCGATGGAAGCCACCTACGTCGGCATCCACATGTGGGCGCAGGCCGTCGAAAAAGCCAAGTCCACCGATGTCGACAAGGTTCGTGAAGCCATGGCAGGCCAGACCTTCGCCGCACCTTCGGGCTTTACCCTGACCATGGACAAGACCAACCACCACCTGCACAAGCCGGTGATGATCGGCGAAGTCGAGGATAACGGTCAGTTCAACGTGGTCTGGCAGACCAAGGAGCCGATCCGTGCCCAACCGTGGAGCCCCTACATTCCGGGTAACGACAAGAAGCCGGACCATGCCGTGAAGAGCAACTAAGACCGAGCCAATACCTTTCGCGAATGAATTCGCTCCTACGAACGGTGTAGGAGCGAATTTATTCGCGAAAACTGCCTCACCGCCGACCTCAGGCTACCGATATGCCCAATACCTTGTACCGCCTCATCCTCACCTTTGCGTTGCTGCTGCCATGGGCAGCGCACGCCAGTGATGCCGGCGATTTCGTTTCTGCCAGTTCCTCGCAACAGGCCGACCTGCTTGAAAACTGGGCGGCCAGGCCTGTGCCGGAGCGGGTCGAACTGCTCGAAGCGTTGCGCGATGGACGTGTTGCAGCCGACAGCAGCAAACGCGCCTACCTCGAAAACAATGAAAAGTATGTGGCGATGGATGCCCAGGCACCTGCCGCTGCCGATGCACCAACCCCGGATGAACCGCGCAAACTGCGCCTGAACAACCGACTGCGTGGCCTGGTCGAGACTGCACTGGCCAGTCACCAATTACTGGCAGCCGATGCAGGATTGCGTCTGGCCGCCGCCCGGCAACTGCAAAAAAGTGCCCGTCCCGAGCAACTTGAACTGTTGACCCAGCGGGTCGCTGCCGAAACCGACTCCAGCGTGCATGACGCACTGAGTCTGGCGCTGGCCAATCTGCAACTGGTCGACACCAGCCCTTCTGTGCGTCTGGCTGCCGTGCGCCTGCTGGGTGAAACCGGCGACCCGCTGGCCCGCACCCGACTTGAGTCTCTGCTGGCGCCCGGCGTCGAAACCGATGCCACGGTGCGCATTGCCGCCGAAACCAGTCTGGCGCAGGTCAAACGCAAGCTGATGATCGGCGAAGTGCTGGGTCAGGCCTTCAGCGGCATGTCGCTGGGCTCAATCCTGCTGTTGGCCGCGCTTGGCCTGGCGATCACCTTCGGCCTGCTGGGCGTGATCAATATGGCCCACGGCGAAATGCTGATGCTGGGTGCCTATTCCACCTATGTGGTGCAACTGATGTTCCAGCGCTATGCGCCGGGCGCCATCGAGTACTACCCGCTGATTGCCTTGCCGGTGGCGTTTTTCGTCACGGCACTGATCGGCATGGCCCTGGAACGCACCGTGATTCGCCATTTGTATGGCCGGCCGCTGGAAACCCTGCTCGCCACCTGGGGCATCAGCCTGATGCTGATCCAGGCCGTGCGCCTGCTCTTCGGCGCGCAGAACGTCGAAGTCGCCAACCCCGAATGGCTGTCGGGCGGCTTTCAGGTGCTGCCCAACCTGGTGCTGCCGTATAACCGCATCGTGATCATCGCCTTCGCGCTGTTCGTGGTGGTGCTGACCTGGCTGCTGCTGAACAAGACCCGCCTGGGCCTGAACGTGCGTGCCGTGACCCAGAACCGCAACATGGCCGCCTGCTGCGGCGTGCCCACCGGGCGTATCGACATGATGGCCTTCGGGCTCGGCTCGGGCATTGCCGGGCTGGGTGGCGTGGCCTTGAGTCAGATCGGCAACGTCGGCCCGGACCTGGGCCAGAGCTACATCATCGATTCGTTCCTGGTGGTGGTGCTCGGCGGTGTCGGGCAACTGGCAGGCAGCGTGATGGCGGCCTTCGGGCTGGGCATCGCCAACAAGATCCTTGAACCGCAAATCGGTGCCGTATTGGGCAAGATCCTGATCCTGGCGCTGATCATTCTGTTTATCCAGAAACGTCCGCAAGGCCTCTTCGCACTGAAAGGACGGGTGATCGACTGATGAGTCAGCCATTGATAGTGACCGCCGCACAGAAAGTCGGGCCAAAAGGCACGCTGACCGTGGGCATTCTGGTATTGGCGATACTGCTCGCCATGCCACTGTTGTCGTTGCTGCCCGCCGATAACAGCCTGCAGGTTTCGGCCTATACCCTGACGCTGGTGGGCAAGATCCTTTGCTACGCCATCGTCGCACTGGCGCTGGATCTGGTCTGGGGCTACGCCGGCCTGTTGTCGTTGGGCCATGGACTGTTCTTCGCCCTCGGCGGCTACGCCATGGGCATGTACCTGATGCGTGAAGCGGCGGGCGATGGTTTGCCGGCGTTCATGACGTTCCTGTCGTGGACCGAACTGCCCTGGTACTGGGCAGGCACCGACAACTTCCTCTGGGCCATGTGCCTGGTGGTTCTGGCGCCGGGCTTGCTGGCTCTGGTGTTCGGGTTCTTCGCCTTCCGCTCGCGGATCAAGGGCGTGTATTTCTCGATCATGACCCAGGCCCTGACCTTCGCCGGGATGCTGCTGTTCTTCCGCAACGAAACCGGTTTTGGCGGCAACAACGGCTTTACCAACTTCCGCAGCATTCTGGGCTTCAGCATCAGTTCGCAAGGCACCCGGGCCACGCTGTTCCTGCTGACCGTGCTGCTGCTGGTCGCCAGCCTGTACATCGGCTGGCGTCTGGCACAGAGCAAGTTCGGACGGGTGCTGACCGCACTGCGCGATGCCGAAAACCGCCTGATGTTCTGTGGCTACGACCCACGCGGCTTCAAGCTGTTCGTCTGGGTCCTGAGTGCCGTGCTCTGCGGTCTGGCCGGTGCGCTGTATGTGCCGCAGGTCGGCATCATCAACCCCAGTGAAATGTCCCCGACCAACTCCATCGAGGCTGCCGTCTGGGTAGCGCTGGGTGGACGCGGTACGCTGATCGGCCCGCTGCTCGGCGCAGGTCTGGTCAACGGCATGAAGAGCTGGTTCACCGTGGCGTTCCCTGAATACTGGCTGTTCTTTCTTGGCGCCCTGTTCATCATCGTGACGCTGTATCTGCCCAAGGGCGTGATCGGCCTGCTGAAGAAAAGGAACGAGTCATGAACACCACACCGACACCCGCGTTCATGCTCGAACCGATCCTCGACCCCAACTCCGATGCCGGCACCAGCCGTGACGCCATCGGCCTTGGCCAGCGGGCAGGCAGCGGGCTCAATACCCGACACGGCACGATCCTGACCCTGGAAGACATCAGCGTCAGCTTCGACGGCTTCAAGGCTCTCAACGACTTGAACCTGTACATCGGCGTGGGCGAACTGCGCTGCATTATCGGCCCCAACGGTGCGGGCAAGACCACCCTGATGGACGTGATCACCGGCAAGACAAGGCCCAGCCACGGCAAGGCCTGGTTCGGTGAAACCCTGGACCTGACGCAGATGAGCGAAGTGCAGATCGCCCAGGCCGGGATCGGTCGCAAGTTCCAGAAGCCGACGGTGTTTGAAGCCCTGAGCGTGTTCGAGAACCTGGAACTGGCGCAGAAAACCGACAAGTCGGTGTGGGCCAGCCTGCGCGCCCGTCTCAGCGGCGAGCAGCAGGACCGGATCAACGAAGTGCTGGAAACCATTCGCCTGACCGGCTCGATGCAGCGCCCCGCAGGTTTGCTGTCACACGGCCAGAAACAGTTTCTGGAGATCGGCATGCTGCTGGTCCAGGACCCGCAATTGCTGCTGCTCGACGAGCCGGTTGCGGGCATGACCGACGCCGAAACCGAATTCACCGCCGAACTGTTCAAGAGCCTGGCGGGCAAGCATTCGCTGATGGTGGTGGAACACGACATGGGCTTCGTCGGCTCGATTGCCGACCACGTGACCGTTCTGCACCAGGGCAGCGTTCTGGCGGAAGGCTCACTGGCGGATGTACAGGCTGACGAGCGCGTGATCGAGGTTTACCTAGGCCGTTGAGCCCGTAGGAGCGGATTCATCCGCGAAAACGTCGTCTCACGTCACACAGTATTCGCGGATGAATCCGCTCCTACGGGGTGGGCAGCCGCAATAGATGAGAAATCATAGCCATGCTCCAAGTCGAAAAACTCCATCAATACTACGGCGGCAGTCACATCCTGCGCGGTCTGTCCTTCGATGTGAAAGTCGGTGAAGTCACCTGTCTGCTGGGGCGTAACGGCGTGGGCAAGACCACGCTGCTCAAGGTGCTGATGGGACTGCTGCCGTCCAGGGAAGGCCAGGTGCAATGGGAAGGCAAAGCCATCACCGGCTTCAAGCCGCACCAGCGTGTGCATGCCGGGATTGCCTATGTACCTCAGGGCCGGGAAATCTTCGGGCGGCTGACGGTCGAGGAAAACCTGTTGATGGGACTTTCGCGCTTTCCCGGCTCGGAAGCCAAGGAAGTGCCGGCCTTTATCTACGAACTGTTCCCGGTGCTGCTGCAGATGAAGCATCGACGCGGCGGCGATCTGTCTGGCGGCCAGCAGCAACAGCTGGCAATCGGTCGGGCACTGGCCAGTCGCCCGCGTCTGCTGATTCTCGACGAGCCCACCGAAGGCATCCAGCCCTCGGTCATCAAGGAAATCGGCGCGGTCATCAAGAAGCTGGCCGAGCGTGGCGACATGGCTATTCTGCTGGTGGAGCAGTTCTACGATTTCGCCGCAGAGCTGGCCGACCAGTATCTGGTGATGTCGCGCGGTGAAATCGTCCAGCAAGGCCGGGGCGAGAATATGGAAGCCGAAGGCGTTCGCGGTCTGGTCACCATTTGATGCCTCAATCCGTTAAGGTGCAGTACTCGACAAGCCAATGAAGACATCATGAATCTGCCTGCCCACCCCGCCCTGTTCACGCCCAACTGGCACGCCGAGCTGGAGCTGGGCTATGGCCGTTTCGAGGACACTACGCGGCCGGTCCAGCGGCGGCATAAAGGTCCATTGCGGGTACAGAAACACCTGTATGCCGAAGGCCCGCAAGTCTGCCAGCACATCATTGTTCACCCGCCCGGCGGCATCGCCGGTGGCGACCGGCTGGATATCTCGGCCACGGTCGGCGCCCAGGCCTGGGCGCAGTTGACCAGCCCCGGCGCAGCCAAATGGTATCGCGCCGCGAGCCCGGCCTTTCAGCAACTGGAACTGCGCGTCGAGCCCGGTGCGACACTGGAATGGCTGCCTCAGGAAACCATCGTGTTCAGTCAGGCGCAGGCCGAGCTGGTGACCCGTATCGAGCTGCAGGGCGATGCCCGGCTTTGCTATTGGGATGTGGTGGCGCTGGGGCGGCCGGCCAGTGGCGAGCGTTTCGACCAGGGGCATTTTCAGTCGCATCTGGATATCCGCCGCGACGGCCGGTTGCTCTGGCATGAGCGGCAGCGCATTGTCGGCGGCGACGGCCTGCTGGATTCGTCCATCGGCCTGGACGGCAAGACGGTGTTCGCCACCCTGCTGATCACCGGCGAAATCGACAGCGAACTGCTTGAAGCGTGTCGCTCGATTGCACTGCCCAACCCGGTCCGCGGCGACCTGAGCCAGTTACCGGGCCTGCTGGTTGCACGCTGCCTGGCGGATGAAGCCCTGCATGCACGGGCCTGGCTGATTGAATTATGGAAACGGCTGCGCCCGGCGTTGCTGGGCCGCGAGGCGGTGACACCCAGGATCTGGAATACATGATTTTTGAGGGGCGTTGTTCGCGAATGAATTCGCTCCTGCCCGGAGGTGCGAATTCATTCGCGAATAGCTGCGACCCATACATTAAAAAACGGAACAAACAATGGATCTGACTCCACGCGAAAAAGACAAACTGCTGATTTTCACTGCCGGCCTGGTTGCCGAGCGCCGACTGGCTCGCGGAGTGAAGCTCAACTATCCGGAAGCCATGGCCTATATCTCCGCCGCACTGCTGGAAGGCGCACGTGACGGGCAGACCGTTGCCGAACTGATGCATTACGGCACCACCCTGCTGAGCCGCGATCAGGTCATGGAAGGCATTCCGGAAATGATTCCGGAGATTCAGGTGGAAGCCACCTTCCCGGACGGCACCAAACTGGTCACCGTGCATCAACCGATTGCCTGAGCCAAAGACTTATGAACGACCTGATTCGCGATGCGCTACCCGCCGATCTGCCCGGCATTCTTGCCATCTATAACGACGCGGTGCTCAACACCACGGCGATCTGGAACGAGCAGCCCGTGGACCTGGCCAATCGTCAGGCCTGGTTCGAGGCGCGCCAGACACAGGCTTATCCGATCCTGGTCGCCGTCGACAGTAACGAAGAGGTACTGGGCTACTCGTCATTCGGCGACTGGCGCCCGTTCGAGGGCTTTCGCCATACGGTCGAGCATTCGGTGTATGTGCGTGCCGATCAGCGCGGCAAGGGGCTGGGGCCAAGACTGATGGCCGCGCTGATCGAGCGCGCCCGCCTCTGCGACAAGCACATCATGGTCGCGGCCATCGAGAGTCGTAACGCGGCCTCCATCGCACTGCATGAACGCCTGGGCTTCAAGACCACCGGGCAGATGCCGCAGGTCGGCACCAAGTTCGGCCACTGGCTGGACCTGACGTTCATGCAACTGGACCTGTCGCCGGGCGCCCTCGCTCCGGTTTCTCAAGCGCCACACTCTCACTAGGGCATGCTCATGAATCCTGCACAGTTGCGTCGTGTAACCGCTGAAAGCTTTGCGCATTACCGTCAAGGCCTGGCCGAGCTGTTGCTCGACACCGTACACAACGGTGCTTCGGTAGGATTCATGGCTGACCTGGATACCGCGCAGGCCTTCGCCTGGAGCGACAGCCTGAGGGTGGATATTGCCAATGGCAGCCTGTTGCTCTGGGTGGTGGTCGAAGACGAACAGGTTCTGGCCAGCGTACAACTGACGCTGTGTCAGAAGCCCAACGGCCTCAATCGCGCCGAAGTGCAAAAGCTCATGGTGCTGACCCAGGCTCGCGGTCGTGGCCTGGGCACTCAGTTGATGGAAGCCGTCGAGCACGCCGCCATCCAGCACAAGCGCGGCCTGCTGCATCTGGACACCGAAGCCGGCTCGTCGGCGGAAGCCTTCTACCGCGCGCTCGACTACACCCGCGTCGGCGAACTGCCGAACTACTGCGCCACCCCGGACGGTCGCTACAGGCCGACCGCCATTTACTTCAAAACCTTGGGGCAACCAACATGATCCCTGGCCAATACCAGATTCAGCCCGGCGAGATCGAACTCAATGCCGGGCGCCGGACTCTCAGCCTGACCGTCGCCAACAGCGGCGACCGGCCGATTCAGGTCGGCTCGCACTTTCACTTCTTCGAGACCAACGACGCCCTGACCTTCGACCGCGCCGCCAGCCGCGGCATGCGCCTGAACATCCCGGCCGGCACCGCCGTACGCTTCGAGCCCGGGCAGGCACGGGAAGTAGAGTTGGTGGACCTGGCCGGGTTGAGGCGGGTTTATGGGTTTGCGGGGCGCATCATGGGTGAACTGGATTGAAATGACGCCTTCGCCAACAAGTTGGCGAAAAGGCCGGCGCTGCCGCAGCGCTTATGAACCGCTTTTACTTGCAGCTTGCAACCTGAAACTTGCAGCTCACAACCCGAGATCCGACAGATGAAAATAAGCCGACAAGCCTATGCCGACATGTTCGGCCCCACGGTGGGTGACAAGGTGCGCCTGGCCGATACCGAGCTGTGGGTCGAAGTCGAGAAGGACTTCACCACTTACGGCGAAGAAGTGAAGTTCGGCGGTGGCAAGGTCATCCGTGACGGCATGGGCCAGGGCCAGTTGCTGGCCGCCGAGGTGGTCGACACGCTGATCACCAACGCCCTGATCATTGATCACTGGGGCATCGTCAAGGCTGACGTCGGCCTCAAGAACGGGCGCATTGCGGCCATCGGCAAGGCCGGCAATCCGGACATCCAGCCGGACGTGACCATCGCCGTCGGTGCGGCCACCGAAGTCATTGCCGGCGAAGGCATGATCCTCACCGCAGGCGGTGTCGACACGCACATTCACTTCATCTGCCCGCAGCAGATCGAAGAGGCGCTGATGAGTGGCGTGACCACCATGATCGGCGGCGGCACCGGCCCGGCCACCGGCACCAACGCAACCACTGTCACGCCGGGCCCGTGGCACATGGCGCGCATGCTTCAGGCTGCCGACTCGTTCCCGATGAACATCGGCCTGACCGGCAAGGGCAATGTCAGCCTGCCCGGCCCGCTGATCGAACAGGTCAAGGCCGGTGCCATCGGCCTCAAGCTGCATGAAGACTGGGGCACCACACCCGCCGCCATCGACAACTGCCTGAGCGTCGCCGATGAATACGACGTGCAGGTCGCGATTCACACCGACACCCTCAACGAGTCGGGTTTCGTCGAAACCACACTGGCCGCGTTCAAGAACCGCACCATTCACACCTATCACACCGAAGGTGCCGGTGGCGGTCATGCGCCGGACATCATCAAGGCCTGCGGCTCGCCCAACGTCCTGCCCAGCTCCACCAACCCGACCCGGCCGTTTACCCGCAATACAATCGACGAGCACCTGGACATGTTGATGGTCTGCCATCACCTGGACCCCAGCATCGCCGAAGACGTGGCCTTCGCCGAAAGCCGCATTCGCCGGGAAACCATTGCTGCGGAAGATATCCTGCACGACCTGGGCGCGTTCTCGATGCTCAGCTCCGACAGCCAGGCCATGGGCCGGGTCGGTGAAGTGATCATGCGCACCTGGCAGACCGCCGACAAGATGAAGAAGCAGCGTGGCCCGCTGCCTGGAGACGGCCCCGGCAACGACAATTTCCGCGCCAAGCGCTATATCGCCAAGTACACCATCAACCCGGCAATCACCCATGGCATCAGCCATGAAGTGGGCTCCATCGAAGTCGGTAAATGGGCGGATCTGGTGCTGTGGCGCCCGGCGTTCTTTGGCGTGAAACCTACGCTGATCCTCAAGGGCGGTGCCATTGCCGCCAGCCTGATGGGCGACGCCAACGCCTCGATTCCAACCCCGCAGCCGGTGCACTATCGTCCGATGTTCGCCAGTTACGGCAGCTCATTACATGCCACCAGCCTGACCTTTATCAGCCAGGCAGCATTCGAGGCCGGCGTTCCGCAGGAACTGGGGCTGAAAAAACAGATAGGCGTGGTCAAGGGCTGTCGCAGCGTGCAGAAGAAAGACCTGATTCACAACGACTACCTGCCCGACATCGATGTCGATCCGCAGACCTATCAGGTCAAGGCCGACGGGGTGTTGCTGTGGTGTGAGCCGGCAGATGTATTGCCGATGGCGCAGCGCTACTTCCTGTTCTGACCGGCAAGGGCCTTCCTCGCGGAAGGCCCTTCAGGCTTCAGTCGCGCAGAAGCTTTTCGACTTCCTGTCTGTAGTCGTCCACGTCACACAAGCCGGTCATTCTCGACACTTCGGAACCGCTCCTGAAAAAGATCACCGTGGGTACGCTGTCTACTGCAAAGTTCTCGGCAGTTGCCTCACTGCTGTCTGTATCCACTCGAAGCATCAGGACCTGATCCTCGAACTCCTCGGCCAGATCGTCAATCATCCGGCCGGTCTGTGCGCTGTCACTGCCTGCGCCACTGAACTCGGCCAATACCAGCATGTCCGTGGTAAACACCTGATCCTGAAAACTGTCATCATTTACATTCATGACACTCATGGTTCAACTCCTCGTATTTGCTCGTCGGGAGTGGGATGTCGCAATACAGCATTTATCGGCCAGGCAAAACTACTCGGCACGGCCCAGAAACGTATCGTTCGACTTCAGTATCTCAAGGAATTGCAATACGTCATTGATGGCATCAAACATCCCCTGATCCTGCAATGTGCCCTTTGTCTGCAATACGCGACGCAACGCGAGAAAAGCACTCAACTTCCCTTGCGCTATATCATCCAGCCCGAGACTCTTTTTATCGATGATGGCCTGAGCCGCAGCATTGATACTCTCTTCGGCGAACGCCAAAAGTTCTGATTTCAGCATGATGGTTCTCCTGTCTTGAGTTCCTTCTCAAACATACTCCCGGCACCGACCTGCATCTACTGACAGAAATGACAGTGCCAGCACTTCGTCAAACGACATTTTGTCGGGCAAGACAAAGGCGGTAAGATGCCCGGCGTCCTCTATTACAACCTCCGAAGCAAGGTAACCGGCAATGCGCCTATCCGAATTCATCGTGGCTCATGTGGATCGCATCGTCGATGAATGGGAGGAGTTCGCCAAGACTCTGACTCCAGCGGCAGACAGCATGAGCCGGGTCGAGCTGCGCGATCATGCCAAGTCGATTCTGCTGGCCGCAGCCCGGGACATGGATGCGGCCCAGGCCAAGCGCGAACAGGCCGCCAGAGCACCGGGCACAGCATTGAATCTGGATGAAGCGGCCGCCTGCCATGGCGAGCTTCGACATACCGTGGGCTTCGACCTGGTGCAGATGACCTCAGAGTTTCGTCATTTGCGCGCCAGCGTCACCCGGCTGTGGAGCGAAAGCCTGACAACGCCCGCACAGGTTTCTTTCGAGGACATGATTCGCTTCAACGAAGTCATCGATGAAGCGCTGGCCGAATCCACGGCGGCCTATGTCGAGCAGGTCACCCGCTCGCGAGACATGTTTCTGGCCATTCTCGGCCACGACCTGCGCGCACCGCTGCAGGCCGTCAGCATGTCTACGGACATGCTGATGCGCAAAACCGAGCTGAACGAAAAGACCCTCGCCTATATTGCGCAGATCAAGAGCAGCACCCGGCACATGGGCGCCATGGTTGGCGATCTGCTGGAGTTCGTGCGCAGCCGCCTGGGCGCCAGCCTGCCGGTGGAGCGCAAGCCCATGGACCTGGCCGCCGCCTGCCGCGAGGCCATCGAAGAAGCCTGCGCCGGACAACCGGCCAGCACGCCGATACTGGAAGTGACAGGCCATACCCAGGGCGAGTGGGACAGCGCCAGGATCGGTCAACTGCTGCAGAACCTGATCGGCAATGCCTTGCAGCATGGCACCTCCAGCAACGAGGTCATCGTCAGGGTCATTGGCAATTCCGACAATGTGGAACTGATCGTCCACAACGACGGCGAACCGATCGCCGAAGAGGCGATCGGCACGATTTTCGATCCGTTGGTGCGTAGCGTGAATCCCGAAGCCGGAACACAAAGCCCGTCGACCAGCCTCGGACTGGGGCTGTTCATCGTCAAGGAAGTGGTCAATGCCCACGGCGGCAGCATCACGGTGACATCGAACATCGGCGATGGAACGACGTTTACCGTGGTGTTGCCGCGGGGTGTCCGGGCGGACTGATCAGTTGTTCCACTGACTCCGGGGATCAAAGGCAGCCTTGTCGGCCAGCTTTTGCCAGAGTGCACGGGTGGCATCATCGATCGTTCTGGGCATGACGATCTTGAGCTGGGCGTACAGGTCGCCACGCTCGCCTTTCTTGTCCAGCAGGCCATTACCCTTGATACGCAGACGCTGACCGGTCTGGCTTTCCGGACGAATGGTCAGGTTGATCCTGCCGGTCAGGGTCGGCACCGCGACCTTGGCACCCAGCGCAGCTTCCCACGGGGCCAGCGGCACGGTAATGATCAGGTCATGGTTTTCCACTTCGTACAGTGGATGCGGTGCCAGGCGGATGATCAGGTACAGATCGCCATTCTCGCCACCGGCAATTCCCGGAGCGCCCTGGCCCTTGAGACGGATACGCTCGCCATCCACGACCCCGGCAGGAATCTTCACGTTCAGGGTCTTGGTAATGTCGCCCATGCGCTGGCCATTGGGGCTGTGCTGCGGCACCTTGAAGCTGACCTGCTTGGATTCACCAGACAGGGTTTCTTCAAGAAAGATCGCCAGCTCCATTTCCACGTCCTGCCCTTTGCGGCCCTGGGTACGAGAACGGCCACCCTGTTGCTGAGCCCGACCACCGAAGATCGAACTGAAGAATTCGGAGAAGTCCGTGGTATCGCCACCAAAGCCGCCACCGCCACCGCCAGCACCGGCACGGCTCTGCCAGCCGGGTGGCGGCTGGAAAGGTCGACCCTGGCGTCCGTACTTGCGCAACTCGTCATACTCGGCGCGCTTTTCCGGGCTGCTCAGGACGTCATAAGCCTCGGACGCTTCCTTGAACTTGTCTTCCGCCCCCGACTCCTTGCTGACGTCCGGATGATACTTGCGCGCAAGCTTGCGATAGGCCGCCTTGAGCGCCTTGTCATCGACCGTCGGCTCAACGCCGAGAATCTTGTAATAATCTTTGAAATCCATCTAACGATCACCCATCCCCAATATGTCCAGCTACACCTGACGTACCTGCCGTTCCTGTCACGGGATGACGCCTGGAGAGCTCAAGTCGCAGAGTGTATCCGCAAACGCTCGTAATAGATGACAGTGCACCGTCTATTGATGCCTTGATTTGCGATCGGTTTCTGTTGGGGTATACAACTGCCCACCAATTTCCAGGCTTCGATAAGTCGGCTCGACGACCCTGGTTTTGCCTTCTCGCACCAGATCAGCCCATTTTTTGGCACTATGGGACGGGCCATCCATTCTTCCGGCCTCTTTCCAGACGCCGTCGGAATCAAACCTGAAGAAATACATCTGGCTAGGCTCGGAAGAAAACTGAATCACCTCGTTCTGTCCATCGCCATCCAGATCCACAGCCCACATGCCGCACCGGTACCGATTGCAATTGAGGCTCCCAAGCTCGGGGTTGGAAAACTGTTCATGGCCATCTACCGGTAACCCGATCCAGATGAAGTTGTGCTCAGGCACAGGCTGCTTGGGGATATAGCGAAAAGCCCCATTATAAGTGTCGTACATCCGGGTCTTGAGCCTTGCACGAACCTCCGGTTCAAATTGCTGAAGGCTATCCATATCAGCCAGGAGACGCTCGAACTCCTGGCGCCCCGGCTTACCTAGCCGATTGCGCAGGTTATAGGTGTCGAAACTGTCCGGTGAAGTACGACCGTCCTTCAGGCGTTGTACCTGATCACGGGCACTGAACTTTTGCGGATTCAGCCATGGGGTGTAAATCAACACCACCACCAGACACACCAACAGGGCCAGCCATGGATTGGTTACCCGCCAGTTGCCAAGCCAGACAGACCCGGACCTCAAGACCGCCCACACCGCGGCCAGACTGTACAGAGCAGCCGCGACCACCGACAGCAGGCCGACAATGCGCGACGGAGACAACCCGTACTGCTCGATACGCAGCCAGGTCGAATAACCTGCAAGGACCACCAATACCGGTAACGCCAGCAGACTGGCATTGATCCCCCACATCAGCCACTGCGGATAGGGGCGCGGCTGGTTACCGTCCTGGAAAACGCCATTGATCAAAAAGATATTCGCGGCCACAAGCCCGAGCAGGATCGTCGTGGCATGGCCCGTCTTCCAGATCGACTCCAGCCCGGTAAACGGCAAGGCCAGGGTGAACAGCACCACGATCAACGCCGACAATGGCGCCAGAAAGCGACACAGGTTCAGCAGAATGCCACGCAGCATGCCGATGACCTTGTCGTTCTCGCAGCCCATGCGGATGCCCAGCGAACAAACCAGGGACAGGCTGATGATATTGAAGTTACGAGTCTTGATGACTTCCTTGAACGCGGTGATGCCAATCATCTCAAACAGGCTGACGCATAGCTGCAACAGTGACCAGAACAGCCCGGTCAGTAACAGGGCCAGCAATAGAATGAGGGCGTTGTTCCAGGCGTGCCGGAACAGCTCCCGGTAGGGCAGATGCAATCTGCTGCCGGATGGCCAGCTCAGGATGAAAGCCGAGCAGGTATAACCCACGATGAGCGCGCCAAGCGTCCAGTCTTCCCGCCACCACCTGGACGGCTCGTGCAACACCCACTCAGTGACCAGCGTCAGGACCAGAGCCAGCAATCCAGCCAGAATCCAGGCTCCACGCTGCCTGAAATGGCTCCCCAGAAGTTGCAGATGGCCCCCGAACACCAGAACCCCCACCGCCACAGAAATCTTTTCAAACTCCAGGGCGAGCACCATCGCCATGGCCTGTAGCAAGCCGACGGCAAGGTAGAACGGCAAGGATCCCTTGAACACTGACATTGAACTTCCTTATTACAAACGAGAATGCAGGCTGACTGAATTGCGTGCCCCAGCCACAAGGCGGCGGATCATGTCATGGAAGACGCCGTGACTCCATTCGCCTGACGGCACTACGCAATCACGATGCACTGACATACACTGCGCGGCCGTTTTTTGACTGGAACGTAAAAGACATGAATGACCAATCCCCGGCCCGTGCCTGCGGCATCGATTTCGGCACGTCCAATTCCACTGTCGGCTGGCAAAGACCTGGCGTGGAATCGTTGATTGCGCTGGAGGACGACAAGATCACTCTGCCGTCAGTGGTGTTCTTCAACATGGAAGAACGCCGCCCGGTGTATGGCCGCCTGGCGCTGCACGAATACCTGGAAGGCTACGAAGGTCGCCTGATGCGCTCGCTCAAGAGCCTGCTGGGTTCCAAGCTGATCAAGCACGATACCAGCGTGCTCGGCACCGCCATGCCTTTCAAGGATTTGCTGGGGCTGTTCATCGGCGAGCTGAAAAAGCGCGCAGAACGCACCGCTGGCCGTGAGTTCGAGCAAGTGGTACTGGGGCGTCCGGTGCATTTTGTCGATGACGATGCGCAAGCCGACCAGGAAGCCGAAGACACCCTGGCCGATGTCGCCCGCAAGATCGGCTTCAAGGACGTTTCGTTCCAGTACGAGCCGATTGCCGCCGCCTTCGACTATGAGTCCGGCATCAGCAATGAAGAGTTGGTGCTGATCGTCGATATCGGCGGTGGTACGTCGGACTTCTCGCTGGTGCGCCTGTCACCGGAGCGTCGCAGCCATGACGACCGTCACGACGACATCCTGGCCACCGGCGGCGTACATATCGGCGGTACCGACTTCGACAAGCAGTTGAGCCTGCAGGGCGTGATGCCGCTGTTCGGTTATGGCAGCCGCATGAAAAGCGGTGCCTACATGCCGACCAGCCACCACATGAACCTCGCGACCTGGCACACCATCAACGCCGTGTACTCGCAGAAATCCCAGCTGGCGCTGGGCAGCATGCGCTACGACATCGAGGACACCGGTGGTATCGACCGCCTGTTCAAGCTGATCGAGCAGCGCGCCGGGCACTGGCTGGCCATGGAAGTGGAAGAAACCAAGATTCAGCTGACCCACGCGCAAAACCGCCACGTACCGATGGACCGCATCGAAAGCGGCCTGAGCGTGGACCTGAGCCGGGCCATGTTCGAGGCAGCCATCGACGCCCAACTTGAGCGGGTTCGTGACAGCGTGAGCAAGTTGCTGAGCGATGCAGACGTGGGTGTCGAGCAGGTGAATACGGTGTTCTTCACCGGTGGTTCAAGCGGCATTCCGGCGTTGCGCAACAGTGTCTCGGCCATGCTGCCCAATGCCCGCCATGTGGAAGGCAATATCTTCGGCAGCATCGGCAGCGGCCTGGCGATCGAAGCCAAAAAGAGATATGGATAGCAGCGGCAGGCCAATAAGCTACAAGCGGCAAGAAAAAGCAGACAGCGCTTTAACTTGAAGCTTGTAGCTTGCAGCGCCCCCTACACCAATCCTTCCTTCTGCAACTCGCTCTTGAGATACGCATAGTAGATCGGCCCTGCCACCACTCCCGGCAGGCCGAAGGCTGCCTCAAAGAGCAGCATGGCCAGCAGCAGTTCCCAGGACTTGGCATTGATCTGCCCGCCGACGATCCGCGCGTTGAGGAAGTATTCGACCTTGTGGATCACGATCAGGTAGGTCAGCGCCGCAAAGGCCACCCAGATAGACACCGACATGCCGACGATGAAAATCAGCGTGTTGGACATCAGGTTACCGACCACCGGCAGCAGGCCGAGCAGGAAGGTCATGATGATCAGGGTCTTGGTCAGCGGCAGGTGAATGCCCCACAGCGGCAGGACAATCGCCAGGAACACCGAGGTAAAGGCGGTGTTGAGCAGGGATATCTTGATCTGGGCAAAGACGATATTGCGAAACGCACGGCTCAGCAGGCTCAAGCGATTGAACAGCGCCGCGGCCAGCGGCTTGCGGGTATGCACGTCGGAGATGCGCTGCAAGGCGATGATCGCGCCGAGCACCATGCCGATCAGCATGGTCACGAACATGTGCGCCGCGCCCTTGCCGATCATCTGCAATTCACCGATATGCTTTTGCAGCCATTGCCCGAGCGATACCTGGAACTCGGCCGCACTGGCGGGCAGGTAGGCATCGATGAACGGCGGCAACTGGCCGCGGGCGCGGTCCACCAGGATCATGAACTTGTCCAGCGACGCGCCGGGATTTTCCGCCTCGTGCAGGACAAAGCTGATGGCGCCGGCAAAAACCAGCGTCAGCAGGCTGACAATGATGGTCCCCAGCAAGGCGACGGCAAGCCAGCGGGCACGCTCCCCGGAAATCAGGCGTTGCAGCCTGGGAGTCAGCATGTTGACCAGTTCGTAGACCAGCAGACCAGCCAAAAGGCTTGGCAGAAGCTTGAAAGGCAAGATCAGCAGCAAGCCGCCAAAGACCAGAATCCAGCTGGCCAATAGCACCTGACGCACAGAAAACGTTGACATAAAGCCTCAACGGGCGGCCCAAGGAAGACGGCAGTCTGCCAGCGTTCAGTGCCGAGAACCAGTGATCCGAAGGTCGCAACAGCAATAGCGCGCCCGTCGCCCCCGCAACCGCGTCGAAAAATGGGCCCGAAGGCTTTGTTTCCCGCACTCGGACCGGAACTCAGCCTGGGGCAGGCATCAGCGAAAAATTATTTCTTCTTGAGACAATCGCTCATGAAGCTCTTGCGAGCATCGCCCTTTAGGGCCTGGGTGGTGGCTGTCGCGTTGCAGGTTTTCATTTTTTCCTGCTGGGTTTGCGCCGGAGCAGGTGCAGCCTTGAGACAAGTACTCATGAATGCCTTGCGTTCATCGCCCTTGAGGGATTTGGCACTGGCGTCAGCATTGCAGGAGGTCATCTTGTTCTGCTGCGCGGTGGCGGCAAAACCCTGAGCGCAGACCATAAGACCAGCGAGCAACAAAGAAATACCGAGCATCTTCATCAATCAACTCTCCAGAACGACCGTGCCGAACAGCCCAGCCTGAAAGCAGTGTAGTCAAGAATGTTGCGATATATGTCGAGCCATGGGAGCTGTTCGGGCGGATAATCCACTCAGGTTTTCTATCGGTTACCCCATGCAATACGCATTTCCCCTGCTGACCATCCTGATCTGGGCAGCCAATACCGTCATTACCAAGGCCGCCTCGGAAGTGATCTTCCCTGCCGAGATCGGCTTTTATCGCTGGTTGCTGGCCGGCCTGCTGTTCACGCCGTTCATGCTCGGCCCGGTATGGAAGAACCGTGCACTTATAAGGCCGGTACTGGGCAAGATCGTCATCCTGGGTGTGCTGGGCATGGCGGTGTACCAGAGCCTGGCGTATTTCGCAGCCGGCATGACCACCGCCACCAACATGGGGATCATTCAGTCCCTTGTGCCGATGATGGCGCTGGGGCTGTCGATTGCCTGCCTGGGTAACCGTCTGACCTTTGGCGCATTGCTTGGGGCCTTGCTGTCTTTTTCCGGCGTGGTCGTGGTGGTGTCGGCCGGTAATCTGGGCGGGCTTGTGGAGCAGGGCGTCAATCGCGGGGATGCAATGATTCTGGTCGCCGCTGCGGCCTACGCCGTCTACAGCACCTTGCTGAAGAAATGGCAGTTGCGCCTGCCGCCCTTGCAGTTGCTGTATATGCAGATTCTGGTGGCGATCATTGTGCTGTTTCCGCTGTTTATTGTTTCGCCTGGGACCGGCCTGAACATGAGCAACATTCCTCTGGTCCTGTATGCGGCGATTCCGACCTCGATGCTGGCCCCATGGCTGTGGATGACCTCCATCATGCGCCTGGGGCCCAGCCGCACGACGCTGTTCTTCAACCTGATGCCGATTGCTACTGCGCTGATCGCCGCCGCTTTCCTCAACGAGCGCCTGGCGCTCTATCACCTGCTGGGCGGCGCATTGACCCTGGGCGGAGTCATCCTCGCAGAGCGCTGGAAAACCCCGCTGCGGAAGAGCGCCTAAAGGCCGGCGGCTTTAAGGCGTGCAGCGTGCTCCAGAAACAATCTGACGGGATTGGCACCCTTGCCTACCAGGCCAAAGGTCTGGTTGACGATATCGAAGTGATCGAGCGGGAAGTCATCGCCGATCACCGTCCCCAGGTGCGAACTGAAACGTCCGACCATACCGTCGCACTGGCCTTTTTCCTTGACGAAGGTGCGGGCAAAGATACGGCAGGTCACGTTGGTGCCGTCGATCAGGTTGCGGCCTCGATTGGTGATGCCCGGTTTCAGGATCCCGGACCATGAGTAATAGCGCACGCCATCGACCAGTTCTTCGCCCTGGCCGCCCCAGATTTGCGGCAATCCCTGCGGATACTGTCTGTTGAACAGCGCAACCCCGGTGGTGGTCAGCGACTGGTGAGAGGCCGAGATATTCATCGGCAGCTTCGGCCCGCGGTAGCCGGTCTCGAACACGGTGATCGTCCACGACAGCAAACCGATCACCGCATTGACGACACGCCCGCCAGGAGTGCCCACCGGAAAAGTACGCTCCAGGTAATCCGCCAGTTCGGAACCCTGATTGGGACCGGCTACCGAGGTCACCGAAGCCACCAGATCCGGCCGCTTGGCGGCAACATAACGCACGGTCAGCGCGCCCTGGCTATGGCCGATCAGGTTGACCTTGCTCACCCCGGTTTCGCGAATGGTTTTCTCGATGACCTTGAGCAATTGCTCGCCACGTATCTCGGTGGAATTGACCCCGGAAACCATCACCGGAATCACCGTCGCCCCTCCCCGCTCCAGCGCCTTGATGATGCCGAACCAGTAGGGATAGACCAGCAGACGCACAAATCCCAACAGGCCCGGGACCAGCAGCAGCGGATACCGCGTAGCTTGTTCTTGCGCCATATGCATTCTCCTGAGGCGGACTTGAGCCAATAGCTAACCTTAGCGGTGTTTGGCAGCAAGACAGGAAAATATGACAAACACAGCAGATGCCTCATCGCCATCTATTATCGAACTCTCGCGCACCTTCTCTGCTCCAAGCGATATCGGGCCATGAACGGCCTTGTCATGCGGAGATACAGCGATGTACAAGAAAATTCTCGCGGCAGCTTGTGTATTGGGAACATTGGCGGGTTGTGGCACGACTACTGTGCAGAATCCGATGGACTACGTGACCTATCGCAATGAGCCGCTGGTCAAGCAAGTCGAAGACGGCATGACCCGGCAGCAAGTACTGACCATCGGCGGCGAACCGTCCTCGACGATCGACCGCAAGGTCAATCCCGGAACCTGCAATAACTACGTGATGAGCAAGGATGGCCACAAGCAGGTCTATCACGTCAGCTTCAATGGCGACGGCCGCGTCAACCACAAAGGCTTCATGACCTGTGAACAGCGCGAAGCGAACGAACGCGCCATGTAAGGCTTGTCCGGCAAGACTTAAAAAGCTCGCTGCTTCCCGCACCGAGCTTTTACCACTCCCAGGATTTCTCCATGAACTCGGCAGTGGACGGCAGGACGGAATGCAGGAATTGCAGGTACTGCTCGAATAGCTCCTTGCTGGGAAGGTGGGCGACAAATCCTGTTGTTATGTCAGTGCAATGGATAACGATGATTGAGCGCTTGCGATCAATCGTTACAAAATTGTGCTCGCTCCAAGGCAAGCTTTGTTCATTGTGAATTTTATTTTCCCAATTCAGCAAAAAGCGTGCTGCCCCAAGAGCAATGGCCGCTGGACCGATCAGAAATAGCAAGGAGCCGGAAAACAAGGCAACGCCGAGAAATAGCAGCATGGCGAAAATGGCAATACCCTTGAAGAGCGGGCCTGCAAAGTTCGGGTAGTAATCATAATACTCCAGATAGCCTGACAGTCGTTTGATATGATAATTGAATACCGTCTTCTGCCTGGCGAGAAACACGATCAAATAAGTTGAATAAATCACAGCAGCGCAACCAAAACTTATAAGTAAACCCATCAACTCAGGCAAATCATCCCATAGCAACCATGTGCAGAAAAGGAAAGGTAGAAGGTTTACAGATATCGATAGAATGTGAAGTATTAGCAACTCTTTGGGAGAACAATCGAATGTTTTGATACTCCACAGCATTACGGATGAGTCACTGCTGGAAAGTGCGTCCTGGCTGGCCACACAGGTATTGATAAGAGTCATGGAATTTCTTACTCCGGAACGACAAGAATCAGTGCATTGGCGCGGCTTTTTTTCGAGACTTCAAGATAAGTGAACAAGGTGCCATCAACTGTAATGTTCCCTTGTTTGTCAGGCTCTATCTGATAAAGATAATGCTGATCGTCTTGCTCGGCTGCGTTCATTCCCGCCGGATACCAGATTTGCAATTCGATATAGTCGACATCGTCTTCGAGCGGAACCCAGGTTTGCCAAACGACATCTTCGCCGGGAGGAAAAATCGGGAAATGCAGATTTGATCGCGTATAGGGCGGTCGTTCACTGCCGAGTCTGCCTAATTCCTTGAGAGGGGTGAACTGACCGCGGCATTCAAAGATGTCCACTAGAGGGGCTTCTGCCTGCACTGTTGGCAGAACACCTAACGGTCGTTTACTGCTGATAACATTAAGCGCAACCAATTTCCCGCGCACGGCTTCAGGCAAGCGAAGCTGTATCCAGGCACCGTTTCGTACAGCAACCTTTGCATGGCCACCCTTCACTGTATATTGCTGCCTGTAATCCATCGTACTTTTGATAAAAATTTGTGGACTTAGTTGAATAGCCAGTAGAGAACGTTTTTCCTCGGCTTCGCCCTCCGGGTTGTCAGCATGGCGATGCTCAAATGAGCGCGACCAGCAGCACTTTCTCAACCACCACCCCACGCTGTCCTGTTTGAAGTAATTCAAGACAAGGCTGGCGATTAAATAAACAACGCCAGCGATTAGAAGAGCGACGGCAAACCATGGACTACTTGCAAAAAATACAAGTTTCTTGGTCAGCCTCAAGCCCGCAGCCAATTGAACCGATCCTCCACCAAGCATTGCAATAACTGCAGCGCCCTTGACATATAGCGCAATTTTTTCTTCCAAGGTCTTCGCATTTTTTATATCGCCTGCGATATCTATTATCTCCAATACCGCAGCCACCACCGCAAAGGCCCCCAAGGCCACCATCGTGACCCTGAAACCGCGAAGCGCCTCTCCCCAGACCGTATTCCCCTGAGCTTTCCAATAAGCGGCAGACCGATCCAGAATTCCGACTTCATATCCACCTATCAGCACCGGCTTCGCCTCCCGAATCACCGCCCAAGGCGCTTCGACAAACACCGCCATCAGCAAGTTGGCGCTATAACCCAGGCTGTAACCGACCTTGACGATATCCTTGCCGCTGAATTCGCCATCGCGGGTCAGGTCCTGATAGAGCATGGCGGTGTTGAGGAAGTTGATCAGGATCACGCCCCAGGTGATTGCCAGCGCCCAAGCCGCCGAGGCGTTCGCTCCAGGCCTTGGCGCGGGTGTGCCAGTCCTTCGCGACATCCAGGCCCGAGTTGAAAAAGGCGCGAATTTCATCCTGCAGCAACTGGGCGTACTGGTTGTTCTGGAAGTCCAGTAGGCCGGGGATTTTCAGTTCGTGCAGGCGTAGCGCGTCCATTTGCTTCTGCAGGTGGCGTGCGGTGCTGCGGCGGCTGCGGGGATCGAGCGGGTACAACCAACTGTGGCGAGTGTCGGCGATCTGACTGGAGAGCAGGCGCCATTCGCGTTTCCACTGTTTGAGTCGGGAGGCGAGTTGTTGGTCGATGCGCACCTGTTCCGGCATATTGGTCAGGATCTGGCCGATCAACAGGCTGCGGATCAAGGCCGGAATATTCTGTTGCTTGCCCAACGCCAGACGGCTGTCGACCGGCACCCAGGCCAGCAGCATGTTTTCCGCCACGGCCTTGCCAGCGCCTGCGGCCAGTTCACGCAGGGCCTTGAAGGTGTCGCGCACCGGCTGTTTGAGGTTTTTCATCCAGGCGCTGTCGGCAAAACCCTGATGGTTGAGCGCGGCGTTGAGTTCACCGGCACGGGTGGCGAGGTTGGTGAAGTCGCCAATGCCACTGAACAGGGCGTTGGCTTGCTGTTCCAGAGCATCCTTGAGGGCCGGGGAAAAGCCGTAGCGCAGGGTGCCGAACAGGCTGCTGGCCCTGGCTTCCTGCTCGGCCAGCCAGACGCTGGCCTGTTGATCCTGCCCATAGATGATCAGCAGATGGGTCATGACCGTTTGCAGGTACAGCAGATTGCTCGGGTTGCAGGTATCGACAAACAACCTGAATGGATCGTTGCCCAGATATTCGGCCCAGGTCTGCAGGTCGGCCTGGGTGTCGCGTACCTGTTGCAGCAGGGTTTCGCTGGTGGGCAGGTGTTGGCGCAGATGGTCGCGGGCGCCCTTGAGGTCGACTTCACGACGCCATTTCTCGCGGGCTTGCCAGTCTTTTATGTCCTCAGCAGAGGGAGTCTGACCGTAGCGGGCCTGCAGGCTCCGACGCATTTCTGCGCTCTGGAGGATGTGCAGCGTGGCCGGGGAGTTGCCCTGCGCATTGCCGTGCATGAGCAGCATTTCTTCCTGGTCAAGCTGCTCGAAATAGGCTTCGAGATCGCTCAGGTACTTCTGAGTGCCGGCGCTATCGTCGCGTACAGCCACGGGCAATTGTTGTGTTTCAGCCCTGGCGCCGCACAGTTGGGTGACGGTCTGGGCAATTTGCAGTTTGTGCTCATGTTCCTGTTGCCAGACCCGAAGCGCGGCCTGATCACCCGCCAGTTGCAGGCCCAGGTCGTTGAGCACGGCCAAAGGATCGTCCAGCGCAATCAGCAGCGAGCTGTATTGGTCCGGGACGCTGCCCCGCCAATACACATCGGCACCAAGCGGGCTAAAGCTCGGCTCTGCGGGCTGTTCGGGCTGAGGCACTGGCTCGGAAGTCGGTATGGACGAGTCGGCGAAGCGCTGGTCCTCGACCACGTAATCCTCGTCGATGTCGGCCACAGCCGTGGCGAGCTGAAACAGCGGTAAAGTGCCGGGGCCGTTCAGGTTGGATCTGAAGTTTGCCAGGTCCAGGGGCTTCATCCACAAGGCCCGGTTATCAGCATGAGCGCGCATGTGTTCGCAGATTCGCCAGGTCCATTGCACAGGGGAAAAGGCCAGGTGCAGGCGGTTCTTGCGCGGGTAAAGCAGGTAAGGTCTGCCCTCGCCTTCGCCGCTGCGAACATCCTGGCCCAGATGAGCCTCCGTCCAGACGATGCGCGTCAGGCAGGCATCGGATGCCGAGACGCTGTACTCATGCAGGGTGCCCGCCGTTTCGTCGAACACGTAGACATAACCGTCGTAGAGCTGGCGCAAGGTGTAGCTGCGGGTCTTGAGCTCTGGCAAGGCGCTCCACTGGCCAGTGACCGGCAATGGCTTGAGCTGTTCGGGTTTGGCGTCATAGCGTGAACGGTCCAGAGCGTAGCGGAC